>JAUWPZ010000070.1 GCA_030611315.1 Sedimentisphaerales bacterium
TTTTTTTCAATATCGGCCAAATGTTTTTGATTCGCTGCCTCGCCTGTTCTTTATCGACCTTAATCATTTTTTTCTTTGCCAATCTTAAACTTCTGGTTTGCAGTTTTACTTGTCGGGCAATTCTTCCAGTAACTCTGCCAATTCGTCGGCAAAGAACAGCTTGCGCAATCGTATCGGCTCTTTTTGGCCGGGTAGAAACAGTATGGTTATGGGGACGCCGGGCTCGTTGTAAACGTTCTTCAACGCGAGTGTGGCGGGCTGATTCTTGTCCGTGGTGTCGCCTTTGATTGCCAGAACACCCTTTTTCTCTATCAGCCTGGCGATGTCTTTGCGTTGATAGACAAACTTATCGACAACTTCGCAGTTGGTGCACCAGTCGGCGGTGAACTTGATTAAGACGGGTTTTTCGTCGAGTTTGGCGGTTGAGACCAGGTCCGCCTTGTACTCCTGCCAGTCCACGAGTTCCGGTGCAAAAAAGAAGCGAAAAGCCAGGATGACCACAACTACAGCTATGCCCCGGACCGACAACTTGCGTGATAATTTAGCTCCGTAACCTACCCAGGTGCTCCACATCCAGACGCAGAAGCTGAGAACGACAGCAAAATATAATACATTGACCTTGTTTACATCGGGGACGGCCTTGATTAATTTGACCGCGATGATAAGCAGCACAAAGCCGAGCGATTGCTTGAACAGCTCCATCCAGCGTCCGGCCTTGGGCAGCCGGTTCAGCAGGCCCGGCATGGAAGTTAGTATTGCGTATGGCACGGCCATTCCTATTCCGATTACCATTATTGCGAGGGTGCCGAGGGGCAAAGACTGGCCCTGCGCCCAGACAAAGGCGACGGTCAGGATTCCAAAGCTGCAAGGGGTGCTCAGTACCGCCGCGAGGAAACCCATCGCAACCGAGCCGGCGTGCCCTTTACCGGAACCGGATTTGCCCGCTATCGAAGATGGCACAGTAATGGTAAAGACGCCGAACATAAACAAGGCCATGACAATCATCAGCAGCGCCAGGGCGGTAACGATGACCGGGTTGCGCAAGTGGTCTCCCCAGCTCAATGTTTTGTCGTAAAAGCTTTGCAGAATGATGTTTGTGCCGGCTAAGCAGGCGAAGAACAGCAATATCCCGATGCAAAAAGCTAATCCCATTGTTACAGACGTTCTTTTGTTTTCTTTTGCCTGGCCGATGATTCTCATTACGATTATTGGCAGTATAGGCCAGACGCACGGCATAATATTCAATGCCAAACCGGCCAGCAATGCCAATCCGAGAGCGACCCAGACCGAGTAAGCCGGTACTCTGGCTGTTTCGGCTTCGTCGGCGTCGGTTGGTAGTTCGAGAGTGTTTTTTTCCCACGAAAGGCTCTGACTCAAGTCGATACTCGTCCGCAGCGTTGTTACATCCGGCACAATACATATCATGCTTGTACAGACGGCGCCGGTGATTTTGACCTCGACATCACCTTTGTCGATAGTAGCGGTTTTTGTTGGTGCTTTGGTCGTTTCGATAGGCAAAAAGACAACGAAATTGCCGGAGTACACCTCGATTCTGGTATCGGTTGAGTCCACAAAGATGTGCCATTTCGGAAAGATGGCCGGGCCAAATCCGAAGACGCTGGAGCTGGGCTTGACTTGCAGCTCAAAGCCTGGCCCGCCGGTAGCGGTCTGGGCCTTGGCATAATAGTGCATATCGTCGGTGCCTTCGAATATCACTGCAATACCGGCTTTGCCGTCGAGCAGGGTGCTCTGCAGGCGTGCGGTCGAGTAATCGTTCTGGAACCTTGCAATCTCAACGGGCCCGTCACCGGTGGTCGCTGAGTTCGGCTCGGCTGCGTTTTGGCCCCAGGCACAACAGGTAACCAGGAAAATACAGACCGCAGACAATATCGTTGTAGCTCTTTCCCCCATGAACGCCTCAAAGATAATATAATTGGAATAAAAGCAATATCAATTAGCCGGCTTTTTCTTCCGTTTTTTTGGCTCTGTTTCCGGCTTTTCCGCCTTGGCCTGCTCGGCAGCCAATAGGTCGGCGACGGTGGGCTTGTCCAATTCGCCGCCCTCTATAATCAATTTTACATCATTGGCGTCGAGCGTTTCGTATTTCAACAGGGCCTTTGCTATTTTCTCGAGTTTGTCTTTGTTAGCTTCTATTAGCTCTTTGGCCTTTGTGTACGCTTCGTCGGCGATCTTTCTTATTTCGGCGTCGATTTCCTCGGCGGTTTTTTCCGAGTATTCTTTCTCGCCCGGCATTACGTACATTAGGTCCTTAAGAGTCGAATCGGGTCCGTAGTTAATCAAGCCAAGCTGGTCGCTCATCCCCCAGGTCAAAACCATTTGCTTTGCGATGTTGGTTGCCTGCGTGATATCCGACTGTGCGCCGCTGGATATATCGTCACAGAATATTTCTTCGGCTACTCGGCCGCTGAAACACACCTGGAGCAGTGCCATACAATATCTTCTGGTAAATATTGTTCTGTCCTTTTCTGGCAGGGCGAAGGTTGCTCCTCCCATTGGTCCTCTCGGGATGATGCTTACCTTGTGCAGGGGGTCGGCGTCTTTGAGCAGAGACTGGACAAGGGTATGCCCGGCTTCGTGATAGGCGGTTATTTCTTTTTCCTTCTGGTCGATGACCCTGCTCTTTTTTGCTCTTCCCCATCTTACTTTGTCGCGAGCCTCTTCCAGGTCGGCCATTTCGACGCTGTCTTTTTCTGCCATAGTCGCCGCCAGAGCTGCTTCGTTAATGATGGCCGCGAGGTCCGCTCCGCTGAACATAGGTGTTCCTCTTGCGAGCCTTTCGAGATTGATGTCAGGCCCGAGTTTTACTTTTTTGGAGTGCACTTTGAGGATATCGACGCGGCCTTTCAAATCGGGCAGCGGAATAAATACCTGCCTGTCAAACCTTCCGGGCCGTGTCAGGGCGTGGTCCAAAATATCGGCGCGGTTGGTGGCGGCAATGACAATCACCTGGTCGTTGGTGTCAAAGCCGTCCATCTCGACCAGAATGGCGTTTAGTGTCTGTTCGCGTTCGTCGTGTCCGCCGCCGGCGAAGCCGGCGCCTCTTTTTCGCCCGATTGCATCAACCTCATCGAGGAAGATTATGCAGGGGGAGTTCTCTTTGGCCTGCTTGAACAGGTCGCGTACGCGCGATGCGCCGACACCGACAAACATCTCGACGAAATCGCTGCCTGAGATACTGAAAAACGGGACGTCCGCCTGACCGGCAATGGCCTTTGCGAGGAGCGTTTTTCCGCAGCCCGGCGGCCCTACTAAGAGAACACCGCGAGGTATACGGCCCCCGAGACGCTGGAATTTTTTGGGTTTTTTCAGGAACTCGATTGTCTCGGCCACTTCTTCCTTTGCTTCCTCGACACCGGCGACGTCCTCAAATGTTACATTGGCCCGGTCTTTACCCTGTAAGCGATGTCTGCTTCGGCCGAATGACATCAGCATACCACCGGCGCCGCTGCGAAGGTTGCGAGCAAAGATAAAATAGAAGAATCCGATTAACAGGAGCAGAGGCAGGAGCCACTGTATGAGCATCATGAGCCAGATGCGCTGCTTGGCGGTTTCCCACTTGACGCCGCTTTCTTCCAACTTTTCGACGAGTTTCTCCCTGAAGACATCGGGCTTGTAATTGACAAGGAATTCGACCGGCGCATTTTCCGGCCGGTTGTTTATGCCGGTCTCATTAAACTCTCCGGTTATTTCAGTGTCTTTGATCTCGACTTTTTCTATGTAACCGTCGTCAAGGTATTGGAAGAATTCATCGCACCTGATTTTATCAACATTATTCTGCAACCCCTTCATCAACATCATTGCCGTGAATATAATAATTGCGATTATAATGTAGCTAAACGGCCCACGCCTGTAGCTCGGAAGGGGCGGTTTTTTGCCTGGTTCGTTTTGAGGAACACGACGCGGCGGAGTCGGATTTTTGTTTTGGCTCTTACTCATAATTCGTGTCTCGTACCTATCGGTCGGCTGTTCGTGATTCTATTGACGGCTCCAATTTGCGATTTCTACCATTTTTGTTCCATCAGTTCTACGATATTCCGTGCCAACTTGTTTGCTGCAAGCATTGAGGCATATTTGAAGTCCTGCATTTGATATTCAGAATAGCTTGCAGATGCGCTGACCGATTGGTTGTCTATCAGCAGTTCTCCTGTCTTTAGATTTTTTCCAGTTGACGATGGCCCTTAACTCCAATTCTTTTTCCAGCACCCTGCCGGTCTCCCTTTCGTGGCTGATGGCGAACTCGTTGATTGTTACTATTCGTCCGCTGATTACGGTGTCTGCCCGGTCTTTGCTGGAGATTATCTTATAAGGCGTGTCTGCTTCGATGCGCTTCGACAGGGCGTCCGACAGTTCGTATTCTACATTCCGTCGAAAGGTTTGGTTGTCGAACATTTCCAGGCAAACACTGGCCACGTCCTGGGGGAACAGCGACTCGTTGGAATAGCCGGTCAATTCGGTGCATCCGCACAAACCCAAAAGAAAGAGCATAAGAGCACAACATAGCGTGGAGCGGATAGCGTGGTCCGTAAGGACTCCATAGGAGAGCGGATTTGCGATTTGCCATTTGACGGAAGACAGAGGATAGAGTACAGAAAAATCTGACTTCTGATTTCTGACTTCTGATTTCTGACTTCTGATTTCAGCTTTCTTCATTTTGTATCTCTTTGCTACTCGTGTTTTTGTTGCGAAATTTCCTCTGCCGTTTCAGCCGCCTTGCTGTCCGGGAAGTGCCGGATGACCATGTCAAAATAAAGATTAGCCGGTTCTGTGTTGCCTGTTCTCTGGTAATATTGGGCGATACTTAGTTGTTTCTGGGCCAGTTGTTCGACTATTTGGCTGATTATTTCATCAACACCGATTTCTTCGGCATCTTTGGGGTAATCTTTTTTGTATTCCTCGTAAAGCGTCTTGGCGGTTCTTAGATTTGAGGCGTCATAAAATGGCCTTTCATTCTCAGGGTGTTTGTTATAGATAGCGTGCATGCAGCGTGCCTTGCTGAGCAGAGCGTCCTTGGCGATTTCGTCGTCGAGGTGAACTGATAATTTGTCCCATTTGTAGTATGCTTCTTCGTACTTTTGCCTTTGTTCGTAATTTTCGGCAACTGCTATGATTGCATCTGTTGCGATTGCCGAATCAATGCCTGTGCGGTCGGTTATCTTTTCCATAATTCTGATACCCTCAGCATATCCTTTGATATTGATTACGCCAAGAATGCGTTTTTTCTGGCCGCCGAGGTAAGCCGTTCCAATGGCGAACTGCCTGTTGTTGACAGCCTCCCGGAGCTCGCTGTCGGGATATTGTATGAGCACCTTGTCATAGCTTCTGTATGCCTTGGTGAATTTACCCTGCGAGAAGAGAATTTCCGCCTCGATGAATATATCCAGGTCGGGCCCGGTGATTTCCGGGAAGTCTTTTTTTAGCTTGTCGAAACCGTTCTGGACGGCCTGGGTTTGGCCTGTGTAGACGAACTGCTCTATCCGGGACGCTGCCATCAGAAAGGGGTCGTTTGAATCGGAGACGGGCTTGAAATCCGGGCCTTGTCCCAATCGCCAGGTATCTGCCGAGGCCGTCAAAGAAGCCGACAGCACGGTTATCAGCGTCAATATTGTCAGTCGCATCCTGTATTGCAGCATAATTCGGCACCTGTTGCGAAATTAAATCGTAAGGCCCCAACCGTTCGAGCGAGCGCCGGCGGCGAGGCTACCGGACATTATACCTGTTCTTGTGACCATTGCAAACCCACTCTCTAAAATATAGTATATTTTGGTTTTCGGCCATAAGACGCTGTGAAATTAGCAAGCATAAGGGCAAAAGAGCGTAATTCTTGCCAAAAAGCCTGCCCGGAAGGATTGATATTTCCAGGGCGATGGCGAGTGCCGCTGAGATTGGGGCATTGCTCAATGTTTATATGAGGGTTGTTCCGGGGGCAATCTCATTGACAAGGCAGTCCTGTTTTGGTATTCTAATAGACCAAGTTCAGAAGTTCAAAGGTGCGCAGGAGCCAATAAATACATAAGAGCGTAATCAAGGGGAAGAAAATTATGTCAGGTAAGAATGTGGACAGAAGGAGTTTTCTGAAGAAATCCATTGCAGCTTCCGCGGGAGCATTGGGACTGCAGAGCTTTGAAGAGCGGAATCTGTTAGCCAAGATGGCTGAAGGGTCAGAAAAGGACAAAGCCAGGGCGGCAAAAAACAAATCCGCTTCGAGTGGGAACAAACTGCCGTTCGGCAAAATCAAGAACCTCAAAATCAGCAGATTATTATGCGGCGGCAATTTGATCAATGGCTATGCACACAGCAGAAACCTGATTTATGTCTCTGAATTGTTGAGACACTATTTTACAGATGAGAAGATAATTGAGACCTGGCAGGTATGCGAGGAAAACGGGATAAATACTGCGATAGCGAACGTCCGCGGCGGCAAGGGCGACAATATGATTGAGAATACGGTTAGAATTCTCAATAAATACTGGGACGAGCGAGGCGGCAAAATCCAGTGGATTGCCCAAACCAACCCAAGAGTGAATGACCTGACGAGCAGTATCAAAAGGGCCGTTGATAACGGAGCTGTTGGGGCCTTTATACAGGGCGGTGTCGGCGATAGTTTTGTCAAAAATGGTCGTGTTGACCTGCTTGGAAAAGCTGTCGAGTTTATCAAACAAAATGGGTTAATCGCAGGCGTCGGGGGGCACTCGATAGAAGTGCCTGTTACATGCGAAAAAGAGGGAATAGAACCCGATTTTTATTTCAAAACCCTGAACAATGTGAGCTATAACTCCGCCACGCCGCAAAAGACAGTCGAATTTATGAAAGAAGTAAAAAAGCCCTGGATTGCTTATAAGGTTTTAGGTGCGGGAGTTATCCATCCGAAAAAGGCTTTCAAATATGCTTTTGACAATGGCGCCGATTTCTTGTGCGTTGGGATGTTTGATTTTCAGATTATCGAGGATGTGCTCATCGCAAAGGACGTCCTTTCGGGCAAGCTGAGCAGGCAGAGGCCCTGGATGGCGTAAGAAGGCCGGCGCTGCGAAAAACGCGGCAGAATTTAATAACAAACTTCATAACACCTTACACTCCGGCGGCGCATATCCATATTTATACGTCATCTCTGCGGCGTTGATACCAGCAAAAAAAGCGGTTGGATTTCGCTTTTCTTGACGCAGGAAGGACAATAGCTTATATTTATAGCGTATAGCCCTTCGACAGGCTCAGGATAAAGGTATGGGGGGCAGTGTGTAGTGTTTAGTGTGTTTGGAGCTGGATGTTATGGCCAAGCGGATTCAATGTGATAAGTGTACCGGGTTGTGCTGTCGATATTTTGCGCTGCCGATTGAGACGCCGGAAGATAAAGAAGATTACGATGATGTAAGGTGGTATCTCTGCCACGAGGATATAACCGTCTTCGTGGAGGACGGCGACTGGTACATTAACATAAAGAACAAGTGCAGACACCTTTCCGAGGAAGATTATCGCTGTGATATCTACGATAAAAGGCCGAAAATCTGCAGAGGATACCGCCACGCGGACTGCGATTTTGTTGAGGGCGAATACGACTACGAGCTGCACTTTACCGACGACAAACAAATGGAAGAGTATATAAAGATAAAGTTCGACAACAATATCATTGAGAAACGACAAACGAGAAAAACAAAACGTAAAAAGGCGACCAAATGAAGATACCGCCGGTAAAAGGTACGAGAGATTTTTATCCACAGGAGATGGCCGTTAGGAACTGGATAATCGACGGCTGGAAGAGGGTATCGGTGCGCAACGGCTTCGAGGAATATGATGCGCCGATATTCGAATACCTCAAGATGTTTCAGATAAAAAGCGGCGATGAAATCGTCGAGCAGCTTTTCTCGCTGACCGACCGGGGCGGCAGGGAATTGGCCTTGAGGCCGGAGATTACGCCGAGCCTGGCGCGGATGGTCAACCAGCGAATCAATTCGCTGCCCCGGCCTATCAAGTGGTTTTCCGTACCGAGGTTGTTCCGGGCCGAGCGGCCCCAGAAAGGCCGACTGCGAGAATTCTTCCAGTGGAACGTTGACATAATCGGAGTTGATGATGTGCTGGCTGACGCGGAGGTGATATTTTGTGCTTTGGATTACCTGCGGGAGGTGGGCCTTGGGCGGGATGACGTCGTGGTGAAAATATCCAGCAGACAAATGCTCGCAGCGTTGCTGCGGTCAGTAGGCGTTGCCCGGAGCGAGTTGGAGGAGCTTTATGCAGTGCTCGACAAACGGAACAAGTTGCCGGATGATGCTTTTGAAGAAATGCTTGCGGAAAAGATTGCCGACGAAGGCAAACGCAGAAAAGTGATTGATTTGATGAGTGTTGAATCTATCGAGCAAATCAATGAGTTGCTGGAACTGGATGAGACAGCGCAGGAGTCGGTGAACGAGCTTGAGCGTTTGTTTGAACTGCTTGGGGTTATGGGGGTTGCTGAGTATTGCGAGTTCGATATAGGAATAGTGCGGGGACTGGCGTATTATACGGGCATTGTTTATGAGATTTACGATAAGGCCAGCGAGCTTCGTGCAATTGGCGGAGGAGGGCGATATGATGACCTGCTGAAACAGTTCGGCGGACCGGCCATACCGGCGACGGGATTTGGCATAGGTGATTGTGTGTTGGCGATATTGCTTGAAGATAAAGGACTTTTGGAAAGACAACTACCATCACGCAAGCTGGATTATTTTGTTGCCTGCGTAGATAAAAGTTACAGACAAGCTGCTGTTGAACTGACGATGAAGCTGCGTTCAGCAGGCTGGACAGCCGGTTTTAGCTATAAGACTGCCAAACTAAGCAAACAGCTTAAAGAGGCCTCAGACCAAAAAGCCAAGAAGTGCATAATCATTGGCGACGAATTTAAGAATAGGCAGCTTGTAGTTAAAGATATGGCGACCGGCGAGCAGGAAACGGTTGATTATGATAAGTTTTTCTCGGGGCTTGAGTCAAAAGCGAGATGAAGGATTTTTCTCCCAATCATTACGAGCGGGCTTTCGAGAATTGGCTGATTGACAATTCGATTCGGTACCTTCCGGTCGATGACCACAAAAGGGCGGTCTTCTCACGTTCCAAAATCAAGAGCTTCGATTTTATCCTTTATGCGCCCGGCGAGCGGATAATGATTGCGGAAGTGAAGGGCCGAAAATTCAGGGGGACGAGCCTGGCGAAGATGACGGGCTTCGAATGCTGGGTAACGGCCGAGGATGTGGATGGGCTGGTTAAATGGCAGGAAGTTTTCGGGCTGGCGCACAGGGCTGTTTTCGTATTTGCCTACCAGATTGAGAATATCGACGTTGATTTTGACGGCAGGGATGTTTTTGATTTTGACGCGAAGATGTATCAGTTTTTTTGCGTTAAGCTGGACGATTATCGTCTCTTTATGAAACGCCGCAGCCCGAAATGGCAGACCGTTACATTGCCCGCAGATAAGTTCCGCCGATGCGCCGTGCACGTCAGCCGGTTCCTGCTCTGAAGGGCGCCTCTATTCTTTGTTCGGGTCGAAAGCTAGGGCGGCTGAGTTGATGCAGTAGCGAAGACCGGTTGGCTTCGGGCCGTCTTCAAATATGTGGCCAAGGTGAGCATCGCACCTGCTGCATAGTACTTCCGTGCGAACCTTGGAGAGGCTCTTATCGATTGCCGTTTGAATATTATCTTCCGAAGTTGGCGTCCGGAAGCTTGGCCAGCCGCATCCGGAATCAAACTTGGTATCGCTGCTGAACAGCTCATTGCCGCAGCAGACGCACCGGTAGGAGCCTGTTTCCTTGAAGTTATCATACTTGCCGCTAAATGCCGGCTCGGTCGCCTTCTGCCGGGTTATCCTGTACTGCTCGTCTGTAAGCAACTGTTTCCACTGTTCGTCTGTTTTGATTACTTTGTCGCTCATTTGAGGGCCTTTCTGTTCCGGTTGCTCAGAAGTGTTTCTTTGCGCGGTCTGGGTTTGTGTGTCGGCTTGTTCATCGTTGCGGCAGCCAAATCCCAAGACCAGCAAAAAGGTACAAGAGGCCGCTGCAAGTATCGTCGCAGCTCTTCCGGTCATTTCGAATCTTCTAACATATTCTGCATTGTAATCCTTCGACTTCGCTCAGGACAAGTTTTTATCTTTGCATTTTGATATTTAATCGGTAGTTCTGGATTCCCGCTTTCGCGGGAATGACAGAAAAACGCTTTTTTCGTTAGAAACTTGCTCTGTTGAAAACTTGCTGTGAATGTCGTTCCTTCGCCGGCGCTCGAGGACAGGCCTGAACGGCGCAAAGCCTTCAGCCCTGAGCAAAGTCGAACGAGGAAGTGAAGAATCTCTTTATCACCCAGAAACAGCGAGATTCTTCGCTGCGCTCTCCTATGGAGTCCGCCGTCAGGCGTCCCTCACGGGACTTACGGACAGAATGACACCATACCTTTTCAACAGAGCATTAGAAACCCTGAATTGTACGCTTTGTCGCCGGGCTGTAAAGGTTTCTTTGGGCTAAGTTTAAGATTAAAGCTGTGTTACAGGTAAGGAGGAAAAGGAGTTGTGCTGTGAATTTTGGGATGGACGGCGGTCGGACTTAGTGATAAACTTCGGTTTTTCGTATGCCGGTTTAACCGGCGTTTCAAGGCTTAAGAAGTGAAGTGAGAATCATAGCAGGCACAAAACGAGGGATGAAATTACTCGGCCCCGGGACCCAGGTCTCCAGGCCCATTACGGATAGAGTCAAGGAGTCGCTTTTCAGCGTTCTTTACAAATACGATTTGCCGAGCGGCAAAAGGGTGGCCGATTTGTTCTGCGGCGTCGGTTCATTGGGTCTCGAGGCTTTGAGCAGGGGGGCTGAGCTTGTTATTTTCGTCGAGCAGGACCCGAAGATTTCGGCGGTTCTAAAGAGAAATATCGCCAAGGCCGGATTTGACGAAGTCTCAAAAGTTATGCGGGCCGATGCTTTTTCGGTTGGCGCTTCTGTTAATTCCGAAGGGCGCAAGTATGACCTTGTTTTTGTTGACCCGCCCTATGCCCGGACGGAGGATGTTGGGGCCGATTCGCCTTTGGGCGGATTGCTGAGTTTGTTACAGCGGCAAATGGCCGGCGACGGGATTGTCGTGGTCAGGACCCACCAGCGGACGGATTTGCTGGAAAAGTACGGCCAATTTCGCCTCGCAGAGCGCCGCCGCTGGGGAACTATGGCCGTAACTATATTACAAAGATAAGCAGATGACAAGCAGACAGGCAGCTATAACAATAATAAAGCGGCTGCAGCGCAACGGTTTTCAGGCATTACTGGCTGGCGGATGTGTGCGCGATAAGTTGTTGGGCAGGCGCGCCAAGGATTACGATGTCGCTACAAATGCACAGCCCAAAGACGTGATTGGATTATTCAAACGCACGTTGAAAGTCGGTGCGAAATTCGGTGTTGTGATTGTTCTGGTGGAAAACCGGCAGGTGGAAGTTGCCACATTCCGGACCGAAAGCGGCTATACCGACGGCAGGCACCCCGGCGCCGTCCGGTTCGCCGGCGCCGCTGAAGACGCCTGCAGAAGAGACTTTACTATTAACGGTATGTTTTATGACCCGTTGAAAAGAGAGGTGCTTGATTACGTCAACGGGCAGGCGGACCTGGAAAAGCGCGTAGTTCGTACAATCGGCAAGGCCGAGGACAGGTTCGCCGAAGACCACCTTCGGATGCTGCGGGCGGTGCGGTTTTCCACGCAGCTTGGCTTTGCGATTGAGCCTTTGACCTTCTCGGCGATTTGCAGCAACGCAAAAGACATAACAAAAATCAGCGGTGAGCGCATAGCAATCGAGATGGAGGCCATACTCGCAAATCCCAATCGCGCTGCCGGGGTTTCGATGCTGAATAAGAGCGGATTATCTGAGGCGATATTCGGCGGTTTTGCCCGGGAGCCGGCGGGATTTGCAGTTGAGGTATTGGCCGGGCTGCGCAAAAAGGTTGATTTTGCCCTGGCGATGGCCTGCCTTTTTGCCGGGTGCCGGACGGAATTCGCAATTGAGAAGTGCCGGGTTCTAAAGCTCAGCAGGAGCCGAAACAAACATATCAAATTCCTCCTGTCCAACAGGGGTAAGCTGCTCGATGAGCAGATGTCTTTGGCGCAATTGAAGAGGATACTTGCCGAGCCGTATTTTTGGGACCTTTATGAGCTGCAAAGAGCAATCCAAAAAGCCAAAGACGGCGGCAGAAAAAGTATTGCCCCCTTGATAAGCCTGCGTAGAAGAATAAAGGAGCTGGGTGATGTTGAGCTTCGGCCCAAGCCACTACTTAGCGGCCATGACTTGATACGATTAGGCGCTGTGCCCGGGCCCGGATTGGGCCAGTTGGCTGAGGAGATGTACATAGCCCAGCTTGAAGGAAAACTGCAAACAGCGAGGCAGGCCCGGCAGTGGGTGCAGATGTGGTTACAAAAACACAGAATGATTGACCGATAGTAGCTAACGATGCAGCCATTCACTCTTTTAATCAAACCGTCGGGTTCGGATTGCAATATCGACTGCAGATACTGTTTCTACAAGGATAGAGCCCCCGAGTTTGGCAGCGGCAAACAGCGAATGAGCGATGAAGTGCTCGATAGGCTTGTTAAAGATTATATGCGGCTTGGTTTTGGGGTGGTCGGGTTTGCCTGGCAGGGGGGCGAGCCTACGTTGATGGGCGTCGATTTTTTTGAAAGGGCAATTGGATTACAAAAGAAATACGGCACTTCCGGGCAGGAGGTGAGCAATACGCTGCAAACGAATGGAATTCTGATTGACGAGAAATGGTGTCGGTTCTTTTACGAGAATAAGTTTCTGCTCGGCATTAGTATCGATGGGCCGGGGGAATTTCACGACATATATCGCCTGGACCATTCCGGCTCCGGCACGTTTGAGAAGGTAATGCGAGGCATCAAAAACTGCCAGAAGTATGAGGTTGAATTCAGCTCGCTCGTTCTGGTAAATAACAGGACGGTGGAGCATCCGGGCAAGCTGTTTGATTTTTTCGTCGAAAACGATATGACGTATTTGCAGTTTATTCCCTGTATTGAGACGGACCCGGCCACCGGCGGTATCGCGGATTTTTCGATAACGCCCGAGCAGTATGGCGATTTTTTATGCGGGCTGTTTGACCTTTGGTACGACTACGGCCCGGAAAAGGTGAACATTCGTGATTTTGACTCGCTTGTAACTTATTTTGTCTTAGGCAGCCACACGATTTGCACGTACAGTAAGCAGTGTGCCGGATTTGTCGTTATCGAGCACACGGGCGATGCCTTTTGCTGCGAATTTTTTGTCGAGCCAAAGTGGCGGCTTGGTAATATTCTTCAGACGCCGCTGGAGGCCCTTGCCGAGAGTAGTACAAAGCGGACCTTTGCCCGCGACAAGCAGAATCTCGGCAATCGGTGTCTTGCCTGCAGATACCTTGACCTCTGCCGGGGCGGCTGCATGAAAGACCGCGCTCGTTTGAACAAGGGGCAGGGCGGTTGCGAAAGCTATTTCTGCGAAGGTTATAAGCGGTTTTTCGACTATACGCTGCCGAGGTTTATGCAAATAGCCGCCGCCATAGAAGCCGGCTCGGCCGACAGGCACACGCGTTCGGCTGATAAAATCAGGCTGCGAATAGAGAAGTGATATCAGCAGGTCCACCAACACAGCGGCGGAAAAGTGATAGTAAAATAAGCTGCTTTGTGGTACATTCCTCGTTCTGGTGAAACGAAATTAAGCATCCATACACCTTTTTATGAGGTCGGCAAGAATGAGAAAGAACGTTGATAAAAGACACTTTACGATAGAAAAGAAGCTGAATCGGCGTGATTTTTTGAGGGTATTCGGCCTGGGAGCGGCGTCGCTGGCGGCGGCGGGGATGCCGAGGGTTATATTTGCCGGGAGACAAAGCAAAGGGCCCAACGTTCTTTTCATAGGCGTGGACGATTTGCGTCCGCAGCTCGGCTGTTACGGCCATAGACAAATGCTTTCTCCCAACATAGACAGTTTGGCTTCGCAGGGTGTTATTTTCCTGCGTTCTTACTGCCAGGTACCCGTTTGTGGAGCTTCGCGTGCCAGCCTTCTGACGGGAGTCAGGCCCTGTCGTGATAGATTCATCGGTTATGATACGTGGGCTGAAAAGGATTTGCCCGGCGGATTGACCCTGCCGAAGCATTTCAAAAACAACGGATACCACAGCATATCGAACGGCAAGATTTTTCACCATACAAACGACTGCCGGGATAGCTGGAGCCAGAGTCCCTGGCGTCCGAAAGGCCCCTGGAGGAACTACCTGACGGAGAAAAACCGGCAGCTTGACCGCACCGTCGGTTCCGGACCTGCTTTTGAATCTGCCGACGTCCCGGACAACGCCTATTTTGACGGAATGATTGCGGATAAAGCGATTTCGGACCTTCGCCGTCTCAAGAATATGGATAAACCGTTTTTCCTTGCCCTTGGTTTTTTGAAGCCTCATCTGCCTTTCAACGCTCCGAAGAAGTACTGGGATTTATATAAAGAAAAGGATATTGACCTTGCGGACAATCCTTTCCGGCCCAAAGGCGCTCCTGATGCGGCTCTGCACAACTGGGGTGAGCTGCGCAGCTACGCGGATATTCCGAAGAAGGGGCCTTTGCCCGAGAAAACCGCCCGGACGCTTGTCCACGGCTATTATGCGTGCGTCAGTTACACCGATGCCCAGATAGGCAGGGTCCTGGCCGAACTCGACCGCCTGGGCCTGCGGGATGATACAATCGTGGTGCTTTGGGGCGACCACGGCTGGAGCCTCGGTGAGCACGGCCTGTGGTGCAAACACTGCAATTTTGAGACTTCTTTGCACAGCCCGTTAATTGTCCGCGCTCCCGGTGTCAGCGGGCCGAAGAAGACCAATGCCCTGACCGAATATCTGGATATATATCCGTCTCTTTGCGAACTGTGCAATCTGCCTATTCCTGCACACCTTGAGGGCAAAAGTTTTGTGCCGCTGTTGAAAAATCCCGACATTCCCTGGAGCAAGGCGGTGTTCAGCAGGTACTATAATGGTGATTCGGTCAAGACCGACAGGTACCGTTATACTGAGTGGCGTCGAAAGAGCGGCGAAGTTTACGCGCGAATGCTCTACGACCATTCGGTTGACCTGGTGGAGAATGTGAATATATCCGAGCTGCCCCGGAACAAAGAATTGGTCCAAAAGTTGAGTAAAATGCTTGAGAGTGTTCGTTTTAACCGGTAGATTGCCTCATTTAATTAAAGAAAGTCAAACTGTCCGATTTTCAATAGAATATCGACATAAGTGCTGGCGAAGAAGTAATATAGCACAATTTGTCATTCCCGCGCAAGCGGGAATCCACTCGCTCGTCGCGTAGCTGGATCCCTGCTTTCGCAGGGATGACACGCCGAATCGGTCGGTTTAAGTAAAGGAAGTAGAAGATAATGCAGCCGTTCACACTTTTAATCAAGCCTTCCGGCTCGGATTGCAACGTTGACTGCCATTATTGTTTTTATAAAAATAGGGCCCCGGAGGTCGGCCGGGGCAGGCAGCGGATGAGCGATGAGGTGCTCGAAAAGCTCATCAAGGACTATATGCAGTTGCGTTTTGCCTTGGCCGGCTTTGCCTGGCAGGGGGGCGAACCGACGCTGATGGGTCTGGACTTCTACAAGAAGGTGGTCGAATTGCAGAAGAAATACGGTGTCGATGGGCAGGAGGTGGGCAATTCCCTGCAAACCAATGCCATCCTGCTTGATGAAAAGTGGTGCCGTTTCCTGCAAGAGAATAAAGTTCTTGTCGGGATTAGTATCGACGGCCCCAAGGAATTTCACGATTATTACCGCATAGACTATTCCGGCGCAGGCACCTTTGACAGGGTGGTCAGGGCCATCGAAAACTGCAAAAAATACAAGGTTGAATTCAATACACTCACTTTGCTGAACGCCAGAAACGCCGGGCATCCCGATGAGGTGTTTGATTTTCTGCTCGGGCTGGGTGTGAGGTTTTTGCAGTTTATTCCCTGCGTCGAGGTTGACCCCGTCACGGGCGAGATTGCGGATTTCTCGGTTACGCCCGAGCAGCTTGGCGAATTCTGGTGCAGGATTTTTGACCGCTGGTACGAATATGGGCCGCAGAAGTTGAGCATTCGCGACTTCGATTCGATTCTGTCGTATTGCGTTATGGGCAGGCATACCATTTGTACGTTCGACAAGCAATGCAGCCAGTATATTGTCGTCGAGCATAACGGCGACGCTTTCTGCTGTGATTTTTTTGTCGAGCCTAAGTGGCGATTGGGCAACATCTTTGAAACGCCGATTGAGCAGCTCGCTGCAAGCAGCAAAAAACTTGAATTCGCCAGGAAAAAACAGAATCTTTGCAATAAGTGCCTTGTATGTAGGCATCTTGCAATCTGCCGCGGCGGCTGTATGAAAGACAGGGCCCCGTTTGATAAGGAAAACTACGGCCGAGAGAGTTATTTTTGCGAGGCGTACAAACGTTTTTTCGATTATGCGATGCCGAGGTTTATGCAGATAGCAGCGGATATTAACGCCGACTCGCCGGCCGGAGGCAACCGGCCTGTTTAGTTTTTCCAAAAGCTCAGCAGCCGGCAAGATTGGCATATTGATAATCGAGTGTAATTTATTGCGATAATACAAAACAAGTAAGGACAAATTATGAATTCAATCAAGCGCAGAAATTTTCTCGCACGCTCGGCCGTTGCCGCCGCTGCCCTTGTACTTGGTTCCGGCTCGTCAAACTCGGTGAAATCGAGTGCTCGTGCTGCCGAATCGACCCGTAAATCCCGTCGTCCCAATCCTATTGCCGTTTCCACGTACTCCTTCTGGCGTTTCAAGCGGGATTTGAAACTGCCGATTGAGACCTGTATTGACGAGGCGGCCCGGATGGGCTTCGACGCGGTGGAAATCCTTCACATTCAAATGGAGAAAGAGTCCAATGCCTATCTGCAGAGCCTCAAGAGCCGTGCGCTTATCAACGGCGTTGCTCTGTGCGGTCTTTCCACACATCAGGGCTTTGTCTCACCCGACAAAGAGAAGAGACAGAAAAATATCGACCACACTATCAAGTGCATCCAATTAGCCTACGGACTCGGCATACCGATAATACGCATCAACACCGGCAGGTGGGGCACTTCCAAAAGTTTCGATGAACTGATGGCGAACCGCGGCATCGAGCCGGTATTGGCCGGTTACACTGAGGACGACGGCTTCAAGTGGGTCATTGACAGTATCGAAAAATGCCTGCCCATCGCCGAGAAATGCGGAGTAATACTGGGGCTGGAGAACCACTGGGGCCTTTCCCGCACCCCTGAGGGTCTTCTTAGAATCATAAACGCAATCGATTCGCCCTGGTTGAGGGTACTGCTTGATACCGGCAATTTCCTCGAAGAGCCTTATGAAAAACTCGAGAAGTGCGCCCGGTACGCTGTGTTTATGCAGGCCAAGACCTACTACGGCGGTGGTTTATGGTACACGCTGGATTTGGATTATCCGCGCATCGCCCGGATTATGCGCAGGGTCAACTTCCGCGGCTATGTCTCACTCGAATTCGAGGGAAACGAGGACTACAAGACCGCCTTGCCCAAGAGCCTCGCTGTGCTGCGAAGGGCCTTTAGCTAACAAGGCAGGAAGCGGTTTGACTACGTCCCTGTTTCCGTTCCGCACTGCAAACTGTTATTATATAGTGCTCACGAAAAGAAATTTCCCCCGCCGCGGCGGGTTCGCGGGCAAGTAACCTTAAAACAATAAATTACAATCCTAATCGCGGGAATTTATTACCCTTAAGGGTATACCAGTTGTGTTTAATTAATGCGCATATATTGTTGTCATTTCGAGCGAGCCGAACGGCGAGTCGAGAAATCTGATAGAATAGGAAACCAAAATCTTATTGGATTTCTCCACTTCGCGATGCTCTCCTATGGAGTCCTTATGGACCGCATCGCTTCGGTCGAAATGACACGACTATTTACCCTTAAGGCGCAACAATTAACTAAAATTGGTATTAAAACTCAAACTGACCGTTTTTTCATAAGATATCACCATAAGTCCTTATCTAACAGTAACATAAAATAACTTGTCATTCCCGCGAAAGCGGGAATCCACTCGACCGCTACGTTACTGGTTCCCTGCTTCCGCAGGGATGACAGCG
>JAUWPZ010000108.1 GCA_030611315.1 Sedimentisphaerales bacterium
GTTAAGCTTAGAAAAGAATTTAAAAAAGCAACGAAAACGAAAGAATATTCTAAAAGTGATTCGGAGATGCTGAAGTTATGTTTTTCAAAAGCACGCGACATGCTTAAAAAAGCTAAGAAAACTATTCCTGGAAAAGGCAAAGCGCATGATAATACGTTGGCTCAAGCCTTTCGAGTATTCGTTATAATTGAATCAGCAAAAGCTATTGAAAAAGCATTTAAAGAGAATTATAAAGACATTATGAATGGTGATTATCCCAACGAGTTATATAAAGACAGCGAGGCCGGTGCACTGATCGAAGCTTGTAAGGAAGTGGGAATAAAGTATATATATTGTTCAAAAGAAACTCTTAAATTAGAATTAATGGGGCGGCGGGTAATTCAGGATTTGATGGACATCTTTTGGAAAGGGGCCTCCAGCAAAGATAAAAAAGGCTTTGCAGGTAAAATTTTCGAATTGACCTCAAGAAATTATCGTGTAATATATAATAAGGTCATGGAAGAAAAGAAATTTCCTGAGAAATACTGTAGCATGCAACTTATGACGGATTATATTTGTGGCATGACCGATACTTTTGCGTGCACGCTTCATAAACGATTGACTAATGGTTAGCATAAAAATACAAAAATTGAAACAAAAACTTCGAACACGCCTTGGACGGTTCGTTGCTACCGACTCTAAACGGCATTACCCACATTTATATAGTGTGCTTGAGGATATACGCAACAATAACTACCCAGCATTCTTATGTGGCGGGGCAGTAAGAGATATGCTATTGTGCAATAATAGTATTCCACGTGACCTTGATATTATTTTAGGATATGTTTCAAGGGAACTACTTGAGACCTTATTCCCAGATCATATTAAAGGGGAAACCAGTCTTGGAGGACTAAAACTTCAAGTAAAAGATTGGTCGATTGATATGTGGCCAATACAGGACACTTGGGCCTTTAAGGAGGGAAAGGTTACGGGAAAAGGGTTTTCAGATTACCCTAAAATTACTTTTCTAAATATAGATGCAATTGCTATACAATTATTTAGCAAGAGAAGACAGAAGAGAGAAATTTATTCAAAAGGTTTTTTTGAAGCAATCGCAAAAAGAACTGTAGAACTTAATTTCGAAGAAAACCCAGCACCTGCAGAATGTATTGTTAGGGCTTTGCGGATAGCCAACAAATTCAAATTTGTAATTGGGCCAAGACTTGCTCGCTATATGATATCTTATACAAATCAGATGGAGATTGAAGAATTAGCTGAGATATATCAACGTCGTTATATGAGTGCGGATGTCACCGTAGAAAAACTTCACAATTGTTTTAAAAGCATTGAAACACAGATGCAAGCTTCTAACAATAGACCTGTTAAGGTATTTGTGGAGCAGAACAGCAATTTCTTCGAGCAGCTCCCTAGTTTGCCTAAGAGAAATCGTGATTTATTTGCGATGACTTAATGGTAATGACTTAGGAAACTAAGGGCACAGCCTCCTATTTACGATACCAGAAAGGCAGGGGGACTTAAAGGGGTACGTTACATTTTTGATGAGTTGTGGTTCTTAGTGACGGGTTTTGACGGAGGACGGAGGACGGAGGACAGACGGCAGAAAAGCGAAGGACGAGGGACGAGGGATGAGGGACGAGGTAATTGGTGGAATATCGAATGTCGAACCCCGATAAAAACGGGGCAGGCAAGGAATAACGAATGTTGAAGTTTAAAAATGGCCGAGGTGGGTTTACCCCGTTAGAAATTAAGATTCCCAAATGGAAAAGAAGGGGATTTCTAACGGGGTTTACGCTGATTGAGCTTCTTGTGGTGATTTCCATCATCGCGATGCTGATGTCGATTACTCTGCCGAGCCTGAACAGCGCCAGAGAAGCCGGCAAGCGTATAGTGTGTATGAACAATCTTCGGCAGTTGACAATTGCGTGGTATTTTTATGCCAACGATTATGACGAGGGTCTCTGTTCGCCGGATACTGACTGGAACGATACTCCGGCGAGCAGTAACTGGGTAGCGGACGGGCCTGCCATACCGTCCAACAATATAGGTGGCACGGAAACGGCTATCAAGGACGGAGCGCTCTGGTCGTACACGAATCATACGCTGGACATTTATAAATGCAAGAGCGACAGCAGTGAGCTATTGCGGAGTTATTCCATATCGAACGCTATGGGCGGGCGCAGCCGGGACGGAATAGATCCCGAACACAGCCTGACGCTTTCACCGGACAAAATAGTCTTTGCCGACGCAGGTACGAAGCTGCCGTGGATAGTGGACAGCTTCTGGCCGATAAAGGTCGACAGCAATACGCTCAAATGGCGCGTTCGAACGGGCCATAACATAACCGCAAGGCACGGCGGCGGATGGAACGTCTCTTTCGGCGACCAGCACTGCGAGTTCTGGAAATGCAGAGACGCACGTACGGAAAAGCTGGCGTTCTGGGAAATAGACCCTGACGACGCCTCGGGCCGTAACTTCGACCTTGAAAAAGTCTATAGAATGCTCGGCGGGCGCTGATAACGAACACCGGCGGGCGGAGTATAATAATATTGCAACTGCACTTTTGAAGGATATATAAATGGATTTCAAGCTTCCGGATTTGCAGTATTTGGGTTACGAAATCAAAGATTGGTGGGAGAATCTGCCCGCGCGGAAATGGTTGAATGATAATCCGAATTTAATTTTCGGCGTAACCGGCGTTTCGTTGTTTTTACTGCTGGTGATTATTATATGGCTGCTGATACCTGATAAGACCGTAGAAACGGAAGTCTATGAAAAGGAATGGTACTACGATTTGAATACCGAAAAGCTCTTTGCCGGGAAAGTCGGGCAAACTGCGCCTATCGAGGCCGCATCAGGCCCCCTGCCGAACGGTCAGCCCGCCGGCGTCAGAGCATACGTATTTACTTACGTCGATGAGCCGAACGAAGCGGAACGCTTTATAGGCTTTTTAGAAACGACTGACCCAAATCAGGTGCAAACAGAATCGAGAGCTATCGTTTCGGGAGCGGATGCGGCCGAGCAGTGGGGACAGGGCAGGCTAATTCGCAGGCTTCAGGATGAACAATGGTTTCCTGCCAACAGCCGAGGGGGCCGGTATATTCGTAAAAAAGCTTTTCAACCCAATGAAAACGGCGAGCGCGCCCGTTATTACCCGCCCGATTAAATCACTCACCATCCAACCGGCTGAATTGTTGTGCCATCTCGGCAAGTATTATTTCTTTGGCCTGGTCCATGGGTACGGACAAACGGGCCCCGGCGGCCCTTTTATGTCCGCCTCCGCCAAGCTTGACGGCGATTTTGCTCACGTCGATGCGGCCTTTGCTCCGCAGGGAACACCGGATTCGGCCATCGGACAGCTCCACAAGCAGCGACGAGGCCTGAACGGTGCTTATGCGTTGACATTCGTTGATGAGGTCCTCCGTATCCTCGTATGCCGCCCCGCTCTGTTGAAAATCGCGCTGGAGTAAATGCTGGGAGGCATAGCGGCCGTCAAGATGCAGCTCAAGCGTTTTGAGCATAGCAATCAACAGCTTGAAACGCGGGTAGGAGCTGTTCTGGTATAAATGCCGGTAAATTTCCGCAGGCTTGACTCCCGCCTCAATCAGCTCGGCGGCGCATCGAAACGCCCTGCTGTCCGAATTGCCGAACTGGAACCATCCGGTATCGGTAGCTATCGCGACGAAGAGGGACTCTGCGGCTTTTTTGGAGCACGACCATCCGGCGAATTTCAGCAGGTCAAATACAATCAGGCCAGTTGCCGCGGCGCTGCAGTCAATCAGTTCGGCGCTGCCGATGCCGTCGGAGGTGACATGATGGTCGATGACAAGAACATCTGTTTCCGTCCGCTTTAGATATTGTTCGAATTTCGGCAGCTGGCTGTAACTGTTGGTATCAACAATCACAATCAAATCAAACTCGCCGAAGCACCCATTTTTTAGCTGCTCAAGGTCAACATCTTCTCCGAGAACGGGGACCTTCTTGTCAAAGAGAAACTCGTACCACTCTGGAGCCGGCGAGAGGAACAGCGACTTTACCTTTTTGCCGAGGGCTTCGAGCACCTCACGCATTACCAAAAGGCAGCCGCACGAATCGCCATCCGGATTGGTATGCGACGTAATCAAAACACTGCTTGATTTCTTAATCAAATCAACCGCTTGTTGGTAGTCTTCGTTTGTTGCCATATTCACTCTCTTTTTAATATTTCCTTTGCGTATTGACAGTCTTTCGCGATTTGTGCGGAAAGTGCCGATTCGGTTTCGAACTGAATCTGGCCTCGCAGCCGCTCGACAAAGTCCATAGCCAGCCACTTATCGGCCAAATCACCTACGTTCTGGGTCAGTAAGTGCGCTTCTATCGATAAAGGAAGTCCGGCGCCGAGACTCTCCGATGTGCCGATACTCAAGGCGGCTGGTATCCGTTCCTTTGCCGAGAAAAGAGCGGTGAAAGTGTCCGCAACTTCGACAAATCCGGCATAGACGCCATGGGCGGGAATAATCTGCCCGGGCAACTCGATATTAGCCGTCGGAAAGCCGAGGCGTTTTCCTTTTCCCCGGCCGGGTACAATCTTCTCGGCCAGCCGATAAGCTCTGCCCAAAGCTGTCGCGGCTTCGGCCACGCTGCCGGCCTGGAGCAAGTCGCGAATTACCGTGCTCGAGACTGTTACAGTATGACCGCTCGAGAGCTTGACATCCCTGTCCTCGACGAGCAGGACGTCAAATCCCTTCTGCGCGGCCAGCTTCTGCAGCGTATCAATTCGTCCGGTCCGCCCCGAGCCGAAGTTAAAGCTCCGGCCCTCGACCACGACGCCGGGGCGAATATTTTCAACCAGAAAGCGCTCGACAAAATCCCCGGCAGAAAGGGCCAGAAGCTGCCGAGTGCTTTCCAACGCCAAAAGGCAATCGACACCGGATTGGGCAAGAAGATGCTCCTTTAGAGCGAAGGGGGTCAGTACCCCGCGGGCCTTGTCAGGATAAAGAACGGTAATCGGATGCGGCTCGAAAGTCATCACAACAAATTCGGCGGCCCTTTGAGCTGAGGCCTTTTTCGCTGCTGCGAGGATTTCCCTGTGGCCGATGTGAACGCCGTCGAAATTCCCGATAGTGAGCACACAACCTCCTGGCTTTTGGCTAAAATCCGATATTTTCCTTAGCACTCTCATCGACTTTTTACCTGTTTATCCGGTTTCAATCCTACGATAGTTCGCAAAGCACGGCCCCCAGCGGCCGAAGACATAGACAGCGGCCGCCGGCATCAGGGAGTAATAATGTAACCGGTTGGGCCATAATCCGCAACGCCTATTATAGGGGTGTGACAAATTTTTCCGGCACACTGTAACCTTAATGATAGTAATGTATTGCGCCGGCTCGTCATGCTGAACAAAGTGAAGCATCCGGCTTTCGGACCGAGAGGCTCCTTCGCTTGGTCAGTAACATCTCATTCTCTGGCCAGATGCTTCGCTTCACCTTGCTGCGGTCAGCATGACACGAAGAAATCGCCCCGCCAGAAAATCTGGTCGCCCCCAATTTAACCGATAAAACCTGCAAATGTTTGACATACCTGAAAAGGATGTATATACTCAGCTTGACCGATTCCGGTTTTAGACGCTGATTTACACTGCTTTTTAGACACGGATTAACACAGATTAACACTGTAATTGTATATTTGGATTCCCGCTTTCGCGGGAATGACAAATTATGCTATGTTACTGGTAGATAAGCACTTATGGCGATGTCCTATTCAAAAACGGTCAGTATGAGTATATATAGTTAAGATTGAATATTGACTTAAGCCCCTGCTTTCATTTCCGCTTTATCCTCTCCCTCCGACAGCAGGGGTTTTTTTATTTCGCACGGAGGAATTCGGCGTTTGCCCGCAAGGTATCGTACTTGGCCGGCGTGGTCTCGGCTACTTCAGAGGGTCCCACAATCGGGGATTGTTTATGACCTTGTCCTGGTGCAGTCGCCCACAGTGGCCATCCCAATACATCACGTTTGCCCCGTCAAAATGGCGGTATGCCGTCATTCCGTAGGTCTTAAAACCGACGTAGTTCTCCCCATATTCAAGGTATTTGTGACAGAAGTAATAGCTTATCCACCAATCCAGCGCATCGGCCATAAATAGTTTTGCCGAAGGGTGCTTTACCCAGCCTTCTTTGTCGTCCAGATTTGAGACGCCCATCTTTTTCGCTATGGCATCGCCGTCCACATTGACGCCGTAGCTTCTGTCGATGGGATACAGCCCTTCTTCCGGGTGCTTGAGGGCATACTTAGCCGAAGGGCAGATGAATTTGCGGGGCATACCGGGCAGCCACTCCTGGATTTGCCCTTGTCTTCTTTGCTTTTGTTCATCGGTCCACTTCGTCAGGCCAAGGGCTTTTCGGAAGTAGTCGTTATTGTACCAGGGCGTGTAGGGGTCGTAGTTTGTGTGCGGCAGATACTTGTCGGTATCGGCCAGGTACTGCTTGTGAGCAAGGGAGAAATTGCGCAGGATACCCATACAGAATATCTCTCTCGCCTGCTCGCGTGCTCTTCGTAATGCCGGAAACAATATAGCCAGGAGCAGGGCGATGATAGAGATGACAACGAGCAGCTCGATGAGCGTAAATGCCGCGGATTTTCTGGGCATAAGCATAATGCAGTTACCGCCCCATAAAAGCCGATGAGGTCAGTTGTCCTTTTTACTTCCTTTCGTACGCTCGGGTTTTTCACGAGAGCGTTTGGTTTTGGTAGTGGTTCTGGGGATATCCGGGACGTTTGTTTTGGGCAGCCATTTTGCCAAGTCCTTTTTGGTACGGGCATATTTCGGGTCGCCGGCGAGGTTGTTCCATTCAAGCTCATCGTTATTGCGGTCGTAGAGTTCCTCGGTCCCGTCGCTGTACCGGATGTATCTAAAGCGTTCCGTTCGCAGTGAATGATTATTTCGACCGTGCGTTGTCAGCGCGGGGCGGTCCCATTTGGCCTGGGGGTTTTTCAGTAGAGGCAGCAGACTCTTGCCTTCGATTTCTTTTTTGCCGGCCAGATTGCAGAGGTCTATGAGCGTGGGGTAGATGTCGAGCATGGTGACGGGCCGAGAGCAGCGCCCGCCGGCTTTGGTTACTCCGGGCGCGACCATCATCAGGACGTTATGCGTCGCCTCTTCCCATAGCGAGAATTTTCGCCAGTGCAGCTTTTCGCCTAAGTGCCAGCCGTGGTCGCTCCAGAGTATGATTATAGTATTGTTCGCGTAGTCGCTCTTGTCGAAGGCATCGATGACGCGCCCCACGCAGGTATCGACGAAGGTTATCGAGGCGAGATACCCCTGGACTGCTTTTCGCCACTGTTTGTGTTCTGTAACTTTTTTATGGTCGCCGTCGGGCTTAGCCATTTTTCTGCCGATGGGCGGGACGTCGTCGAGGTCGTTTTCGTTGACGTTGGGAAGTGTTATCTTGTCCGGCGGGTACAAACGGAAATATTTTTGCGGGACATACCAGGGCAGATGCGGGCGGAAGAAACCGCAGCCGAGGAAGAAAGGCTTATCGTGTTTTTTCCGCAGTTCTGAGGCGGCCCATGCGGCGACTTGCCTGTCGCCCATCTGCTCGTCCGTCGCATCGACCGGGCCCCAGTCGAAATGGGCGGTATTGGGGATGCCGTTCAGCGGCCGGTTTGCGGGCGTAGGGTCGTCGGGCTTGTTCTTCTTCTGGGTGGGGAAATACTCCTGCCAGGATGGCGGGTCCGGGAATGCGCCGTGGTAGATTTTTCCTCCGCCGACGGCGCGATAGCCGTGAGCCATGAAATGCTGCGGGATTGTTACGGCGTCGGCCAGGGCGGGCGACTTTCGCCAGGGTTGTGGATTGAGATAGACGCCGGATGTCGATGGCAGAATCCCGGTCATAAGGCTGGCGCGCGAGGGGTTGCAGGCCGGGGCCGAGCAATGGGCGTTCGTAAACAGCACGCCTCTTTGCGCAAGGCGGTCGAGGTTCGGAGTCTTGACGTCCGGATGGCCGCCCAGGCAGCCGACCCAGTCATTCAAATCGTCAATTGCGATGAAGAGCACGTTAGGTTTGTTCTTTGCCTGCCTGGCTATGGCGGCTATATGCGGCAGGGCGAGCGAGGCTGCACCTGCTGCGGCTAATTTCAAAAAGCGACGCCGATTGATTGGTTTTGTTCTCTGATTCATTTGCTTTACCTCGATTGGATGACTTTTCTTTTTTGCGGAGGCTGCCTTCCTCAAATAATCCTTATTGTACCGAAAAAATTGTGCATAAAGGCCGGCGAGCCCTGATGCAAAAGATACTTGGCAGTGTAACAGATGGCGTGGGATTTGTCAAACTTCCGAAAAGTAACCGGAGAATTTGGTAATGATGCCGGGATTTGTGAGCATGGCAAGAGTTTTTGCAGCTTGTATAGGCGGGACTTTACCCGGAAATTTACGACTTGTGTACCTGCAAGCTTTGCAGGCCGGTTTTCATTACGATGTTCCGCAGCCAGGGGTCGTAGATGAAGCGGGATTTGAGGTTTTTTATAAGCAGGTTCGCTCTAAGCTTTCTTGTTTTGCGGCGAAAGCGGCTCTCGAAATCGTCCGGCGTTTCTCTGAGCACATCGGCCAGGATGATAGCGCTTTTGAATGCGTAACTGAAGCCTTCAGCCGAACTCGGGCTTATGAAACCGCCGGCCTCACCGATTAACGCAATGCCGTCTGTGCCGGTCGATATCTGTTGCGGCCGGGTGGGCCGAAGGATAAAGGCCGATTCCCTGTGAACGACCTTTCCGAATTGGAAGCCATAGTCTTTGAGCCTGGTTTTGAGCAGCTCAAACTTGTCCGTGACTTGATGCCGCGGCTGCAGGGCTGCGCCGATAATCAGGCGTTCTTCTTTTGGGATGGTCCAGCAGCAGTAGTCGGTGATTTCCGGGTCGAAGACCGTGGAGAAGTATGGCAGTTGATGGTCTGCCTCGACCCACTGCTGAATTGCAACGTAGGCCCTCGGAAAAGGTCGGCCGGACAGGGCCAGCTTGCGGACTCTTGACGAGGCGCCGTCGGCGACGACTAAGATTTTGGCGCTCTCTTCGGTGGCTTGCCCGTCCTTTATGAGCCTTAAAGTGAAATGGTCTTTGTCCCGCTGGTATGATTTGAATCGCCAGCCGAGCCGCAGCTCCACATCGGTCGGAACAAGCGACAACAGCCACCGGTCGAATCTCTGCCGGTCCATGTTGATGTAAAAGCGCTGATAATACCTCTCTATTTGGCGACTCACATCGATAGCCCTGACAACGAAGAGTTGAGGGTCCACGAGGACACTCTTGGGCAGGCCCAGAGCCATCTTTGAGAGCATGGCCTGGGCGTCCGGGGCGAGCAGGCCGCCGCAGCACTTACCCGGAGAACTCTCGCCTGCCTTTGTGCTTAGGTCCTTTTTATCGACCAGCAGAACTTTGTACCGACCGGCGATTAAGCGGGCCAGGGTTGAGCCGGCCGGGCCGGCGCCTACGATAGCTACGTCGTACATTCAAAAAACTCCCCGGCAGCAGAAAAGATATCATGACATTGACGAAAAGCTTTATTATCCTGTTAATATGCAGTTCTGTCAAAAAAATACGCTCGTTTGGGCGGTGAACTGAGTGTGGAGGGCAGCAGCCGGCACAAATAATTTGAACCCTGCCGCCGATGCTCTTATGATATGAACGTTAAATAGCGGTCATTTTTTGAGGTCTATTCATAGATGATAGATTATTTTCTTTCGACTTTTCTGGTGTTAATTTGTATCGGCAGTGCACAGGGCAAGAGCGCTTTGGAGTGGCGTGCCCGAAAAAAGCCGCCGTTACGGGATATTATCGGGGTAGCCCATGTCAACGGCCGGTATTATTTGACCGATGAGGATTATTTGAACGAGGGGGCCGAGCAGATTCTGGCATTGGGCTCGCGGGTGATTAAGGTATGGTTTCACAAGCCGCAGGAATCATATCCTTTTAACAGCGACTGGCCCCGGATGGGTAGTTTGGTCGAGATTGCGAAGTCGCCGTATTTCGCCGAGCTTTTCGACAAGCCATTTACCACTTATATTCTGATGTGCTTTTCGATGGGTCGGCCGGCGGCCTATTGGAGAAAGGGCATCACTGAGCGGCAGATGGCCGATGAGAAAAGTCAATTTTACGAGCTGACCAGGTATCTTTTGACGACGTATAAGGGGACGGGCAAGAAGTTTGTTCTCCAGCACTGGGAAGGCGACTGGCTGATACGCGGCGGTTTTGACAAGAAGGTTGACCCGGAGCCGACGGCGATAAAGGGAATGATAGAATGGCTAAATGCGCGTCAGGCCGGGGTGGATAAAGCTAGGCGAGAGGTGGGCCAGAATAGAGTTTGGGTATATCACGCCGCCGAGGTCAATCGTGTTGTCGCGACAATGAAGCAGGGCAGGCCCGGCCTGGTGAATAAGGTTTTGCCGCATACGAAGGTGGATTTGGTTTCTTACTCGGCTTGGGATTCGGTGACGGAGCATTTTGAGGACCCGAACGTGTTCCGTGACGCGTTGGATTTAATAGAAGCTTTTATGCCGCCAAGAGAACGTTTCTCTGACCTTAGGGTGTATGTGGGTGAGTTTGGAATGCCGGAAAATCAGTATCCTGATGAGGATATTCAAAAGGCGATTTCCAGCGCGGTGGAGACGGCGCTGGACTGGGGATGCCCATGGATAGTGTATTGGCAGGTGTATTGCAATGAGTTCAGCGATAAAAAATTTCGCGCGCCGGTCAAGAGCAACGATGCGGTGCGGGGCTTTTGGCTTATAAGGCCGGATGGCTCCAGGGCGTGGACGTGGGATTATTTCTATGGGCTGTTGAATCCGGCTTCAGAGAAATTGAAGTTGAGTTCCGAGCAGGCGTCCGGGCGCAGATGAAATTTCGGCTAAAGGACGATTTTGCTGCCTGCAGGCTGGGATTTGGAGATATTGTCAAATGTTGTGGATTGAATTTTTTTCCGGCTCAATAGCGGAGCCGCTTCGCGGGCTGTTTTGATATTTTCATCAGCCCAGCCTCCGAAGCCAGATTCATTAAAGCGACTGCCTGCAACGCTGTCACATATCTGGCTTCGGCTGGGGGGTGATGACATAAAAACAGCCCGCCTTTGGCGGGGCGATCCCATTTTCCTTACATCCGTTGCTATTGAGCCGTTCGTGATTCAAGCGGCGATCTCCTTGATACCATTTACAAACTTGATTCCTTCAATAACCTCGGCTATCAGTTCTTTTCCATTCAGCCGACGCCAGTGCCTCTGGGCACCCTGCGTCAGCTTGAAGACCATCGTCACACAGGCCGTCCGGCTGCCGCACCCCTTCGTCCGACGCGTGCGCAACCTCACAGTCGCGAACGTCGATTCAATCGGGTTCGTCGTGCGAATGTGAGCCCAATGCTCGGCCGGGAAGTCATAAAAAGTCAACAGAACATCTCGGTCCTTCGCCAGACATTCGACAGCCTTGGCATACTTGGCCTTGAACGTCATGATAAATAGATCAAAGGCCCGCCGGGCCTGCTTGCGTGTCTCGGCCATCCAAATATCATGCAGCATCGATTTGGCCTTGGGCTGAATCGATTTGGGCATCTTTTGTTTTTATTCAATTTTGTTTGACGGGAAGAGGAGAACTGATTGCGTACAGCGTTTATGGAATAGACTTACTTTTGTCCAAGCCATTATTCCATCTCCTTTTTGGGCTATTGGCTCGATTGAATCTTATTTGGATTGATTTTATGCAGCTTCTTTTCGGCTACCGCTCTTTCCAGCCACTCAAGTATGGCCGGTTTGTAATCATAAGCGCTCAAATACCGCAGGTTGTCAGGGTCTAATGGGCCGACGCCGCCTACAATTTTCCCGAATGTTGTGCTTTCGACAGCGTAAATCTTGCCATTGCGATGTTACCGGAAATCTTTGATAGTCTTTATATCTTAAGCCCTTTTATCTTTTTAGGTTTTGTTGTTATAGCTAGTACTCAGTCCACGCTAGATTGTCGGGTATAGTTTTCTCAGTTTTACTCGGGCATCGGCTGTAGTGAATTGCCAGTCTATGCCTATCTTGTTTTTATTTCTCAAACGCTCCCAAGCTGAAATAGCTATGGTCAATT
>JAUWPZ010000058.1 GCA_030611315.1 Sedimentisphaerales bacterium
GGTTTTTTTATTTTTTTCGGGTGGGCCTAATCGCTGTAAGTGCTTGTCTTTCAAGTGCTTACCCCCTCCCAAGACAAAAAACAGCTTTTGGGCCTGGCAGAGGTGCAGAGGGGCTTTTAAAGAGAAAATTCTTGACAGTTCAAGGTGAATTTGGTAAGATTATTGGTAGCGTATGGAGAAAAGTACGCTTTTTCGCCGTATAAACGGGCATGTTAGTTAGAAGTTCATTTTTTTTAGGAGGTGGTGCAAGGAAGGAGGCATCGCTGAATCCTAAAAAGTTGTGCTAAGCAAGCACAGAATTAAATTTTAATTTTTGAAGGAGGACTATTATGTCTCAAAAATTGCTTTATTTAATTTCTTTTGTTTTGGTGCTGGGCATGGCCGGTAACGCATTGGCAGTGGATACAGACTGGAACAATGACGTTGTTGACCGTGACTGGGATAATCCACTCAACTGGTCGACTGGCGCTGTTCCCACCGCCGCCGACAAGGCATCTATCAGGAACGCAACAGGAGACGGCCCGATTATCAGTGATGGCACAACAGCAGTAACTGATGCGCTGCCCGTTGGTGACTGGGGCAATACTAATACTCTTGATATAACCGGCGGTTCTCTTACAACAAACAACTGGATTATAATTGGCTACGGCGACGGCGATGAGGGGACGTTTACTGTTAGCGGCGGCAGCACCACTGTCTCCGGCGGCGGTACTGACCTGACTGTTGGACGCGCTGGCGTAGGTCGCTTAAACATAAGCAATGGCTCGATTACGGTCGGCGACAGGCTGTATGTTGGACGCGAAGCCTCAGGCACAGGTTACATAACCATGACCGGTGGATTGATTACGATCAACGATGATCTTTATGCTACAGAGACTACTGGGGAAGCCACAGCTCACATAAACATGAGCGGTGGTTTGATTACGATCGCCGATGATCTTCGTGCTTACATTGGTACAGTTCACATAAACGTGAGCGGTGGCGAGATTTCGATCGGCGATAGGCTATATGTTGGAAACGGCGATGGCGGCGAAGCTCACTTAACCATGACCGGCGGCTCGATTACGCTCGGCGGTTTAATGGCGATCGGCCGAGCCGGTGCATCAGGCGAGGTACATTTAGATGGCGGTACTCTCGATATCGGCGAACATTTAGAGATGAGTGGCAACGCCTCGATTGACATCACCGGCGGCACACTGATAATAGAGGGCGATAGAATCAGCGAGGGAGTGGACCGCTCCATCATGCCCTACATCGACGGCGGCAGGATTACCGCTTACGGCGTCAGCGACAGGTTGAAAGTAGATTACAATATTACCAATCCCGGCAAGACGACGTTAACAGCCGTATTTGATACGACACAGGCAAGTGAGCCTGAGCCGGAAGATGAAGAGACAGGAGTCTGCCGAACGGTAGTCCTTAGCTGGACGCCCGGTGAATACGCACCGGAAACCAACGGACACAAGCTTTATATCAGCGCGGACATTAACGATGTCAACGACCGCTCTATCGCACCGAAGACCCTCACCGACCCTGAGTATGATACCACGGGGCTTGATTTGGAATACGGCCAGACATACTACTGGTGTGTTGATGAGGTCAACACGCCCGACGATAAAGGCGAGGTCTGGTGGTTTACTGTTGAGTCCTTTGGTGTTCCAATACCGAACACGTCGATTATCGACGCCGAGGCAGACAGCGCCTTGTTGGGAGGGCCCGACAAGACCCACGACCTTGAAGAAGACCTGCATTCGACGGACTATGAAGAGATGTGGCTCAGTTTGCAGGCTGCAGGAGCGTGGATAGAGTATGAGTTCGACCAGGTTTATCAACTACACGAGATGTTGGTGTGGAACTATAACCGTGAGGACTATACCGATTACGGCCCCAACAATGTTACTATTGAGTATTCCGTTGACGGCATCGAGCCGTATGATGTACTGGGTACTACTCATGATTTTAATGAAGCGCCCGGCACAGCGGATTACGCTGCCAACACCACCATTGATTTCGAGGGTGTGGCGGCAAAATACGTCAGGATTACTGTCAACAGCACCTTCGGTGGTGTTGAAATGGCCGGTCTGAGCGAGGTGCGTTTCTTCGCAATAGAGACGGCTGCCACAGAGCCAAGCCCGGATGGAGAGAATAACGTGGCTCTGGATGTAACGCTTAGCTGGAAACCGGGAAGAGGTGTAGTGGACCACAACGTGTACATCAGCACCGACGAGCAGGCCGTAATAGACCGCAGCATTCCTCCGGCTATCATCCCTGATGACGGTTCGTGCCGGGCCAGCTACGGTCCGCTATCGCTCGATTTAGAGACGACTTATTACTGGACAGCCGATGAGGTCAACGAGTCCGTCGTCCCCGGCGAAGTGTGGAGCTTTACGACCCCCGACTATCTTGTTGTGGATAATATGGAGAGCTACGGTGACGGTAATACGCCCGGTGAGCCCGGAAACGCCATATTCTTTGTATGGCGGGACGGCTGGACACTTAATGAGGGAGATGGTTATCCTGCCGGCTTCCTCAGCAATAACACCGGTGCGAGCATAGGCAACTGGGATAAACCCTTTGCCGAGAGAACTATTGTCAGCGGCGGCAGCCAATCGATGCCATATTTGTATGACAACGATGGAGAAGTTCTCGGTGGCGGCACCTTTCCTAACCCTGACAACCCACTGGAGCATTACTCGAAGGCCAAAGCAGAGAGAAAGGACTTGCCGTCGGGAATCGGCCCGGATTGGACTTTAGGCGGCGCCGCGGCACTGCGGCTGTACTTCCGCGGCGACCCGAACAATATCCAGGAGCCGATGAGCGTGGAGCTGACAGACAGCGCCGGCGGCAAGGCGGTGGTAACATACGGCGGCGATATCGACGAAGATGTGAATGACATGAATGAGGCATCGTGGCAGCCGTGGAATATTGCCCTTCAGGACTTCAACGACGGCGATACACCGGTGGACCTGGAAGATGTCAACAGCATCGCTATTATCATCGGCGACGGCGATACTGCTCATACCGGTAATGGTTTTGTGTACTTCGATGAAATCAGGCTGTATCCGGTTACATGCGTACCTTCGAAGCGTACAGAGGGATTTGCCGAATTAGATTATGCCGACAACGATTGCAGCATCAACTACGGCGAAATTAAGGTAATGACAGCCGACTGGCTGCTTACCGATGTAAATGTTGAGCCGGTAGCACCCGACTCCGCCGGTCTTATAGCGCGGTACCAGTTCGATGGTGACAACGCCAACGACAGTGCCGGCGATAACCACGGAACCGAAAACGGCTCCCCAAGCTATGTAGGCCATCCCGGATACGGCCGGGCGATCCAACTCGACGGGAGTACCCAATATGTATCAATTACAGGCTTCGATGAGATAGTGGGCCTAAGCGAACTTAGTATTTGCATGTGGGTAAAAACTGATGTTATAGACGGTCAACATATGATGTGGTTTACCGATGAGACATCCGGCGGCGACATCTACGGAAAAGTGAGGTGTCGGCTTCAAAATGGGAATTGGCAGTTTAGGCATGGGCAGGGCGCATCGTTAAATAACTTAAACGTTAGCAGCCCGGCTACCATGGGTGTGTGGACGCATTATGCGGGCGTGAGAAAAGACAACGACTATCTTGCCCTCTACATAGACGGTGAGTTAATGCACAAAAGGGATTTCGCCGTGGCAGGAGCTGCCGCCAGTAATAGCTGGATTGGGAGCGAAGAAGGTACGGAGAACTACTTTGACGGCCAGATAGACGACGTGCAAGTCTATAACTATGCCCTGTCGTACGGCGAGGTTCGTTACGTGGCCGGCGAAAGTACAACGATTTATCTGCCGCTTCCCTCGCCTGCCAATTTGTCGCCCAAGGTTGGTGACGAAGGTGTGTATAATCCTGATAACGTCGATGTTGTCAACTTCAAGGACTACGCCGAGCTGATGCAGAGCTGGCTTGAAGACCAGCGTTTCCCATTCGAGTAATCGGCCGATGCGATAACGACCTGATAATTTGCAAAAAAACGGGGCCTATGCTAAAGACGGCATAGGCCCTTTTTTTTCGCTTCTTTCAAGAATCAAAAGGCCGTTTTCGCTTTTATTGGTGGATATTTTTGCGGCGAAATGCCCTATCCTCCGACAGGATAGCTGCTATGTGAGTAAGTAAAGAATGCCGGCCTGGATTGATAAGAACGTAAAGCCCACCGCCAACGGCTTGTTTCCGAGACGCTTTTGAATAATCTGCATATTGTCGAGCCCACGCTGCTTGTAATTAAACTTGAAGGTTTGGATGAACACGGTAAAATCAACGATAAATGGGAATTGCCGGATTAAACTATAGGAAGAAATCTCATGAACGGGCGCTTGCGTAACGGGATTATCATTATCGTCTCAATCATGCTCGTGATCCTGGCCGGGCCGAGCTGCAACCATCGGGCGGTGTATGAGCCCCGGAAAACCGCGATTGAAAAAGTCAAAGAGCTGGGCGGTTCCGTGGAGATTGATAAGCAAAATCCTCAATCCCCGGCGCTGACAGTGGTCCTTTCGAACTCCAAAGTCAGTGATGCGGAATTAGTTTTTTTGAAGGACCTAAACGGCCTTGAGATATTGGACTTACGCTCGACGAAAATAAACGGCCGGGGCCTGATACACTTAAAAGATATGACGAGCCTAAAAACTCTGCTCCTGCATCATACTCCGATTACCGATGCGGGGGCCAGGCAAATTAAAGAATTGAGCAGCCTGGTCGAACTGGACGTGGGCCACAGCTTTATCACCGATACGGGACTGGCATACATCGGCGAAATGAAAGGACTGCAGGACCTGTGTCTTAGCGATACGGAGATTACCGATGCAGGCTTAAAAAGTCTCAAGGAATTGCAGGAACTGAGGTACCTGTATATAAACGATACGGGAATCTGCGATGTGGGCCTTGAGCACCTTAAGGTTTTAACGAAATTAGTACAAGTCGATACCAGTAATACCAAATGCACCGAGGCGGGGCTTTCTCAATTAGAGGGGGTGTTGGCAAGAAATCGAAAAAACCGTTAACGCATGTTTTTTTCAGCCGACGAGATTCGAGTTAAAGATTCAGAAAAATTTGTGGGATATGGTCATGATTCTTGACTGTGTAAACAAAGTGAATTTCCCCGATGATATGGTTGCCAAATACGATAATGAGTTCCAGTTGCTTGGGAACTTGTGGCAGGGATTGAACTGGCTTTATGAGTACACAAAAAGGATTGAGGAAAAAGCGATTGAGCAAATAAAGAACGGTTCAGTTCTGCAATCGATGCCACCGGAGGCCAGAAAAGCCTTTGAGGGCAAAGACATCCGTTATGTTTCAGCAGGTAATGATCCATCATTTGATTGGTTGAATAAAGGTCTTTTGTGCTGTCTGTTTCAGTGGTACTCTGTTTCAGCGTGCAATTATGTTGAATTGGTGGGATGGCTTTGCCAGCAAGAGAAGCTTCAAAATCGGACTCCTCGCCAATATGTGGATAGCGTTATTCCCAATGTACTATGGTTCAGAGATAAAATCGCAGCCCACTTTGCAAGAGCCCGCCAAGATAGCAGGGATAATGAAGCCGATCGTGTGGTAAGTGTTCTATATCAGGTTGGATATGATGATGGCAGATTTTGCGCTCCAATATGGAAGCTTAGCTTAAGAAGGAAAGGCATGAAGAGTAAAAGTTCCAGCGAGGATCCATGGAGCATAACAGAAACGCATGAAGCACTAATACAACGTTACAAACAGAGATTGGAGGAAAACCAAAATGGCTGATTTAGGAAAACTTGTTAAAGTGGATTTGCGAGAGGCTTGGCGGAATGAAGCTGGAGATTTTACACCCTGGCTCGCACAGGAAGAAAATATTAAACTGCTCGGGGAGACTATTGCTATTGATCTTGAGGTAGAGACACAAGAGCAAGAAGTTGGTCCTTTCCGTGCAGATATTCTTTGCAAAGACACTGCAAATAATAAATGGGTACTGGTCGAGAATCAGTTAGAAAAGACCGACCATCTCCATCTTGGGCAACTAATGACTTATGCCGCTGGTCTTGATGCAGTAGTCATTGTGTGGATAGCTGAAAAATTCACTGAGGAACATAGAGCAGCACTTGATTGGCTCAACGAAATTACCGAGGAAGGTATCAACTTTTTTGGACTTGAAATAGAGTTGTGGAAAGTTGACGATTCTTCTCCCGCCCCTAAGTTTAACATAGTGTCGAAGCCAAATGAATGGAGTAAAGCAATAAAGGCAACTGCCGTAAAAGGTGAGATGACTAAAACGGAGACTATGCAGCTTAAATACTGGACAGCTTTTACTGATATAATGAAGACTTCAGGAACTGTAGTTAGAGTTCCCAAGCCAGCGGCTCAGGGCTGGTTAGTATTTTCAATAGGTCGAACAGGTTTTCAGATTTTAACTCGTGTTAGTAATCGGGGAAAACAAATTGGTGTCTATTTGAATATCTCCGGCCCTCATAGACTCAAATATTACGACATCCTTTGCGACAAGTACAAGAATACGATCAATGAGGTATTTGAGATGAAACCGGATTGGAGACGCCTCCCCGAAAAAAAAGTAAGTCATATAGAGCTATATTATGATTGTGACCCAACTGAGCAAAAAAGCTGGTCTGGTCAACATAAGTGGTTAAAGGAGAGTGTTGAGAAGCTATACGAAATCTGTCAATCTATCATCAAAAAGTTGGATTTGATGGATTATTTACCATCTGAGGAAGAGGGAGATGGTAACCAAAGTTAAAAACGTCTGACGCCACCCAAAATGGACATGAAAAAACCGCTGATTCGCCAGGCGGGCTCAGCAGAAGCCTTTTTGGGTTCTGCTGCCACTGGCAGAGAACATGATATATTATCGTTTATATTGGCAAAAAGTCAACAATTATTGTTAGGGTAACTTGTAAAGTTCTATGGTTTAAGAACTTATCGATAAAAATATTTTAACATAATAATTGTTAGCTATATCATAGAATTGATATTGGCGATTTTGGGAAAAATCAAAGAGCCCAAAAGGTCTGGCAAAATCAGTTGCTAAAATACCGGCACGTTAAATGGATATAACCGCTTAGTGAAATGAAGGGATGCAAGATGAGAAAAATACGTGCAATCCTGTTCGGACTAATCTTATGTTGTTCTGTCGTTCTGCTTTACGGTGCGGCGGAAAAGATAAAGGAGCACCTGGTCCCGGCCAGGAAGAAGCTGTCAAAAAAGGATGTGCAGCGGCTCTATGAACGAGGCGAGCGAGCGGTATATCGGGGCAAAGAACTAAAGACAATAGGAATGCCGGTCGGCGGTATCGCGACGGGCCAACTCTATCTTCACGGCGACGGGACACTGGGGCTTTGGCAGATATTCAACAAGCACATTTTCACCGGCTACGGGGCGAACTGCTATATTCCATATTCGCCGGCTGCGCCTGTGGATTCGGGATTTGCGGTAGTTGTTAAAAGGGGCAGCAAGACCATGGCAAAACTGCTGAACGGCGGCTTCGGTAACGTCGAGTTTGCAGGGGAGTATCCGATAGGCATAGTGCGTTATAGCGATAAGAACTTTCCGGTTAAGATTGAGATGGAGGCCTTTTCACCCTTCATACCCTTGAATGCGAAAGACTCGGCCCTTCCGGCGACTATCTTCCACTTTACCGTTGAGAACACCTCCGAGAGTGAGGTTCAGGCGTTTATTTTGGGATGGCTTGAGAATGCCGTGTGCTTTCATTCGGTAAAGAGCGTTCACACCCGGCCAGGCTCAATCCGTTTAACGAGGTCGAGTGCGGCGACCACTATGCCCGTGCGATGGCGAGCTGGGGCGTCTATACGGCACTTTCGGGCTATGAGTACCACGGGCCGAGGGGCCATCTGGGCTTTGCGCCGCGAGTAACACCGGAGAACTTTCGTGCGGCCTTTACCGCCGCCGAGGCGTGGGGGACATTTGCGCAGGAATTAGATAGAGGGACACAGCACGAGAAAATTATAGTGCGATGGGGCCGATTGTCTCTGAAATCCCTGGCGTTTGCTGTTGATGAAGGAGTTGGTTCGGTGAAAGTAAGCGTGACGGCAGCGGGAAAACCCGTCAAAGCCAGACACACATTGAAGAAAGGCCGGGTCGTGATTGAGCTGGATAAAGAGCTTGAACTTAGCGAAGGCGAAAGTGTTGAGGTGACCATTCAGTGGCAGTATCACGGATAAGCCGTTACGCAAATTAGGATTAAATTCGAAATCCGAATATCTCCACAGGACGCCTTACGGCGGAACAAGGAATTTCGAATTACGAAGTATATGAGGGGGCTATGCCCGGGGATGGCGGGGGGTGTGAAAATAGGCAAAAACAAAAATATTCATAAATTCTTAACAAATGGTTGGAAAATGTTATACTATTCGGCCTGCTCGGTAGTTTGGGCAGAAAAACAAGCAGGAGCGAGGGTGGGTGGAGTTGAGGTCACATAAAGGAAATCGACTTTTTACTCAAACTGGCCGACCGGTCAGCCAGTTTGAAAAGGACAGAAATCAGGATTCAGAAGTCAGAATAAGGATTTTACGGCAAATTAAGAATCATAGTGGGCAAATTGCGTTGTCGGAAAATTGCTGTAAGTTGTTGTTTTCAAGAATGTTATCGCAATAATAATGTTAAAATCGGTCAGTTTGAATAATTAAAAAGGAGTGCGTTATGAAGAAAATATCAATTGGTTCATGGGCATATACAATCGGGCCTTACGTGGAAACCCGGTCGAGTTGGCCCACGAGAAAGCAAGGCAATATCTATCATGAACGCTACTGAACCGGAAAGGAGCTAAAGATGAGTTCGGATACCCTCCCCAGACTTCACAACGCCATGTGGCCCGGGCTGGTCGGCAAAGGAAATGAACCGGGCCAGGAGCCACCGATCAGTCTTGAACGGATGCTCCAATTGACCGCCGCCGCGGAGGTGAACGGCCAGAAGTTCGATGGGATTGACTACTTCCTCTTCCTGCCGCACACCGACCCCAGCGCCAGTGACGAAGAACTCAAAAGAATAGCCGACATGATTCAGGGATACGGATTTTTAGTCGGCTCGGTTGTCGCCCCTGTTTGGGCCGGCACGGTCGGCGATTCGGCGATGGGAGATGCAGCGGCTCGCGAGAAGTTCCTCAGCGCAGTCCGCGTGGGATGTCGCATCGCCGGCGTGTTCAACGAGCACGGCGTGCGCAAGTACGGCGCGATCCGGATCGACTCGGCGGAGTTCGGCGTCGAAAAATGGCGAGAAGACCCAAAGACGAACACCGCGAAAATCGCCGAGACGTTCCGCGAAGCGGCCAAGATCGCCGCCGACCACGGCGAGCGCCTGGCCGTCGAGGGTGAGATCTGCTGGGCCGGCCATCATAGTTGGAAGGACACGCTCGATCTTCTGGAAGCCGTCGGAATGCCGGAGACGCTTGGCTTCCAGGCCGATATGGCCCACACGTACCTTTTCTTGATGGGCTACAATGCGCCGGAACATGCGCTGCTTCAGCCCGGTTATTCGGACGAGGAGTTCTACGCCGCCTATGAAACGATGGTCGACAAGTTGCGACCCTGGACGATCGACTTCCACATAGCGCAGAACGACGGCGAGGTGCACGGCGCCGGTGCGCACGACAAGACGGGCAAGCACTGCCCCGCCGATGATCCCAACGGCAAGCTCGATATCGTCCGCTGCGCCGGCTATTGGCTGAAGGATGCCGCGGCGCGCGGTATCCAGCACATCTGTTGGGACGGCTGCATGTTCCCCAACGCGATGCTCGAATCGCCGGACACCTGGAACGCTATCCTCGATGTGATGCTCAAAGTGCGGGCGGCGCATGGGTGGACGTCTTAGTTGTGAATTCGGAATTGGTGCTTCACATATGCTTCTTCTAGGCTAAGAAATTGAATAAGGAGTCATTGCAATGACTAAAAAACTAAATGTAGGATTGATCGGGTGCGGCTTTATGGGCAAGGTCCATTCGAACGCATACCTCAAGCTGAACAAGTTTTTTGACGTCGAGCACGAAATGGTGATGAAGTGCATCTGTGACAGCAACGCCGAGAAGCTCAAGACGTTCGCGGAGAAATGGGGCTGGGAGAGTACCGAGACCGATTGGCGCAAGATGATTGCGCGGGATGATATCGACCTGGTTGATGTATGTACGCCCAACAACACGCACCACGATATTGTAATCGCAGCGGCCCAAGCGGGTAAAATTATTGCGCTTGAGAAGCCGCTTTCGATGGATGCCGAGGATGGCGTTCCGATGGTCGAGGCGGTTGAGAAGAGCGGCAAGCCGAACATGGTGTGGTTCAACTACCGTCGTGTACCGGCGGCGGCGCTGGCGAAGCAGATTATCGACGAAGGCCGCATCGGGCGGGTCTTTCATTATCGCGCGAAGTACCTGCAGGATTATACCATCAGCCCGGACGTACCGCAGGGCGGCGATGCCCTGTGGCGGCTGGACGCAAAGGTCGCCGGCTCCGGCGTGACGGGTGATTTGCTGGCGCACTCTATCGATATGGCTACGTGGTTTATCGGGCCGATTGAGTCGGTCTGTGCGATGACGGAGACGTTTATCAAGGAAAGAGTGATGCAGGGCAAGGACAAGAAAATGCCGGTGACGATTGACGATGCTTGTGCCTTTCTGGCCCGGTTCGAGAACGGAGCATTGGGGACGTTCGAATCGACGCGTTACGCGTGCGGGCGGAAGAACCAGAATACGTTCGAGGTCAACGGCGAGAAGGGCTCGGTGGCGTTCGACCTGGAGACGGCCCACGAGCTGGAATACTTCGACCACAGCGACCCTGTCAGTGTTCGCGGATGGCGTACGATTCAAACGTGGGATTCGAAGCATCCGTATATGAAAAACTGGTGGGTGCCCGGGTGCGGGATAGGTTATGAGCACTGGCATATCAATACCTTAGCCGATTTCGTCAAGGGGCTCGATACGGGCGAGAAGACCTGTCCGGACCTGAAAGATGCGCTGGCGACACAGTATGCGTGTGACGCGGTGCTGACCTCAGCGAAGAACAAGGCGTGGGAGACAATCAAGAAGCCATAAGTACAGTGACATGGGAGCGCAGACTTGTAAGGGGTTTGTACTCCTTTGATTTAGGGGCTCTAACAAAACCTGACATCAAAATGAGGACCCCCACCACAAGGGTGAGGGCTAAACAATGACAAAACGGGTTTTGTCAGAGTGTTTTATGGATTTTTTTAGTGTTGAAGTAAGGAGTAATTATGTCTGCTAATTCTATTGCGAACAAAGCACTTGAACAGGGCAAGGGAATCTTAAAGCTGGCGCCGAACTGGGTGCCGCGTTCATTTTGTGTGCCTGGGAGGCGGATTAAGCTGCATCCGGACGACTATTATGCGATGGGCGGTGAGCGCGGGGGCATTGATGAGCGATGGTTTTCCTCAACGACGCCTGCTGATAACGGGCCTTTGACGTTCGAGAACGAGGGTATGAGTTTTATCGTTTTCGAGGACGGCGGGAAAACGGAAAAAGTCCTTCTCAAAGATGCGATTGACGAGTTGAAGGGCGAAATAATCGGCGAGAGGCTTTGGAAAGAGCACGAGCGCTGGCCTATGTATTCGAAGTTTTTCGACAATAAAGGCGCTCTTCCGCATCATGTACATCATTCCGACGAGCACGCGGCGCTGACGGGCCAGTTGGGCAAGCCGGAGGCGTATTATTTCCCGCCCCAGGCAAACAACTACGGCGGCGATTTTCCTTATACCTTTTTCGGGCTTAATCCCGGCACGACCAAAGAGCAGGTCCGCCAGTGCCTGATGGATTTTGAAAAAGGCGATAACAAGCTCACGAACCTGGCGAGCGCGCAACGGCTCGCGGTGGGCACGGGCTGGGACGTTCCGCCGGGCGTTCTGCACGCTCCGGGCAGCCTGTGTACGTATGAGCCGCAGAAGGCTTCGGATGTTTTTGCGATGTACCAGTCGCTTACGGGCGACCAGGTTGTTCCGAAGGAGCTTCTATGGAAAGATACGCCGGAAGACAAGATGGGCGATTATGACCATCTGGTCGATGTGCTTGACTGGGACCTGAACGTTGACCCTAATTTTGCACAAAACCGCTTTATGGCTCCGAAGCCGGTGCGGCCGGTTAAGGAGATGAAGGCCGAGGGCTATATCGAGAACTGGATATGCTACAAGTCGGCGGCTTTCAGTGCGAAAGAGCTGACGGTCCTGCCGGGCAAAACTGTTACCATCAAGGACAACGCCTGCTATGGATTTATCACGATGCAGGGACACGGCAAGCTGGGCGTGTGGGATATTGAGACACCCGCTCTTATCAGGTACGGCCAGTTGACGAATGACGAATACTTTGTGACTGAGAATGCCGCCAAAGAGGGCGTGGTCATTGCCAATCCTTCGAGGAACGACCCGCTCGTTCTGCTCAAGCACTTCGGGCCTGATAACCCGGATTTGGTTTTAGAGTAAGTAATTGCAGGACTCCCGTCCCGATAAATGATTTTATCGGGACGGGGCCCTTTTATTTTTTAGACGTCGCAGAGGACGACGGCTTGTCTTAGGCTTACCAATGGGTTGCCAGTGGGGATAAATTCCTGGCCGATGTAGCCTTTGTATCCTGTCTTGACGATTTCTTTCATGATGGCCGGGTAGTTGATTTCCTGCTTGTCGTCGAGTTCATTTCGGCCGGGATTGCCCGCGGTGTGGTAATGGCCGATGTAGTCCTTGTACTGTCGGATGCGCCTGATGATGTCACCGTCCATAACCTGGACGTGGTAGATGTCGAACAGCAGCTTCATCCTGGGTGAGCCGACCTTCTTGACAATCTCAATACAGTAATCGGTATGGTCGCCCTGATAGCCCGAGTGTCCCTTCATTGGGTGGTCCGTTGCCCGTGTGTTGAGGATTTCGAGGGCGACATTCACACCTTTCTTCTCGGCGTATCCGCAGACCTCCTTCAGTCCCTTCACGCAGTTCTCGGCGCCTTCGTCGAGCGGAATTTCGCCGCTATCGGGATCCTCTGCGTCCAGCCACTTGTAGCCGGTAAAGGCGATAACGCTCGGGAAGCTGTACTCGGCGCAGGCGTCGATGGTCTCTTTTGTTTTTGCGATAAGCATGTCGTGGTATTTGGGATTGTTGAAGCCCTTGACAAAAGGAGGGTCGGGCATGCCGTTGGGCGCGATGGCGCAGACGAGACCGTGTTTCTTGAGAGTTGGGAAGTCGCTTGGTTCGACGAGTTCGACGCTCTTGCAGCCGAGCTGTTTTGCGATTTTGCACGTCTGCTCGATGTCCCAGTAGTTTTGGAAGCACCAGTACACGATGGACTGGTTGGTGCGTCCTTTGGTGGCGGCTTGCTTGGGACGTTCGGCATCGCAGGACGGCAGGGCCACTGCCACGGCGCCGGCGGCCCCAGCACCGGCGACGATTTGAAGCATACTGCGCCGGTTGATGCAGCTTTGTGTGTGAATTTTTTCGCTCATATCGGATTCCTTTCTGTATGATAATTTCAGGCTTATTTGCAATTGCATTTCTTATATAAAGGGCAATTGTAGGTTATTTGATGCTTAGGTCAAGCTAAAAAGGGGCAAAGGGGATTAGTGAATTAGAGATTAGAGATTTGAGATTTGAGCTGCGGGTTGCCGCCCGCTACTTGTTTTGGCGGGGAAAATAGGGCTTGACAGGCGGCAGTGGATTTGTTACGGTACAGAGCCGCGATTAGTTATCGCACAATAAACTCGTTAGAAGAACATACAGAAAGGAAGTTTTCAATGAGCGAAGAGCTGGATCGACGGAACTTTCTAAAAGTCGTGGGTTTAAGCACGGCAGCGGGGATTGGGTCAACTGCCCTGCCGGTGTGGGCGAGAAGCGTTTCCGGTAAAGACAAGAATAAAAGGTGGCGGATGCGTCTTTCGACCTCGTCTATCCATTACATGCAGCTGCCTATCGAAAAGGCCTGTGAGCGTATTGCGAAGTTGGGTTTTAAGGGCATCGATATCTGGTCCGCTCACAATGGCTGTCCTCATCTTGACGACGTGGCCGAGCGTTTGGGGGCGGAAGGTTTGAAAGAAATGCTGGCCAAGTACAAGCTGAAACTGTTTGCATTTTCAGTTTATAAGGGCGGATACGAGCGTTACGCGGAGCTGTTAGGCAATGTCGGCGGCGGGGTCGCGGTACGAGGCAGCACCGGGGCAGCGAAGCCGGAGGAGTTGACAGCCCGGATGAAAGCATTTATCGAATCTCTCAAGCCGCTGGTTGAATTGGCTGAGGAGAATAATTCGTATCTTGCCATCGAGAACCACGGCGGGGCGCTGCTTTGCAAACTCGATTCGTTCAAGGCATTCGTAGATATAAACAAGTCCAAGAGGTTGGGTATTGCGCTGGCGCCGTATCACGTCCAGGCGCAAAAGGAATCGGCGCCCGAGGCGATACGGATATGCGGCAGGCAGCTTTTCTTCTTTTACGCCTGGCAGCACCAGCCGGGCAACAATCAGCTTCCCGGAGTGGGCTCGACGGATATGATGCCCTGGGTAGAAGCCCTTGCCCGGATTAAGTACCGTGGATATGTCAATCCGTTTATGCACGGCCATCCCGAAGCCGATGTGATGTCGGAGAATCTTGCCAAATCACGCGATTATCTTTTGAGCTGCTACAGAAAATTGAGCCCAAAGGCCGAAACAATAACCAGTATAGAATAACTTCGACAGGAAAAAAACAAGAAGGAGAAAACTTATGAGTGTGCCAAGAAAAGCTAATATAGACAAGCTGGACAATCCAGCACGGCTAAAGACTAACCATCATGCCGTAACGGAACCGGGCGTATAAGGAGGTAACGAATTATGCGAAGCCCCGGGAAAGATGTTTGTCAGCCACAATGCGAAAGCGTGAAGGTGTTGAGCCCCGAAATATTCCTTGTTGCATTGGGCCAAGGGTTTCATTTCCTGGAAGCCAATATTGGTATGCACGTTAAAGGTGAGTGCATATACGACGTGCCGGGGTCTGAGTCCGTGGCGGGTAAACGAACTGTCTATGTTGGAACTTGGGAGAACCGAATCGCTCCTAACGGAAGCTGCCAAGGAGCCGAAAAAGCGACGAAGCAGTATGGCGTTTCGGTAGTCGGACTGACTCATAGTAGAGGTGTAGACAGGGTAATGCCTGTTGAGTCTCGATTTACGAGACACTCGAAGGGGTCAGCATTAATACGTAAAGACGAAGTAGGGCATAGTCCAAACACTGAATTGGAAGTAACTATGGAAATCTTGCAACGCCTTATATCGGATATAGCCATAAGGCATTCTATGTTTTATGAGGCTATTGAAGTGAGTATTAATGAAGAGCCGGATGAGGGAAACCTTCAAGTCCGGTTCTGTGAGGGGCATGCGTCTCCTTACACTGAATTTATTAAAACACAGAGTTTATTAAATTGAAGAAAGGAGGCGACATGCCTACTCGACAAAATGTGCTTAATCGCCGCGATTTTTTGAGAACTATCACAGCAGGCTCAGCCGCAATCGTCCTGCACGGATGTCAAAACACCGGTCTCTCATCGGCCGGTAAGGACCCAAAGACCAAACCCAACATCGTATATATTCTGGCCGACGACCTCGGTTATGCGGAAGTGGGCTGTTACGGACAGAAAAAAATAAAGACGCCCAATATCGACAAGTTAGCCGCCAAGGGTATGAAATTCACGCAGCATTATTCGGGCAACCCGGTCTGCGCACCATCGCGCTGCGCCCTTATGACGGGCAAACACACCGGACACACACAGGTACGCGGCAACAAGCAGGTCGGCGGGGCCAAGGGATGGAAGCTCGGCTCAACAATCGGCGGCCAATGGCCTCTAAAGGCAAACACGATGACGGTGGCTAAAATTCTAAAAGAGGCCGGCTACACGACAGGTGCGTTCGGAAAGTGGGGACTCGGGATTGTCAACTCAACAGGAAATCCGAACAAGCAGGGCTTCGATGAGTTCTACGGTTATATCTGCCAACGCCAGGCCCATACGTATTATTCCAACCACCTCTGGCATAATGACAAGGTTGTAAAAATCCCTGAAAATGAAAACGGCAAAGAAGCTGTCTATTCGCACGACCTTATCGCCCGGGAGGCATTAAATTTCATCGAGGACAACAAGGCCGGGCCTTTCTTTCTATACGTACCTTTTACAATACCGCACGTTGCACTGCAGGTCCCGGAGGACTCGCTTGCCGAATATAAAGGCAAATGGCCTGACCCGCCATATACAGGCGATAAGGGATATTTTCCCCACAAGTATCCGAGGGCCTGTTATGCGGCTATGGTAACGCGAATGGATAGGGACGTCGGCCGGATAACGTCACTGCTCAAGCAACTGGGCATTGAGAACAATACCTTAGTGATATTTACCAGCGACAACGGCCCGACATTTAACGGGGGCTCAGATTCGGCCTTTTTCGAGAGCGCAAAGCCCCTGCGCGGGCTCAAAGGCTCGGTTTACGAAGGAGGCATTCGCGTGCCGTTTATAGCCCGCTGGCCCGGGAAAATCAAGGCAGGCAGTACGAGCAACTATATCTCGGCTTTCTGGGATTTTCTGCCGACCTGTACGGACCTGCTCGGCTTGAATACCCCGGATGATATCGACGGCATCTCGATGCTGCCGACATTGCTGGGACAGCCCCGGAAGCAAAAACAACACGAGTACCTTTACTGGGAATTGGGCAGGCAGCAAGCGATACGCATGGGTGACTTCAAGGCCCTCCGGCTGCGTCAGAATCAAAAAATCCAACTGTACAACCTAAAAGATGATATCGGCGAACAGAACGATATTGCAGACGCCAAGCCGCAAATAACAGCCAAAATGGCCGAGCTTTTCGTAACCGCCAGGACCGAATCGGAGGTCTTTCCGCTCAGAAAATAACCAACGTTAGAGCTTACACCCCTGAGTTAGAATTGTCCCTTGAATTTGTCGGCGTTTTCTCTGGTTATTGGCGGACACTCGACCGGATAGGATTTCTCGAGCTGCTCGCCATTTAGATGTCTGACAGCCAATCTAATCGCGCTTCGCCCCTCCTCCTCCGGTTGCTGATAGCTCGTCCCCGTCACGAGTCCATCTTTAATTGCCTTGAGCATTTCCCTGCTGCCTCCCATGCCCACGGCTTTGACATCCGAGCGCCCCACCTTGCGGCACACCTGGGCCGCGGCAATGGCGAAATTGTCACCATGGGCATAAACGCCCGCAAGGGCAAGATATTTTTGCAGCAGCGTCTGCATCTCGGTCTTTACAATGTCGCGCTCGCCCTTGTGGGGAATCCTCGCCACCGGCTTGATTTTGGGATAATCATCGAGCACGTCACGCAGTGCCTTACTGCGGGTAACCTCCGGGCCGGTACCAAGGTGCTGGTGAAATTCGACGATTTGCCCTTCGCCGCCCATCGCCTCAGCGAGGATTTTGGCCGAAACAACCGCCCCGGCATAAGTATCCGTGCCGGTATAACAGACATATTCGCAGTCCTCGCCAATCTCGCGGTTGACAATAATAACCGGTATGCCCTTGCGATTAAGCATCTGAACGCCGCGAACAAGCGGCTCCTTCTTCATCGGAACGAGGCACACAGCATCAACGCGTTTGGCTATCATATCCATAATCTGCTCTATCTGAAGAACAGGGTCTTCTTTGGCGTTGAGAATCGTAATATCGACATCCAGCTTCGCAGCCTCGTCCTCGGCGCCGAGCCGCATGTTCTGCCAGTACGGATGGTCCAGTGTCATCAAAAAACCTATCTGAAGTTTTCGCGTATCGTCGCTGCCGGTTTGCCCCTTTTGTTTGCAGCCGACCACGAATACGGCCAATACCACAGATAACGCTATAATCAGAGTTTTATTGAGCAGCTTAACAAAACCCATTATTTCTCGTCCCTTCATAAAAAAATAAAATTGCAGTGCCTATTATTTTTGACTTCGCTTTTTCGCAAGCACATCAATTATTACTACAACCATAATAATCAAACCCGTAACGACGGGACGGTACTCCGCCCCAATTTCGAACTGTGTCATCAAATTTACAATTAACCGCAGCAACATCAAACCGATGAGCGTCGAGACCAGGCCTCCGCTGCCGCCGCCCAATGGCGTCCCGCCGACAATAACGCTGGCGATAACCTCCAGCTCCATGCCCATCCGACTGCTGGCTTCGGCTGAAGTGGTGTTTGCAAGAATGATAGCCGCCGCAAACGCACAGGTCAAACCGCAAACCGCATAAGTTGCCGCCTTTAACCGGTGTGTGCTTACTCCGGCCAGCCAGGTCGCCTCTTCATTACCTCCCATTGCATAAAGATAGTGGCCAAAACGTGTGAATTTCAGCAGATAGATACCGACGCAGAAGACTATCAGAAAAATGACTATCGGCATAGAAACCTGATGTTGAAGCCCGAAAATCGGGAACTGTTTGTCAAAGACAAGCTCAGTGAAGCGGTCGCGCAGCGCAAGGTCGGCCACCTGTATCGACTGTCCGCCGCCGGTCAGAATAAGGGCAAGCCCGCGAAATACAAGCATCGTACTGAGAGTAACCACAAAAGGATTCACGCCGACATAAGATACGAGCATCCCGTTGATTGCGCCGAGGGCGGTCCCGACCAGAGCTGTCAACAGAATCGCCCCGCCTATCGCCACGATGGCTCCATACGGGGAGAGAAAATCCATCGCTATCACAAGAACCACCATGCACACGACCGTCATCGAGCCTACTGACAGGTCAAAACCGCCGGCAACCATAACAAAGGTCATTCCAATAGCCACAATCCCCAACACCGCAGCGTTGGTAAGCAGATTGTCCACCAAATTTGCCCAGGTAAAGAACGTCGGGCTTCGCAGAGAAGCAAAGAGGCCAAGACCAACAAGAAGAAACAAAACCGTCGCTTTTTGTAATATCTGAAACGACAAAAAACTCTGCTTTCGGACAGGAGATTTTTCGATTCTTTTATCCATTCAGCTTCCTCTTTGCTACACATTGCTCGAAAAGCATGTCAACATCATCTATCGGCCCGGGCATTTCACCGACCAGCCGGCCGTTGCGAACAATCAAAATGCGGTCCGAAAGTTTAGCGACCTCTATCAGCTCCGAAGATATCAAAATTATCCCGCATCCCTCGGATGCCAGCTTGACAATCAGCCTGTACATTTGTGCTTTTGTGCCGATGTCGATTCCCTGTGTCGGCTCGTCGAAGATAAGCACTTTCGGTTCGGCGGCCAGCCATCGCCCCACCACGACTTTCTGCTGGTTACCGCCGCTGAGCTTCTGGATTTGGCGTTTTGGTCTGGGGGGGTCTATTTTCATCAGCTCAATCATTCGGCGGGCCCGGTCGTTGAGGCGCCGCGGCGACTGAAAACCCAGCCTGCCGGCAAGGCGTTCAAGGATGCTGATATTGAGATTCTCGGCCATCGTCCTGCCGGTAATGTTGCTCTCGGTCTTACGGTTCTCCTGAACCATTCCGACTCCCCTGCTGCAGCACTTATTCGGCAACCGGGAGAAAAAAGCTTTGCCGCCGAGTTCCACCAACCCGCGGGCCTTATCAGCCCCAAAGATAGCCCGGCCTATCTCCGTACGCCCGGAACCGACCAATCCGGCGATGCCCAGCACTTCGCCTTCCCGCAGTTCAAAAGATATGTCACTGAACTTGCCCGGCCGAGTAAGACCATCGACCTTGAGAATGCACCTGCCCGGCTTATTGGTCTTTTCCGGAAAAATCTCAGAGAGCGTATGTCCGAGCATCATCCGCGACATCTCGGGAATCGGACACTGTGCAACATCCTTCGTTCCGACTTTTCGCCCGTCGCGCAGGACCGTCACCCGGTCCGCAACCCGCGGCAGCTCCGCCAGCCGGTGAGAGATATATACTACTCCCAGGCCTTTACTTTTGAGTTCGCTTATCACTTCGAAGAGCCTATCGACATCCTCGCTGCCTAATGACGCCGTCGGCTCGTCGAATACAAACAGCCTTGCTTTACGACGCACGGCTGCGGCAATTTCAACAAGGCACTGCCGGGCTGTGCTCAGTCCCTCAACTTTTCTCTCCGGGTCAAGGTCAAAACCGAGGTGCTCAAGCACCCTGCTCGCCTCCTGCCTTATATATGAGCGGTCGATGCGCCGCGTCCAGGGCATGGCCCTTTCCTCACCGAGCATAATATTCTCGGCGATAGTGAGATTCCGCAGTACACGCAGCTCCTGATAGATGACCGCTATCCCCATATCGCGGGCCTGATGCGGAGTTTTGATTGTCACCCGCCGCCCGTTGAAGACGATTCGACCTTTGTACTCTCCTAACCTTCCCGCCAGCACGTTCATCAATGTTGACTTGCCCGCCCCGTTCTCGCCGATAAGCCCGTGCACCTCGCCCGCCCGCACGTCAAAATCAACACTATCGAGCGCGCGCGTACCGGGGAAATCCTTCACAATCCCCCGCATCTGCAGTATCAAACCGCTATTCAAATCCATCAATTCTCAAACCTTCTACTCGTTATCATAACCTCCCCAGGGGGGTATAGTATCGAACATCTCGAGAACATTCTCGACCGGCG
>JAUWPZ010000200.1 GCA_030611315.1 Sedimentisphaerales bacterium
CAGAGAATGAGATGTTACTGACCAAGCGAAGGAGCCTCTCGGTCCGAAAGCCGGATGCTTCACTTTGTTCAGCATGACGAGCCGGCGCAATACATTACTATCATTAAGGTTACAGTGTGCCGGAAAAATTTGTCACACCCGGAGGATTTCAGATTGGGGATTTCAAGTTTCAGATTGTTTGGTTTCCGAACTGTATTGTGTTCCTTCGGCTGCCGATTTGACTCTTCGACTATGCTCACAGCAACTAAAAAGGCTCAAAGAGTTGTTGTGTATTGCAGCGGCGGGCGTTATGATTGGGCCATTGGCAGCGTTTCGCGGAAGTATTTTGTAAATACCGTTGATTCAATGTGGTTTTGGATAAAGTAGAAAGTGTTTAATTGATGACTTCGAAGGAACGAATGCTCTGCGCCCTGGAGCGCGGCAAGCCCGACCGCCTGCCGGTATCGCTCCATCAGTGGCAGCCCTACCACCTCGACAAATATCTCGGCGGCATAAGCGATATCGAGGCGTTTGAGAAATTCGGCATGGATGCCCAAATTCAGTACTTTGCCGACATGGGTCAGTTCTGGGTAACGAAGGCCGATTTTTCCAAATCTTCCACAAGCGACTGGCGGGACGAGGCCGAGGTAATCAGCGACGACCCGGATGACCGCGTTGTCCACCACACAATACATACCCCGGCAGGTAAGCTGACTTACAAAACCGGCGGCGACAGAAAGACCACCTGGTTAACTGAGTATATGATTAAACGCGACGAAGACATCGAGCTTATCGCCAGGTTTATGCCGATCCCAACGCTCGATACGAAACCGGTCAGCGAGATGTACGACCGCATCGGCGACCGTGGTATCCTGCGCGGATTTGTATGGGGCGACCAGGCCGGCTGCTGGCAGCACGCGTGTTGCCTGATAGACGTCAGTGAATTGATAATGGCCTGCTTCGACAAGCCGGACTGGGTGCACAGGCTTTTGCAGATTCTGCTGGAGAAGAAACTGCAGTTTGTCGAGGGGATGAAAGGGGTGAAATTCGACCTGATTGAGACCGGCGGCGGTGCCGGTTCCTCGACCCTTATTTCGCCGAAAATCCACGAGGAGTTCTGCCTGCCATACGACCGCAAAATACATGATGCCGTTCACGAGCATGGTTTTAAGATTACTTATCATACCTGCGGCGGCACGCTCGGAATTGAAGAGTTGATTGTCGCCAACGGCTGCGATGCGTCTGAGACGCTTGCCCCTGTGAGCATCGGGGGCAATCAGGAGCCGTGGGAATTCAAGCAAAAGGTCGGCAATCGAATAGCCTTAATTGGCGGGGTGGACCAGTTCAACGTGGTAACAGACGGCACAGAGCAGCGGATACGCGAGACGGTCTTTAAACTCTTTGAAAAGGTCGGCTGCGATGGCGGCTATATCTGTTCATTGACCGACCATTTCTTCGAGACGCCGCCGGAAAAGCTGCAAATCTTTGCCGATGCGGCAAGGCAGTGTGTGTATTGATTATCGGCAGTGTAATTTGATACCGCCCCCCTGTTTTCTTGTGAAAGCAAGAAAGGGGGTCGGCGCCAGCAAAAAAGGAGTTACTCATTATGAAAAAAATAGCAGTTGTAATAATGCTGACGGCGTTGGGTGTGGTCGGCCTGGGTTGCGCCGGGCCGAAAATACAGCGCTATGGCTCGGTGATTGGAGTGAAAAAGGAAAAGCTCGCCGAATATAAGAGACTTCATGCCGCAGTCTGGCCGGACGTCCTTGATATGATTGAGCAGTGCAACATCCGTAATTACTCGATATACCTGCACCAGCTTGACGACGGCAATTACTATCTGTTCAGCTACTTCGAGTATATCGGTGATGACTTCAAGGCGGATATGGCCAAGATGGCCGCTGACCCGATGACGCAGAAATGGTGGGATGTATGTGAACCCTGCCAGATACCGCTTAAAAACCGAAAAGAAGGCGAATGGTGGGCGACGATGGAAGAAGTATTTCATTCAGATTAAACAATCTTTTTTTTACTTGAGCGGTTTTTAGGAGTAAATGTATGGGACAGGGGGATTTAAAGAGAGAACGTGTTCTGGCGGCGCTCGAGAACCGCGAGGCTGACCGTGTACCCGTAGGCGAATTTTTCTGGACGAACTTCATTAGGCGAGCCCGGGCTGAGCTGGATGTTGGCGATAGTTTTGACCCTTATCGTTACTGGGACCTGGATATGATAGTAATCAATCCGAACATGGACCCGCACATCACAGGTATCGAAGTTCTTGAAGACTCGGCGGAACGCAAAGTCGTCAAAACCGGTTTCGGAGCCATCATCGAGCGGCGCAGCACCTATCCCATGCCGAACTATATGGATTTTGAGACCAGGACTTATGAGCAGATGGAGGCCTTCGAATTCGATGACCCGAAAGACGCTCGGCGGTATTTCGAGGCGATCGACGACCAGATCAATTCTGTCGGAGATGAGTTGAATCTGAATTTGCCGTCTTTCATCGACCGGGTGAATTCTTATGCGGATGATTTTTGCGTTTTCGGCAGTATTTGCGATCCGCACGAGATGATATGGCGGATTATGGGCACCGAGAATGTTTTAATCAAGCTTGCTGAAGAGCCATCTCGGATGGCGAAATTCATTGAGCGATTGGGCGATTTTCTCGTTGGCGTCGCTCGAGCCCAAATTGCCGCGGCTAAAGGTAAACTTGCCGGCCTGTATATCTGGGGTGATGTCGCCTATGACAAGGGGATGCTTTTTTCGCCTGAGTTTTGGCGGGATGCTTATAAGCCTCAACTCAAGCGGATTTGCGATGCGGTCCGTGAAGCCGGCTTGAAAACGATATACCACGGCTGCGGTAATGCTTCTGCTGTTTTCGAGGATATGATAGAGGCAGGTGTGGATGCTTACAATCCGTTGGAGGCTAAAGCCGGCCTGGACGTGGTCGATTTGAAACGTCGGTTCGGCAATCGCTGGGCGTTTAACGGCAACATTGACGTTCGCATCCTCGCAACAAACGATTGTGAAATGGTCCGCCGGGAAGTGCTGACGAAGCTCAATGCCGCCAAGGGAGGTGGATTTATCCTGCAGTCGGACCATTCTGTGCCGGACAACGTCAATCCATCGACCTATGATTATATGATTAAACTTGTGCGTGAACGTGGAAATTATCCCCTCGACCTCGGCGAATATGACAGGGAATTTTGAAATCGTGCGTTAGGGTGTAAGAGATGAAACGTTATGGAATGGTGGTTAAGGTTCGGCCGGACGCTCTTGAGCAGTATAGGCTGTTGCATTTGAGTGCTTGGCCCGAAGTGCTTAAAATGATAAAACAGTGCAATATCAGGAATTATTCGGTTTATCATAAAGATGATATGATGTTCAGCTATTTTGAGTACGTCGGTGAGGATTTCGACGCCGATATGGCGAAAATGGCTGCAGACCCGACGACACAGAAATGGTGGGATGTATGTAAGCCTTGCCTGGAACCGCTCGAAACGCGGGCTGAAGGTGAATTCTGGGCCAATATGGAAGAGGTGTTTCATTGCGATTGACATCAAGGGAACGAGTTTTAACGGCGTTTGAGCACGAGCAGCCCGACCGTGTGCCGTGCTGGTGTGGTGCGTCGGAGGAGTTCTGGGCCAAGGCCAAACGAGAGCTTCAGCTCGATGACGAAGGTCTTCGGGTGCGTTTCGGCGACGATTTTCGGCGAGTATTTGCGGAATATGCCGGGCCGGATTTTACCCTTTCAGAAGGTGCGACATCTCGAACGATATTCGGTATAGAGCGTCTTGGATTGGGATACGGCCAGCCCAAAAACCATCCGCTTGCAGAAGCCTCGCTCAAGGATGTGCACGATTATCCCTGGCCCGATCCGGCCTGGATGGACGTTTCAAAAATCAAAGCGGAGGTGGAATCCTATAATGGCCGGTTTGCCATCCTCGGCGGAGACTGGTCGCCCTTCTGGCACGATGCGATAGACCTGCTTGGGATGGAAAATTTATATATGAAAATGTACGCTGAGCCCGAACTCGTCGATGCGGTTATGCAGCACATGGTTGATTATTATGCGGCCGTCAGCCGGCGTATTTTCGATGCCGCCGCCGATGTGATAGATATTTTTTTCATTGGCAACGATTTTGGCAGCCAGACCGGGCCGTTGCTGGGGCCGGAGCTGTTTGGTCGCTTTATTATGCCTCATTTGAAACGGCTGATTGACCTTGGCCATGCTTATAATCTCAAGGTGCAGTTGCACTGCTGCGGTGGATTTGCCCCCTTGATTCCAATGATGATAGAATCCGGCCTCGACGCCCTGCACGCCGTTCAGCCGGATTGCTATGGGATGGAGTTGAAAACGCTCAAAGCCGACTTTGGCGACAAGATTCTTTTCAACGGTGCGATTGACTCACACAATATACTGATTGACGGCACGCCGGAAACGGTTCGTCGTGAGACTGCCGAGGTACTCGAAATAATGATGCCGGGCGGCGGCTACGTGGCCGGGGCCAGTCACGATACGATTCTCGAAGAAACGCCGGTCGAGAATGTTGTCGAGATGTTCGATACTATACACCGCTTTGGAGTTTATGATAAAGAGTAGAAGGTTTGAGAATTGATGGATTTGAATAGCGGTTTGATACTGCGGATGCGGGGGATTGTGAAGGATTTCCCCGGCACGCGCGCGCTCGATAGTGTTGATTTTGACGTGCGGGCGGGCGAGGTGCACGGGCTTATCGGTGAGAACGGGGCGGGCAAGTCAACATTGATGAACGTGCTGGCGGGAAGGTACGGAGAGTACGAAGGTC
>JAUWPZ010000150.1 GCA_030611315.1 Sedimentisphaerales bacterium
CTACAAATCAACCCTTTTTATGCAAAACAAACCCAATTTACAGGAAAATCAGGTGAACGCAAATTCCGTCTTAGCAAAGGGTTATGAAGCTGACATCGTTTTTTGGCCTAAAAATCCCAAAGCCAATTTCCTAAACGGTAAAATGAACATAAGTTATGCCATAACAAAGGATTATGAAAATGTACGCCTTCACAGACGCGGGGAAACCAAACCCAATTCAAAGCCAATTCAAACCCAATACAAACCCAATACAAAGCCAATACAAACTTCTTGCGGAATCGCTGGTTTGAGGTGATTAGGGTTGACATTTCTGTAAATTTTGTTAGGATAAGGGATAACAGGTGGCGTTTTTTTTGCTTTTTGAGCTTTTTGGGCTAATAGTCAGTGAAAACGAGAGAGATGAAGGAATTCAGGTCCAATAATCTGGCAAATGCGATAGTAGTGGGCGATTCTGCGGATGAGTTTGTCCGCTATACAGTAAATTTGCTCGGCGGCTGCGGCATTGAATTTGTTCACTGCGAAGATGTTTATTCGGCTGTTGTCAAATCAGCCGGGGAGGAAAGCAAAAACACCCTCGTTGTTGGTCGGTTTGAGGAATTGAACAAAGAGCAGGGTCGATTTTTCCACAAGGCCAACGAGAGGGGCTTTGTGTGCTGCTGCCTTGCAAATGGTGATTTTGTTCGGAGACAAAAGCAGATTCTGGCAGCAATAATAACGGGGGCTTTTATTGTAAACGAACCATCAGATGTTGAGGGTATAGTAACAGATATGTTGTCCGGTGAGCCGGCCTGCCCATGTGGCAAGAGAAAAGATAAAAAGTCCGCTTTTAACCGGGATAAATTTCTTGCAACAGAGGCTGAACTGGAGGCTTTACTTGAGGTATAGGTGAATGAAAAGTTCTAATTCGGCGACGGATGAAAATAATCAGAAAATTCTGCTGATAGGAGATATCGGCAAGGTCTTTTTAGATGCCGGTGTGGTTGCAGAGGAGCGGTGCGAAGTTTGTCCCAATATGCTTGACGCGATCGAAGCTGCGGCGAAGAACAGCTTTTCAGCGATAGGGGTAGTTATGTTCGGTGCGTCGGCAAGATTAAGTTCGGCGTTGAAGGTACTGAGAGAGGTTAGTTCGGGGGCCAAGATAATTCTTTTGGCACAAATGTATGAAGAGCCTGTGGCGATACGGTTGGTGGGGTCGGCTTGCAACGGCACAAGCACAGCGGATGATTATCTGATTTGCCCGGTCAATTTTTCGTATTTCGTATCTCGTATCTCGTATCTCGAACCGGGTGTACTTGGGGCTTCGCGAGATGTGTCTATCCGCGCCGAGCCGGCCCAGCCTGTAGGTGTTGACCGTACGATAGAAATGAAAATAAGAGAGCTTGAGAAGCTGGCCACGGAGGACGATTTGACCGGCCTGAAAAACAGGAGATATATCTGGGAATTTTCCAGGCAGATTATCGAGCGTGCCAGGAAAGAAAATGGGCGGGTAACACTGCTTGTTTTCGACATCGATAACCTGAAGCATTATAATGACCTTTACGGTCATTCAGCCGGCGACACAATTTTGAAACAAGCCGGTGTTTTGATGCAGCGGTGCTGCCGGAAGCATGATGTTGTCGGCAGGATTGGGGGCGATGAGTTTGCGGTCGTTTTCTGGGACGACCCACAGCTCAAAACAGTCGGCACAGATAGCGAAAGGCGTTCGACGTCGGCCGACCATCCGCCGGAGGCTATCTTTATCACGAAGCGATTCAAAAGAGAGATAGAAAAAACCGACCTTAATTTGTTGGACTCTCAAGGCGAGGGAGTGCTGACAATAAGCGGAGGTCTGGCGAGCTTCCCGCGTGACGGCTTGACCATAGAGGAGCTTTTTCGACAGGCAGACAGGGCGTTACTGGAAGCCAAACGCAGCGGCAAGAACAGAATTTACCTTGTCGGCAGGTCTCAAAGCGACATATCCGATATCGAATGCCCCGGCGTTTCGAAAAGACGCTGAGGTCACGTCAAAAATGTCAATCCGGGTGTACAGGGTTGGTCTGCTGAGGGGTTGTATAGCTCAAATTCCGGAGTGTTTGCGGGATAATAGTCTTCAAATAAGGCTGCGCGAGGACAAATTTTCAAAAAATATATCATTGACGAAGTCGATGGATAATGTAAAATGACGTGCGATTTGTAATTTATCTGTACATTCTAAAGTTCAAGGAAAGGATATCAAATATGATTATGGACAACGTTAAAAAGGCGGCCATTTCAGCAGGCGCTGTGGCGGTAATTGCCGGTGGTTGTAACGGACGCGAGAAGGACAAAGCGGCTGAAGAACTCATCGCCAAAATCAAGGACAGCGACGCCGAGGTCAGGACAAAAGCCTGGCTCAGCGCCGGGCAAGTCGGAGCAGCGGCGGTCGAGCCCCTGGCCAAGGTGATGACGGACGAAGACCTTGAAGTCGCCCGCGCGGCGAAGCGTGGATTGTGGAAGGTAGTGCGTGACGCCGGCAGGCCCGGTCGCAAAGGCGGCAAAAGAGCGGTCGTTGGCAAGTTGAATGGGCTGTTGGGTGATGACCAGCCGATAGCGGTCCGACGTGAAGTGCTGTGGATGCTTTCCGAAATCGGCGATGCAAAATCCGTCAAGCCGATTGCAGCGTTATTATCGAACAAGCTTTTGCGGGAGGACGCCCGGATGGTGCTGGAGCGCATCGGCGACGAGAAGTGTATTGCGGCGTTGAAAGCCGGCCTGAAGGCTGCGCCTGAGGACTTCAAGCTTAACATCGCCCAGTCACTGCGAAGTCTCGGCCAGAAGGTTCCGGGACTTGCCTGTGTGAAGCTGGTGCCCACGAAGAAGACGAATGTCAAGCCGCTATAGGCCGATAGTGGTGTGACCGGCCGGGATGTGCGAACAAGGCAAAGACGGCATGGATTTATCGTGAATTTTTGGCCAATCCCGGCTTGAGTAGTGCTCTTGGGAATTTTGTTGAACAATACTGGAATTAAATCAGAAAGGTGATAGAACGATGAAAAACTCAAACCAACTTAACAGGCGTGAATTTCTGGCTGCCGCGGGTGCGGCGGCGAGTGTTCCGTATTTGATTCCTTCCGGAGTGCTGGCGGCACGGGGCAGAGCGGGAGCAAATGAACGTATAGTGATGGGGCATATCGGTGTAGGGGGAAGGGGCGGCGGGCTCCTTCGCGAGATAAAAAGATTCCGGGAATCCGGCGTTGTCAACATTGCAGCGGTCTGCGATATAGATGAAAATCGGCTTACCAATGCGGTGAAAACAGCCGGCGCCGATGTAATGCCCTATCGCGACTATCGTTATATTCTCGAACGCAAAGACATCGATGCGGTTGTTATCGGCACGCCCGACCATTGGCATGGGGTCCAGATGGTCCATTCCGCCGAATGCGGCAAGCACATCTACCTCGAAAAGCCGGCCTGCTGCACCATCGAAGAGGGCAAGGCGATGGTTAAAGCCGGTAAGGAGAACAAGGTATCGGTGCAGGTAGGTTCGCAGGGCCGTTCTCAGCCGGAAGCCTATCTGGCGCATCGTTACTTAGTCAACGGCAACATCGGCCACATCAGCCGCGTAGATTGCTTCCACTACCCAAGTCCCGAGGACAACAACCCGGTTCCGGACAGCGACCCACCGCCGGAGCTGGACTGGGACATGTGGCTTGGGCCGCTGCGATGGCGGCCGTACAACCGACGATACTGCCCCGGTTCGTTTCGCTGGTTCCTGGAGTCCGGCGGCGGGCAGATCCGCGACCGCGGCGCCCACGTGATGAGCTGCGCCATGTGGTGGATGGGTGCGGACGGTACCGAACCGGTAACCGTCGAGGCGACAGGCACACCACCAAAGAAAGGGCTCTACGACAGCGCCGTGCTGATGGATGTAACATACACCTTCAAGAATCCCGATTGGGTGCTCACCTGGCGGCAGATGCCCAACGACCAATTGCCTCCTGCCGAGAAACGCACACCCGAGGAGCTCAACAGCAAAATCCGCAAGATTTCCCGTCCCGGCTACGGCGCCATTTATCGCGGCGATAAAGGCGAGTTTATTCACTGGGGCGGCGACGGAGGTACATGGGCCGAGAGAAAAGCCCGCCAGTGGAAGCCGCCTGCCGGCGCCAAGGATGTCTATGAAAGCCCGGGCCATATGGAAGACTGGTTCAAGGGTATCAAGACCGGCGCCAAGACCATTATGAATATCGATGCGGCGGTTGGCGTGGCCAATCTGTGTATCCTTGGTAATCTGTCCTATATTCTTGGGCGGAAGCTTGATTGGGACCAGGAAAAACAGGAGATAGTCGGCGACGAACAGGCGAGGCGTATGATGAGACGCCCCCAACGTCACCCGTATCATTTATAGAGGACAGAAGGCAGAGGACAGAGTCTGACATCAGACTGCGGTTTGTGGCTCGCAGCGCAAAGTTTGCTGACGGGTGTTATTGCTTTTTTGGGCCTACAATAATAGTTTCATTAGGGCCTATGAGTTTGTATCGTATTCCCCGCCAGGAGATGGTTCTTCCAAATGCCGATGAGATAATAAGGCATAACATCAGTAGAGACCACAGCCAAAAGGCGAGGATGTCAGCGGCGCATGCGGCCCTTATTGCTTGCTGCTCGCTGGGCGTTGTTTGTTGCTTGTATTTGAGTAATTTGCCGGCCATTTTTTGCCTGAGTATCGCTCTGGTGAGTTGACATAGGAAAAACGCGATGGGTACAGTGGCGAAAAGCGGCAGGTTTTTTTCTCCAATCGTAGCTGCGTAGAGCGCCAGAGCGGTGCCGGCCCATAATCCGAGAACTGCGTATAAACTGCTGCCTAATCCGAACAACCAGGTCCAGGGTCTGCTTACCCGGGTAATTAGAAATTGCCTGCGGCCGAATTCGAAAAGCCCGGCCCAGGTGGTGGATTCGTAGGAAGCCACGAGACAGGCGGGAACGAAGGTTACGTTCAAGTGAGCCTTTTTGACGGCATAGGTCAGCGAGTAATCATCACTGATCGCTTTTGGCCAGATTTTGTCGAGCCCGACTTTGCGAAAGACTTCTACACGGATAGCCATAGACCCGCCCCATGCTTGATTGAAAGGCGACTTGCCAAGGAGCTGGGCGACCTTGGCGTTCATGGCCGACAGTGCCAGGCTGGCCGGATTATTCTTTTTGGGTATAAACCAGCGATAACCGCTGGCAGCGCCGTTTTTTGATTTTCGAAGGGGCCAGACTAAGTGTTTTAACCAGTCGCTTCGGACACATATATCGGAGTCGGCAAAGGCGAGGACGTCGATATCGCCGCCGATTTTCTCGTAACAGTAGAGCAGGTTATGAATTTTTTGACTGCAGGCTTGTACCTGAGCTGTCCCGTTAGAGGTCTGTCCTGATGGCTGGACGTTATCAGGCTTTTTGGGGGGAGTGATGGCGCCCGCGACCATGACCTGCACATCCTGGGCCTCGGATGTGGGACTTAATTGCTGTTTCAATTTGCATAATACGTCATACGCCGGGTCGGACTTCTCGGCAACCACAAACCAGAGCAGATAATCTTTGTAATCCTGGTTGAAAAATGAGGCGATATTTTTCTGAAAATTCGGGTCCAGGCCTTTACACGGTACAATCAATACGACCCGCACCCGGGTCCAGGAACGTTTTTTCCTGTATTTTCCCAGCGCAAAGTGATAATTCATGATCATCGCGACCAGGAAGAATAATTGAGAGATAATTGCTATCAGAGCTATATAGTAATACCAATTCATCATCGAAGCTTATCAAATTACGGAAGTCAAGGGTACCATCGACTCTATCAACTGCTGCGTTGTGTAGGATTGTGTTAGGTTGATGGGGAGCAAACAGCCGTGATTGTGGTCGGAAGCGATAATTATAAGATTTTTGCCGGGCCGGGAGAAGCCTTGCGGTTGTTGCTGATGGCCGAGGATGAAAATGTCAACGTCAAAGAGCTTTGCCATTTTGTCGAGCAGGGCCTGTGTGTGGTTTCTGCCCCAGGTGAAGATGTAAGCTGAGCCCGGCCTGAGAACATCGTTGATTTGAAGTTGCTTAGACATGATTTGCGGGTCGAACTTGTCGATGAAACGGTCTGACGGGAGCGAGTGCGACAGCCATATTCTGTTGTCGCATCTGACAGCCAGTGGTTGTGAGAAGAGAAATTGGTCCATCGCCGTTTCGATGTCTGCTTCTGCGTTCTGGAATTGGCGTTTCATAGCCGAGCGCATCGAACGATTCATTTCTTTGCCGTCTTTCATCACATCGCTGTTGTTGATGAAAGAGGTATCGTGATTTCCCATAATGGTGTGGACGCGTTCGGGGAAGCTTAGTTTATAGCGGACAACGTCGAACAACAATTGGTAAGACAAACAGTCTCCATTTGCGTCTTCGGGACCTCCGTGAATGATTTCCTGCAGTACGACGTGCCTGTCGGGATTGTTGGGCAAATCGGCGAAGTTGACAATTCTCTCGAAATTTCGCCGATGTCCGTGGATATCACCGGCTACAATCAGGCTGCCTTCATCGGGCAACTTAATCAGATTGCCGTCTCGAAAGGGGTTTGCATTGTTGGCTTCTGTGCCTTTTTTTAGCAAATCAATTATTGTTTGAGGCATTTTTATTCGACTTTATTTTTTCGCCGAAGATACTGTGCACCATCAGGTCCAGCCTTGATACAATGGTCACCATATTTCGTGGTCTTTCGGCTGGGTCGTCCTTAATGCAGTCCATCACAAGGTTCGAGATTCCGGTTGGAATTTGTTTTTTTATTTCGTTTGGTGGCCGGCATGGCTTCGGAGGGATGGGCAGCCCGAGGCTGTTGGTTTTGGGTATCAAGGTGGGGACGTGTTTTCCGGTAAGTGCCCAGTACATCGTTGCGCCGAGATTGAAGATATCGGTTTTGGGGCCGAGAGGTTTGCGTCTGACCTGCTCGGGCGCGATGTAGTCCGGGGTGCCCTGGATTCTGGGTTTTGTCGTTCCGATTTTGCAGCTCTGACCGAGGTCGATAATGTTAATTGAGCCGGACTTGCTCAGAAGTATATTGTTGGGCTTTATGTCGCAGTGAACATATCCGTGCTGGTGCATAGCGTTAAGACCGCTCGCTATCATTCTGAAAACGAGCAGTACATCGCCCAGGCTCAAAGTGGGGCTGTCTTCAAGATTCTTTCCATCAAAATAATCCATTGAAAGCAGTATCTCTTTTACTTTGAACATACTGCGTACTTTCCTTATTTGATGGCATTTGCGTACGTATGGGTGGTCTATTCGGCGGGCCACTTTGTATTCGGTCTCCACCTGCTCAAAGACCCTCGAATCTTCCGGTTTTTCAAAAATGACTCGTTTCAGAGCGATTTTAGCGCCGTTCTGATGGTCGGTTGCCAGATAGATTGTACTTCGGGCGCCGGTTCCGACCCGCTTGATTATTGTAAAACCACCGATGTCGAGTATATCTTTGGCCATATTATCTACGACAACCTTAGATTTAACGATATCACGACACTCCGCCGCTTAAGCATAAGATGCGCTGAATGGAGCTTTTGTTCCATTAAATTTGTCATTTGGCAGTTACTATAGGTATAGGACGCGAAACAACCCAGAATCTCACAAATATTTCCCAAAATCACCCAAAAAACACATATAAAGCACTCTTATATCGGGCGGCAAACCGAATTACTTAAATTCTTATAAACTCAGGATTATATCATAAAACTCATCATTTATCCAGTGTTGCGGCGATTTTTTTTGAAATACCGGCTCTCAAAAGAGCAGGACTTGACAAAGTTGTTGAAATTTGGATAATGTATTTTAATAATTTAGACGAAAACGGCTTTTGTAATGAGTCGTATAGATTTCTAGTTGTTCCCCGATAGCTCAACTGGTAGAGCGAGCGGCTGTTAACCGCTAGGTTGTAGGTTCGAGTCCTACTCGGGGAGATTGGGTTTTTTTGTTTACATAATTGAAAGCTTTGCTACGGGCAAACGGTACATTGGTCAAACCAACGAACTCGAAAGTCGTCTCGCCGAGCATAACAATCCAGGCCATAATCCCATGAAATACACATCCAAACAGGCTGGGCCATGGAAATTGATTCATCACGAAGAACACACTAATCGCAGCGAGGCTATGAAACGAGAACGCTGGCTGAAGTCAGGTATTGGCCGACAATGGATTAAGGAAAAATTTGGTAGAGCGAGTCCGCCTTTGGCGGATTAACCGCTAGTATTCTGTCAAAATTGTATTTGTTAGTAACGCAATTAAGCTGTCATGCTGAGCGGAGCGAAGCATCCGGCTTTAGCAATACAACTACTTTCAATGTGCAATTGAGATTCTTCACTTCGTTCAGAATGACAAGCTACA
>JAUWPZ010000071.1 GCA_030611315.1 Sedimentisphaerales bacterium
CCACCCCTCTCTCAACTCCCCCCCCCCCGCAGCCAACCCGCTTTGTTTTTTCATGTTCACTGCCGGCTACGAGATGTGCGGCCGTGGCCTGCGAAGGCGCTCCAAATCCTGTTGCTGTAATTCTGATGCCGGCGAGCCAGACCCTTGCTATGCAAAGCCTGGGTGCATTCGGCACAGCCGGTGGAGTCGGAACCGTTAGTTCGGTGCTGACTACCGGCGTCTCCGGGATTGGTGCTATGAAGATTGCGGTTGTCCCGCAGTTTTTAGGCATGGGCCTGGGAACCGTCGGTGCGATCGCCGGCGGTAGTGCCGGAATAGCCGCCGGTGCAGGTGGCGGCGGCGGCGGTGGTTCAAGCGCTCGCAGCCCAAGTAATCCATAGTTACAAAGTTTTTGTGGTTTGAGATAGAAAGAGCACTGGTGACCTCAAAGCAGATGAGGCCGCCAGTACTTAAATTAAATTGGTTTTAACAATTATATCGAGGTGAAGTGATGTTGGACGGGTGATGTGTTACGGTTGTTTACGGCCGGATGGCTTGTATGCCTTGTGGGAACGCCGGTCTTAAAACAATCTGTATGTAAGGATTGGAACACAAAAATTAAGGAGCCGTCCAGTGCAAAGAACACAAATCGACACCAGGGCCCGGCAATTTTCGGGCACTACGCCAAATCCGGCCAAACACTCGAAAGTCTCCAGTTGCCGGAACCCTAAATCAGTAAATCCAACTTCAAAACGACTCTGCCGCAAAAAAGTCCTTGTGTTCATGCTTGTATCCTCCTTGTGGTATCTGACAGGATGTAGCAGTCCGACCGTATCGTCCGCCGAGCAGATAAGGAGATTTGAGCAAGCCGGCCCGGCCATGTTTCCGGCGGATACCGGAGGGTCGGCCAAAACGAAAGCAGAATATATTTACCGAGTAGTTATCGGCGACGTTTTGGAGCTGCAGATGCCCGCAATTTTGCGTGAGATTTCCTCTGACTCGTCCGACTACATCGGAAAGGTCGAACCCCATTTGTGCCGTGTAAACAACGCTGGCACAATTACGCTGCCGATTGCCGGCAAGATACAGGTTGCAGGCAAAACACCTTCCGAGGTGGAATCAGCCGTTGTAGATACCTACTATCCCAGGTACGTCAAAAATATACCTGCAGTCGTCTGCAAAGTGACGGAACATGCCAGTGAAAAGATTTTCGCCGTCCTCGGTCTGGTCAAGCGCCCGGAGGCCTTTCCGTATCCGCCCAACATTCAATACAGTCTTATGGAAGCACTCGCGCTCGCCGGCGGCGTCGATCAGGTCGCCAATCCCCGCTATGTGAATGTCTTTCGACAGCAAGAAAACGGCCAGACTGTTTCCGCCACGTTCAGGATTGACCAGGACTTCATGGCCGATGCCTACAAAATTGTGATAAAGCCGGGTGACGTTGTGTACGTCAAGAAAACAGCACGCACCAGTATGAACACTTTCTTTGCTGATACACTTCGCCTGAATGTTGGCGCGTACGTGCGTCCTTTAGATGATTGACAAACACCATTTCTTACAAGAGACCAAATATGAACAAATACGGCAATAACTCAATGGAAACCGGGAATTTGAATTTACCAGCTCCATCATACAACGGGTTATCACAGGAGGGCTTGCTGGAAATAGCCATACGCCACAGGTGGGTCATACTGTCAACCGTCATGTTGTTTTTGATTGGTATGTTCCTTTACCTTTGGAAGGCTACACCAATCTATACGAGTACATCAAGGTTGTACGTCGAACAGACCGGCCCGAAAATCATCAATGAGTACGAAGGACTCATGACCCGGTCCAAGAATTATCTCTACACGCAGAGCGAACTGATAAAATCCACTCCCATTATTGCTGATGTGGTTGAAAATACTCAAATCAAGCAGTTCAAGACATTTGACGATGTGGACAACTTAGTTGTTCGTATCAAGAAGGCTTTGGATGTTACCGTCGGCAAAAAGGATGATATCATTGCAGTGTCGTTCGATTCGCCATATCCGGCAGAAGCCGCTCAGTTAGTCAACAGTGTTGTAGAGTCCTACATAAGATACCACTCTACCCACAAACGCAGCACCATTTCTGAGGTGTTGGGAATCCTTCAAAAAGAGAAAATTAAACGCGATAAGGAGTTGTCGAATAAATTCGCAGAGATGGCGGAATTTACCCGGACGAACGGTGTAATTTCCACCGACAATACCGATGGACACATTATTTTTCAAAGGCTGGCGACTTTGTCGGAGGCGCTAACGAAAGCTCAACTGGCCAGGCTCAGTGCAAAGACAGATTTTGAAGCGATTAAGAGCATGGCGGATGAACCGGCGCAAATCGGGCAGTTCGCCGCCGCTTCGGCTACTGCAGGCGCTCATATATTCGTCAACGACGAGAGGACTCGGCTGCGGTCTGGCCTGAAAGACCTGGAAGTCAGGTTGAAAAGCATCCTGCGTTATTGCACGGAGGAACATCCTTCGGTCAAAGAAATTCGTGCCAGGATTGCTCATATTAAACAACAACTTGACGAGCAGTCAACAGAATTTGCCGACGCCTATATCGAGGTAATGAGGCTGAAGTGGATAACGGCCAAACAAAAAGAAGATGAGCTGCAGGCATCTTTTGATAACCAACGTATAGCAGCTCAGGAATTAGGTATTAAAGCTGTCGACTATTCCGTGCTCCAGTCGGAATTAAAGCGGCTCGAAAGACTTTGTGAGGTTCTCGATGACCGCATCAAGGAGCTCAATGTTACAGAAGATGTTGGGGCACTCAACATCAGCATACTGGAAGTCGCGCGCCTGGCTAATGGGCCCTCGAAGCCCCGAAAGGCCGGGCTTACGGCAATAGCTCTTGTTCTGGGTCTTATGTTCGGTTTCGGCCTGGCTTCGCTTCGCGAATGGCTGGACTATCGGCTGCGATCCCCTGAAGAGATTTCAGCCATTCTCGGCGTTCCGGTTCTTGGCGTGGTACCGGCAATGTTGGAAGGGCGGAGGACTATTATGACCCAAGGCCAAAATGTATGGCTAAAATTAAAGCCTTTTTTTAACAAAGCACATAGAACCGTACTTGGCGTCTTGTTGTCCGGCGTTTCCAAAGGCCGGAAAATGACTATTACTACCGCCTCGCACAGTTCCGATGATAGCAGGAATATACATAAAGAGAAGAACATTGTAAACCGCGGTCAGAAGGTTCGCCTTGAACGCAGGTCTGTAGTAGCTGAAGCCTATCGAACGATACGTACAGCCTTGTTTTTCGGCGCACCCAAGGACGAAGCAAAGACTATACTTGTCACCTCGCCGGCTCCGGGCGACGGCAAGAGTACTCTTGTGAGCAACCTTGCCATTACAATGGCGCAGGCCGGGCAAAAAACACTTGTCTTTGACTGCGATCTCCGAAAACCCGTACAGCATAAGGTTTTCGCAATCAATAATGAGAAAGGAGCATCCAGTGTACTTGCCGGAAGGGATACTATAGATGAAGCGATCCAGACCGGTCCGGTCGAGGGGCTTGATATCCTGCCCTGTGGACCTGAGGTGTCCAATCCGTCCGAATTGCTCAGCAGCAAAACATTTGCCGAGACATTAAAGAACCTTTCTGAGCAATATGACCGTATCATTATAGATTCGCCGCCGGTTGGTCCGGTTGCTGACAGCCAGATTCTTGCGGCGATTTGCGACATCGTTGTGTTGGTTTTAGGGGCGGAGAAATCTACCCGAAGACACAGCCTGCAAGCCCGTGACAACTTGCTGAGTGTTGGAGCACACATACTTGGTGCCGTTGTAAATAACGTCCAATGTAAGCACTATCGCTATCGCTATGGTTACCACCTCGGCTACGGTCACTACACCGGTTACGGCTACTATGGCAATGAAAATAGAGAAGAGCAAAGGGAATATCAAGAAGGTGTAGATGTACTTTGTCAATCATAACTTGATTGCAAGTGAAGAAAACCGCTTTAAGGGGCGGTCCTGGCAGCGCTACGTTGACATCCATTGCCACTGTTTGCCTGCGGTTGATGACGGCCCTGCGACGATGGCCGACGCGCTTGCATTATGCCGTGCGCTTGTCGACGATAATGTAATGCACGTTATAGCGACGCCTCATCAGTTGGGCCGCTTTAACGATTGCAACGAGGCTGCACAGATCAGAGAGGCCGTCTCTTGCCTCAACGAAGAGTTGAGATGCAATGGCGTTGACCTTACCGTTGCGCCCGGTGGCGACATCCGTGTAGATGAACGGATATGTCAATTGCTTGCTGCCGACAAAATACTTACCCTCGCCGATTGTGGGAAGCATATTCTTTTGGAACTTCCGCACGAAGTCTTCATAGATATCGAGCCTTTGCTTGTCGAACTTGCTGCCGGAGGTGTTCGGGTCATCATATCCCATCCTGAACGACACTCCATCATTGCCAAAAAGCCCCGGATATTACTCAAATGGCTGCTGGAATATTCAGTCCACCTCCAGGTAACAGCCGCCAGCTTGTTAGGCGGGTTCGGTCCTTTGGCCCAGAGTGCGGCGTGGCAGTTCTTGAGTTCGGGTTGGGCCTCTCTCGTGGCGACAGATTCTCACGACCTTCAGAGCCGTCGGCCAGAAATGAAAGCCGCCTTCGAACGTATCAGCGTCAGGCTGGGCCGGACAATAGCACGGTTGGTCTGCATTGAGAATCCAACAAGAGTATTAAGGGGCCAGGATATACAGACAATTAGTTTTGTGAGCACAGGGAAGTATTCCAATGAAACAGTACCGAGCATCCCTTGACAACACGGATGTGCCTTCAAGCAGGTTTGACACAGTAGTCGAATGGCTGCTTATGGGGCTTTTGGCCTTTATGCCTCTGGCTTTTGGGGTGGTGCACGCCTGGAGCGAAGAGGTTGTCATCGCCCTGTCGGGTGCAATCGTCGTCTGCTTTTTGCTCAAGCTCATATTTCATCATGGTCCGGGACCGACCTGGACCTGGGCCTATGTACCGCTTGGTTTTTTTTTACTTATCGTTATATTCCAGCTCGTTCCATTACCTGCGTTTCTGGTAAACATCATCTCGCCGGGTACAGCGGCTCTAAAGACGCAACTATTGGGAGACTTGCCCGGTGCTGATACGGCGTTAAAGTCGATGACGCTCAGCTTCTATCCAAATGCCACAAGAGGCAACCTGAGGCTCATACTGTCAGTTGCAGCAGTGTTTATAGTTGTTCTCAACGTTTTCCATCACCCGGCCCGGATAAAACGACTCTTGATGGCCATAGCGTTAATCGGCGGCATCATCGCTGTCCTGGCCCTGGCACAAAACCTTTTTGGCAACGGCAAAATCTATTGGTTCGTATCCAGCAGTCATTGCAAGGGTTATTCAGGTCCGTTCGTCAACCACAACAACTATGGTCAGTTTATGAATCTGTCAATCGGGGCGGCACTGGCCCTGCTTATGGTGAAGCTGCATGAAGGTTTTATCAGCTCGAAGATAACATCCCCCGTTGTCTTCGAGCATTTGACTTCCAGCTCTGCGAAATCCTTGTGGCTTTTGGTGGCAGTGATGGGCCTTGGTGCGGCGACGATTTTTGTCTCTCTGACTCGAGGCGGTATGGTCAGCATGCTCATCTCCATAACCTTTACCACATTGCTCATTACTTCACGACAATCTCTTAAGGGGCACGGCTGGATAATGGTTGTCATGGCTCTTGTAGCATTAATTTGCATCCTGTACATAGGTTTCGACGGCGTCTATGACCGGATGGTCACTCTCAGAGATTTCGACAAGGTCGAAGGCGGCCGATTACAGATACTTAAGGACATAGCAATTGCCTGGACTAAATTTCCAATACTCGGAACCGGTCTTGGAACACACGCAGTAGTTTATCCGATGTTCGACCGCTCGACAAATACCGCCTTAGCGGCACATGCAGAAAACGAATACGCGCAGGCAGCAGAGGAAACCGGACTGCTTGGCCTGGTTTCGCTAATAATCTTCGGAATAATCATCGGGTCAAACTATATAAGAAACATTCGTAATACTAACTTGCCCATTTGTTCAGCAGTATATGGACTTGGCTTCGGCCTCCTGGCGATACTTATCCACAGTTTAAGTGATTTCGGCCAGCACCTCCCGGCGAACGCCATTTTATGTGCTATATTCTGCGCTCTTCTTCTGGCCCTGGCTCGGTGGCACGGGCTTCCAGCCCGTGAAAACACGGCCAAGCCTGTCCTGAGCGTGGCACGGGCTTCCAGCCCGTGGAAACACGGCCAGGATGGCCGTGCCACAGGGATGGCCGTGCTACTCCCCTGCCTGCGGGTAATAGTTCTCCTCGGCGTATTTGCTATCTGGCTCTGGGCCTTTACCGGCGCTAACAACGCGCGGATTGCCGAGGCACACTGGGAAGAGGTCCTCACCCAGGAAAAACGCCTGAAAGATAGAGACTGGAAGGGAACAAACGCCGAATACGCATTTCTGATTTCTCACGCAACAGCGGCATTAGAATATCAGCCTGACAATATAATATACCGGCACTGGCTCAACGTTTATCGCTAGCGTTCAATCAGCCAAATCACAGAACCTGAAACCGGCCGGATTATCATCTCTGACGATTTGATGCCGACTGTTCGTGATATTGTTGCCGAATTCCACAAAACGTCCATAACGTGTCCGACATACGGCCCATCATACAGCATGGTCGGCCAGATTGAAAAGTTCATCCTCAATGAAGACTGCGGCGCAGAGAGGATAAGAAAGGGATTCCGCCTGGCGCCATGCGACCCAATAGCCTGTTTCGTTGCCGGCTATCTCGATGTTTTTGAAGGAAAAGATGACGACTGTGTGAGAAACTTCGAAAGGGCCCTGGAGCTTGACGGGGCGCTGTTCAAGGATGTCGTAAGTATATATGTAAATTACTTAAGCCGTCCTCAGTTGGCAATATCGACTGCGGGTGACGATATCGGCCGGCTCCATTATGTAGCGAGTGTCTTTGAGGATATGCAGTACTATGACCTGGCAGAGCAGTGCCGGGAGAAGATGAAGATTTCGCTTGAGAACAGGTGCAAAGAGCCTGACGCCCCGGCCTGGGTATTTGCATCTTTAGCCAATATCTACGGGAAACAACAGGAAAACAAGGCGGCAATAGAATGCTACCGTCGCGCTCTGGCACTCGACTATGCCCAGGTTCATTGGCGGCTTGAACTGGCAAAGCTGCTTGCCAGGGTGGGGATGATACAAGAAGCGATTCGTGAGGCAAAGATATGCCTCCAGTTGCGTCCGAATTTTGAACCTGCCCGCAAGCTCGCGGCAGACTTCTCCGTTCACCCTGCCGCATTCAGCGAAGAAGTCAAGTCGCCCTGATATAAAGATAGCGGACAGCAGAAAACTAAACGCTAAACGCTCTGAACCGGTCTGAGCACCGACAGGGACGGAGTTTGCGCAGGGCTAAAACCAGCGTCAAAACACGATAGCAAAATAATGAAAACCTACTCATTCGTATATCTCGGTTCTTTGCTGTTGGCGTTGCTATTCACGCCGATTTTAATTTATATTGCCCGTGCTTTGAAGATTTACGACAGCTCGGATGCAAGAAAGGTCCACGACTCAGCCATTCCACGGATTGGGGGAGCGGCTATCTTTCTATCGGCCACTATGCTTGTTATTGCGGTACTGTTTCTGGACAACAATATTGGAAAAGCGTTCCACAGACTGCAAGGGCAGGTAGTTACCCTACTGGCAGCCGGTACATTTATTTTCCTCACAGGCCTTGTCGATGATTTGCGTGGATTGAGAGCCAGGCATAAGCTCTTGGTCCAGGTCGCAGCCGCAGCAGCTATGTGCCTGGCCGGTGTTCGCATTGACTCGCTAAACGTTGCAAATCTTTTCACGCTCCACTTAGGCTGGCTTTCATTTCCGGCTACTGTTTTCTGGATTGTAGCCATTACAAACGCCGTGAACCTGATAGACGGTCTCGACGGTTTGGCAGCCGGTATTTCTGCTATAACCTGCGTGGTTATCGCCATTTTCTCGTTCAGCACCGGCCAACCACTGATGGTAGTACTTATGCTCGCTCTGTTAGGCAGCTTGTGCGGATTTCTATTCTTTAACTTTAACCCTGCCAAAATCTTTATGGGTGACTGCGGCAGCATGTTTCTGGGCTTTATCCTGGCTTCGGCAAGCGTGATGTGTGCGACAAAGTCAGGAACTATTGTGGCCCTTGCCCTGCCGGCTCTTGCCCTGGGCCTGCCTATATTCGATACGGCCTTTAGCCTGCTCCGCCGATATCTTAGACGTCGCGGAATTTTGTCCCCGGACCGCAGCCATCTGCACCATATATTGCTTGATATGGGACTGCATCATCGTCATGTGGTAATCAGCATGTATGTTCTAACGGCACTAACAGCCGGATTGGGGATGTTTATGATGTTCACTCACAACGCCAGCGCTGTTATTATATTCTTCTGCATACTTCTGCTTTTGGTATTGGTCTTTCGCGCAGTCGGCGCTGTGCATTTCGCCGAAACAATAACCGCCTTGAAGCGCAAACGTACGATTTCTCACCAGGTGAAGCAGGAAATAGAAAATTTCGAGAAAGTCGAGCTTCACTTCCGTCAGGCCAAAGTTTTTGACCAGTGGTGGCAGGCTGTTTGTTTTGCTGCGGATAAGATGGGCTTTGTAAGGGGCTTGTTGCCCTTAATCAATCGTGACGGAACCAAACGAACGTTGGCTTGGGGGAAAAACGCCGAAGATATAGGGATAGACAACATAGTAAAAATGACCTTACCTATCCGTGACCGCCGCGCCGGTTCACCGCTGAATCTGGAAGTCCAGGTCCGGGCGAATGGTTCGCTTGAATCTGCCGGCCGGCGCATAGCACTATTTGGCCGACTGATTGAAGAGTATAGTGTCGCAAATCTCCCGAACAAAACAAAGGACACCTCAAGCCCCGTTAGAATGCGTCCAATTACTTCTAATGGGGCAAGCCTTGAGCCTGGAAATATGAAGTAACCGCTTAAGAGTTGAAAGACAAACAACCCTCTAATGACAGCTAATTGACGACGGCTAAGAAGCCTATCTATTATAGACAAGGGAAAACATTGTCACAAATTGATGCAATAATGGTAAAGGACGCTGGGGTGGACGGCGTAACAATATCTGAAGAATCTGTTGCGCCGGAACGTACTGCCGACCGACCATTGTTTCGCCGCCTTCTGGCAACATTGTTGCGCCCCAGTGCCCGACAGGGCTTGGTGGTGTTGTTCGACCAGGGAGGTTATAGTCTTGCTACATTCCTGACAGGAATTCTCGTCGCGCGGGTCTGCCCAAAGGCGGAGTATGGAACATTTGTCCTGGGTTTGACGCTGGTGTTCTTCTCAGGCGTTGTTCAGCGCGGTCTGGTTGCAATTCCGTTTAGCGTTCTCAGTCAGCCGCTCGATCGACAGCAGCGCTCTGTGTATCTCGGCAGCTCATTAGTGCAGCATATTGCTCTGTCCGGGCTGATCGCGACCGGCTTTGCGATAATTTGGGTGATTGCTCGATCGCTTGGGCACACTACGGGCATCGTAACTCTGCTAATCCCGCTTGCGGCGATGGCCGTTGCGGTCCATTTTCGGGTTTTCATGAGGTCTGTCCTCCTGGCGCAACTTCGACCTTGGGCAAGCTTCGCCATGGGTCTGGCAACTAATGTAATCACGCTAAGTGGTGTAGTGGGTTTGTATTCTTGGGGACGGCTTACAGTCCCCGCGGCTTGCCTGGCAATGGCGGTTGGCTCGGCGGCCCCGGCCGGCGCAGCACTGTTGACTGAACGTGCCAAGCTAAGTCTCAAGCAAGCCAGAGTACGCCATGACTTTACGAGGAACTGGCGCTATGGCAGATGGATACTTGCCTCAACAGGCGCAAATGTGGCAGGTATACGCGTGCTTCCCTGGCTGACGCTCTTTTGGTGCGGGAAAGAGATTGTCGCAATAGTTGGCGTGGTGACGATGGTCGCCTGCATAGTCAGGCCGGCCCTTGAGGCCTCGTTCGGATATCTAACTCCGAAGCTGGCCGACTATACCCAGTTACATGGGATAGTTGCAACCAAGGCAAAGGTATCCATCCTCATCAGACCCGCAATCGCTGCAGGATTTATCTACGTTCTGCTGATGCTATTTTTCGGCGATCAACTTGTCGGCATCTTCTACACATCAAGATATCAGGGCCACGCAGTTGCGCTGGCGATGATCGCAGCGGCAATAAGCGTCAAGGCAGTCGAGGTCCCCGTCCGAGCATTCCTGATGGCAACAAAACGCACGAAAACACTATGCCACAGCAGTATATGCGCGTCGATTGTAACGCTTTTGACGGCCTTTGCGGTGATTCCCCGGTTTGGGATTGTCGGGGTGGCTTCGGCCATCCTCACACACCGCACTGTGTCACTGGTCATAAACTATCTTGGAATGATTCTGTGGTCGGGCCGTCCGGCAAAAGCCGAATACCCGGAGACGTCGGACAATAAACCCCCTGGGACGCTGTTCAAGAGAACGTATGTTCCTTCCGGCGCCGGAGAGCTCATCCATAATGCCGCATCGATTGTAAAGAAAGTCGACCCTATGCACGTAAAAACAGAGTTTGCTGTCACGCAGGCCGCCCACAATATGGCGAAATATTCGGGCCTGTTTTACGTGCCGTCTGTTATCGGGGAGGAGCTTGACAGCGGTACTATTGAACTGGAACGAATTGACGGATTGGTTACTCTGCGAGACAGATTTGTGGCAGGGGCCGATGATATGGATTTGCTCAAAAGAGTGGGCAAAGCGCTGGCATATACGCACGAGAATCTCGAGTTGCCTGAATATCTAAAGAGCAAGGTTACGTTGGACTGGGAGTGTGAGGACAGCGACTTAGTGTGCTTCCATGGCGACTTCAATATATATAATGTGTGCTGCCAACAAGAGCACGACCGTTTGGTGGTGCTGGATTGGGCGAGCGCTGGAGTGGTGAGCCGAGGCAAAACGGTTGGTTCCAGACACTTCGATTTGGGAAAGTTCCTTCGCAGCCTCCTGTGCCAACAATTGTTTCTTCTCGACTCGATAGGCAATTTCAACAAGCGGGCACGTGCGTTTCTTGAGGGCTATCAGCAGCAATTAGGGCGCAAGCTGGATTGCCGTTTGCTAAGAAGGTACTTGTTGAAAATGGTTGCCCACAGGATTCGAATACAACTTGAGCGCAGGCGCCTAAAAAGAGCCGCGGGCAATTCAATTGCATATTTGTTCTTGTGGGCCCTCTCCGCAAGGTGGCCTGCTTCGAACGCCAAAGTCAGGCCAAATCCATTACAGAACGTGCCGGAATCCCAGGTGGGTTTATGAACAGACTATTAGCCGGACAACCCTCGGGCCTTTCACAAGCGGTCGAGTTCAAGGAAACGACCGTTGTCAAGAAGGTTGACCCCGCTCTTGTTGCAATAGAAGCCGAAGTTACGCAAGCGGCACACGAGTTGTCGGAGAATTGCAATCTCTTTTATTGTCCCCGTGTTCTGGATTGCAATCCGCAGAGCGGCACTTTTGAATTGGAGCGAATAGAAGGGATAGTTCCTTTGGCCGATTATTTCGACAAAGCAGGTGCCGGGATTCGAATTATCGGGAAGGTCGGCAGGGCCCTCGCTTGCGTGCATAGCAGACTTGAGGTCCCCGATAATGCAGTGCGACCGGTTCCATCCGATTGGCAGGGACCGGATAAAGATTGTGTAGCACTGCATGGCGACTTTAACCTGATAAACATTTGTTATAAAGAAGATACCGACCAGATTGTCATATTGGATTGGGCCACGGGGCCTGCCCTTAAATTTACCGGGAACTATGGTCCCAGATATTTGGATTTGGCTTATTTCATACGCAGCCTCCTATTGCAGCAGAGGCGTTTCCGGCAGGCTGCCGGATTGTTTCATCGGCGGACAAACGCCTTTTTGCAGGCGTATCAAGACGAATTGGGCCGGCCCATTAACCTGGACGTGCTCAGTGGGTTCCTGAGCCGGGTGAATATTGCGATATTACGCAAGCAGTGGCGCCGCAAAATGATGGTGTCTCTGGCACAAACCCTGTTCGGACAGGTGATTATTCGAAATTTAGCCGGGCAGTGGAGACAAACACCATTCATTTTATCGCAGCAGGACCCACAACCGGAGAAATGTTAAGAAAGCACTCGAAGGATGAGAACCATAACTGATTACAGAGATTCGCATACACATGTAAAAAAGGGCTGTCAGTATGACAGGCGCTTCGGGCAATTCAAGTGGCGCAAATATCTTTGGGCATGCGAGCAGCGAGCATTGGACAAAATTCTGCACCAGCACTTTGCGGGACGTACAGTTCGCTATCTGGACTTTGCGTGCGGCACCGGCAGAATTATCCAGTTTATGAAGGGTCGAGTCGATACTTGTACCGGGATTGATGTTTCCGAAAGTATGCTCAACGAATGCCGTCAAAAGCTGCCTGACGACGAGATTATTCAGGCTGATATCACGAGGGACAACGTGCTTGGCGAGAGGGTCTTTGACCTGATAACAGCCTTTCGATTCTTTCCGAACGCCCAGAACAGCTTACGGCGCGAAGCCGGTAAGGCACTGGCAAAACATCTCGCGCCCGACGGGCTGTTTGTGTTCAACAACCACAGGACTGCTTCGAGCACTCTTTTTACTCTTGGGCGCATGGTCAAAAATGACATACCGTCAATGAGTAACGCCGAGGTCGATCGTCTGGTGGCGTCGGCCGGCCTGGAGATAGTTGATGTTTTCCCAATAGGCGTGTTGCCCGGTTACGACAATCATCCGATGATTCTGCCGTCCTTTATCCATAAAAGCGCCGACTGGGTCGCCAACGCCTGCGGAGTTGGAAGGGCACTGTGCCAGGATATCATTTACGTTTGCCGAAAAACAAAACGAGCCGAGTCGAGATGCTGCTCACGAAACGATTAGACCAAATCTTTTCGCCTGCACATGATTCTATTCGATAAAACCATGACCCACAGCAAACCTAAAGTGCTTGTCGAGGCATACGAATGTAGCCCGGCCCGGTCTCACGCTCCAGGCTCAGCGTGGCAAATTCTGAGTCGCTTGGCCCGTTCGTATGACCTATGGATTATTACAGAACAAACCCAGTACCGAGACGAGGTAACAGAACACCTTGAAAAAGACCCCGCCCTCGCAGAAGCAATGAATTTCCACTTCATTCCGAGGCTGAAAAAGGGCGGCTTTGGGCGAAGACGACCCGCTTTGCCGATACGCGAAATCCTCGAATACAGAGGTTGGCTGCAACGCTCTCTTGACCTTGCTCTGGCGCTGCACTCGAAAGTAGGTTTCGATTTGGCCCATCACCTGCGAAGCAATACTTTTCGTGAGCCAGGCTACTTGTGGAAACTGCCGGTCCCGTTTGTTTGGGGTCCTACCGGGGGCACAACTCTCGTTCCGTGGTCTATGCTCATGGCCCTCGGATGGAGAGGACTCGCTGAATACACAGCCAAAAACCTGATAAATGCGCTCCAACTACGCTTTAGTTGGCGGTTACGCAGGGCCCTGCATAACGCCGAATGTATAATCGCGCAAACTACACAAGACCAGGAGAACTTCCGCAAAATCCACGGCCTTGAAACAATGCTCGCACATGAACAGGCATCCGAACCATCAATGGGAAAGTGCCGTTCTTACGATGGGACAAGAAAGTTGAACATCGCCTGGATAGGACGGTGTATTACCGGCAAGGCGATGCCGATTCTTCTTAAAGCTATGTGTAAGCAGGAAATCAAAGGACGCACTACCCTGCACATTGCAGGGGACGGGCCATGCCTGGCAAAATGGCAGAGAATGGCACAAGAACTCGGCATCGCCGAGCAATGTAGATGGCACGGGTGGTTAGAGCAGCAAAAGACCCTTGATTTACTAAACAATTGTGATGTACTTGCATTTACGAGTCTCCTGGATGCAACCTCAACAACCGTAATGCAGTCACTGTCACTGGGCGTTCCTGTTATATGTCTTAAGCACTGCGATTTTGGTGATGTAATCACTGATGAATGTGGGATTGCAATTCCAGTTAAGGACATGTTTTCTGCGATTGAGGATTTTTCAGTGGCCCTTGGTTCTATCCTACAGAATCCCCAAAGATTAAAGGTGTTAAGCAAAGGAGCACTGAGCCAAGCCGGAAAATACAGTTGGGACCACCTGGCCCAACAGATAAAAGAAGCCTACGACATCGCCTTGGCGAAGCCTGCTCGAAGTGAAGCACCAAAGAAGATTAGGGTTCCTATGGCCTACTTTGGAGCCGCAGCTCGATAATAAGGTTTGCTATGAAGTATTGTCCGCCTATTAACATTCGCAGCAGAAATCATTTTATTAGTGCGTGCACTCGCAGTTCGAAATTGTGTAGTCCAATTTCGCGGGAGCTGTTTTTTTTGTGTGCTGTCGTTGGAACGACCTTACTCGCCAGCGCCGGGAATTTAGAACTGTGGGAGTTTCGCCTTCGAGGTTGGGCATGGTTGCTGATGTTAGCGTTATCTATATTTTACCTAATCCCACGCAGAGGGCAAACGGTCAAATTTCCCTGGTATTTATGGCTGCCTTGGTTTATGTGGGTCATCTACAAAACCGATTTCTCCAATGCTGTTGCCGTTCAACGACTTTTTATCTTCGTGACGCCGTTTTTCGTGTTATGTGCCTGCTCAACGCTCGAGAATGTCACGGTGTATTTGCTCAAAAAGAGTTACCGACTCCTTTTAATCGGCTCGTTATGCATTTACGCATTTGCGGCAGTTCAGGCCCGGTCCTTTCTGGCAGTATTAGACTGGTACTCCGTTGCCGGAGTTGCGATGACCTTCACACTAATAGGTGTTACTGCCGTGACTGACATAAACGAACAGTCCAGGAAACGATACACAACCTTCATTCTGTGCCTGATTGTTATGCTGGCCACACATTCCCGTATGCCTGTACTGATCCTGCCGACTTTACTGGTCTTAGGGTCACTGGGGATGAGCGTGAGAGTCAGGATAGTAATTCTTATTCTATTGGCTTGTGCGGGTATTTACTTTTTCGGCTCCAGGCCGGTACAGGAGAACCTGTTTCACAGGGGGTATGGGACCGTTTATGATGCGTTCTCATTTAACCCTGAAATAGTTAATTTCTCAGGCAGACTTACTGTCTGGCCAAAATTTGTTCAGGGCATTGAAAATATATGGCTTGGAGACGGCAGCACGGCATCAGCCGAATTCGGGAAAATAATGTTTGATCATATGGGGTGGTCGCATCCTCATAATGCCTATATAAGAGTGCTTTTCGATTACGGCATTACAGGATGTGTTCTTTTGGCAATCCCGGTCATCTCATTGTTAGTCGCGTTGTACAAGCGATACCGCCTTTGCCGGACCCACGAGGATTTAAGATGGATATACTCGGCATCCATCAATGGAATTGTTGCAATGCTATTGCTCGGAATCAGTGGAAACGTCCTTATGTATGTTGCCTTCATTGGGAATATGTTATTTGCAACGATTGGCTGTGCATTTGCTTATGAGGACAAAACAATAAAAACAGGAAACCCGGAATATGAGAATATGCCTGATTCACAACAAGTATGGCAGACTCAGCGGCGAAGAAGTAATGGTCTCTCGCATAATTGAATTGCTTCGGGAATATGGGCATGATGTTTGTTCCTATTTCCGCAGTAGCAGCGAAATCAATGGCTCACTTACTGGGCAGATCAGAGCTTTTTTCAGCGGCCTCTATTCTTTTAGCAGCCGCAAACAGATAAGGCAAATCATCAACGATTTTAAGCCGGATGTTATCCAGGTCCAGAATTTGTACCCTCTGATCTCACCGTCTGTTCTTGTCGAGGCTGGTAGGCATAATATCCCCGTCGTAATGCGCTGTGCAAACTACCGCTTGATTTGTCCGAATGGTTTGTTCTTCAGGGACGGGAAAATCTGCGAAAAATGCGCCGAAGGCCGGGAGTGGTGGTGCTTTTTACGGAACTGCGAACAAAATTGGTTCAAAAGTTTGGGCTACGCCCTGCGAAATTATATTGCGAGGACGCGAAGATACTTTTTTGACAATGTCACCATTTATTACGCACAAACGGAGTTTCAGCATAAGCGCCTGATTCAGGAGGGTTTTCCAGCCGATAGGGTTTGTGTTATTCCCAACATGGTTGCCCCGAATGGATTCGAGGTAAACAGCAAACAAGGTCAATATGTTGCCTTTGCTGGCCGAATCAGTCCGGAAAAAGGTATAGACACACTTATCGAGGCGGCTCGAGCTTGCCCTGATATCCAATTCAAGGCCGCGGGTTCCTATGAACGTATGCCCAATCTCGCAAACAAAGTCCCTGAGAACTGCGACCTCTGCGGACATCTCAATACAGAACAGCTCGGCGAATTCTATAGTGACAGCCGTATAACCGTGCTTTGCAGCATTTGGTATGAGGGGTTCCCATCGGTCCTGTTGGAGGCTATGCTTCGCGGCAAACCGGTGGTCTGTTCACGCATCGGTGGTCTGCCGGAAATCGTCGATGACGGTGTGACGGGGCTCCTCTTCGAGCCGGGCAACGTCGATGATTTGACCCAAAAGATTCGGTATCTCTGGGATAGACCCGATCTCTGTCGCCAAATGGGTCGGGCCTGCCGCGAAAAAGTCCTCAGAGAATACAGCCCCCACGCATATTACCGGCGGTTGATGTTCACCTATAAATCCGCCATTGAAATAAACAAACACAACAACGGAGATACAAGGTGACAATAGGCGCCTCGATAACCCACCAGCCGAAGGACTCAAAGCACGCCAGGCCAAATATAGCAGGAGTCCATTTCGACTTAACCGATTGTAAAAGCGTCTTTGACCAAATCCGCACCTGGTGCAACAGCCGCACGCACGGACATTACATAACAATCACGAATCCTTACAGTGTGTTGTTATGTCATAGGAACCCCGAGATGAACAAAGCCACATCCGGAGCATTTATGACTTTGCCTGACGGCATCGGAATAATCCTGGCTGCAAAATTGCTTGGATACAAGAACCTTGGCCGAGTGACTGGGCCAATGTTCATGTTGAGGATGTGCGACTGGGGTCGCAAGTACGCCTACAGGCACTTTTTTTACGGTGGAGTAAAGGGAGTAGCCGATAAACTGAAAGACGAACTCGCGCGGATGTTCCCAGGATTGCAGGTTGCTGGAGCCTATTGCCCTCCATTCAGACCTCTGTCCAGGCAAGAGGATGAAAGGATTGTTAAACAAATCAATCATGCAAAGCCGGACATTATCTGGGTGGGTCTTGGCGCCCCCAAACAGGAAAAATGGATGGCTGAGCACGTCGGCAAACTTAATGCCGGTACTATGATCGGTGTAGGAGCGGCTTTTGACTTTCATTCAGGAAATGTTAAGTGGGCTCCGGCTTCGATACGAAGACTTGGTTTGGAGTGGGCATATCGCCTCGCAAAAGAACCTAAACGGATGTGCCGACGGAATCTTGACAGTTTTATCTTTTTATCGAAGGTAATACGGCAGCGTTTGATGATGACCCTGCATCATAAATCTTAACTTCAACTCAGGCCCCGAACACACGAATACCCAAAGCCTGTTATCTGAATCCGGAAGCTGAGTGCGGAAAGGCCGTATGGTGTACAAGCTGGCGCTCTGTTACGGTTAAATTGATGTCATTGCGAGCGACCCCGCTTCGCCAAAGCTACGCGGCGACGCCTGGTACAGTAAATACCGCAAGAAGCTTCTTGAAGATGATGACGGAGCCGAGTGAAGTTTTGCGTTCGATGGCCTATTATTCTCAAAATATCCGCCTGTCTAAAAGTCGTCAGGAGAAGCTGGGGACAGAGAAAACCTTTTTCAGGCGTAATAAGGTTCGGATGAGCTACGCCGATTTTATTGCTCGCGGCCTGCCTATCGGCAGCGGCCCGGTTGAAGCTGCTTGCAAAAGCATTATAAAAACGCGTTTGTGCCGTAGCGGTATGCGATGGTCCCGCCAGGGCGGACAGCGCATTCTGTATTTGCGATGCTTTGTTAAATCAAACAGATGGGATGTATTCTGG
>JAUWPZ010000080.1 GCA_030611315.1 Sedimentisphaerales bacterium
TCCACAAGTCCGGTTCTGTGAGGGGCATTGAAGTTCCTCACATGGTTTAAATACTGTGGCACTCTTGACACCGAAAGGCAAGAGAAACAGAGAAAACAAATTAAACCTAAATGAAGGAACCATATTATGCCTACTCGACAAGACGACAAACTTTCGCGGAGGACTTTTATCCGGAACACATCTCTTTTGGCGGCGGGGGCCGTAGCCGGCGGTCTGGCGGCCAAGGGACACGCCCTGAGCAAAAAGGGCGAAGCGGCCGCGAGGAAGACGCTCTGTTACAATCCGGAGATGGAGTATCGACGGCTCGGCAAGACGGGGCTTTGGGTCTCGGTGGTTTGCCTTGGCGGGCACTGGAAGCGCATTAACGTAATGGGGCAGGACTTCGACGAGAACCGGCGTGATGTGGTCAACCGGTGTATGGAAGTGGGCATCAATTATATCGATGCGTGCTGCCGTTCCGAGGTTCTGGCGTACAACAGGGCGTTGAAGGGACGTCGCGATAAGATGTTTATGGCGCTGTCGTACTGCGGACGTGAGGTTCGCAGCAAGGAATATCGCACTGCGAAGAAGCTGATGGAAAGCTTCGACGAGCTGATGAGTGAGTCGAAACAGGAATATACGGATTTGTGGCGGATAACCTGCCATGAGCCCGGCGGTAGACATACGTTCAACACATCGTGTGAGCTGGTCGCGGCGCTGGAGAAGGCGAAGAAGCAGGGCAAGGCCCGTTTTATCGGTATTTCTTCGCACGACCGGCGATGGGTTAAGATGATGATAGAATACTTTCCACAGATTGAGGTTGTTCTGTTTCCTTACACGGCCAAGAGCAAGGTTGCTCCGAAAGAGAGCCTGTTCGATACAGTCAAGGAGCGCGATATAGGGACCTTCGGGATTAAGCCATTTGCGAGCAATTCATTGTTCGAGGGCAGCAGCGCACCGGATGACCCTCACGCTCAAGAGGACGACCGGCGTGCACGACTGGCCATCAGGTATATCCTGTGCAATTCGGCGATTACGGCTCCGATACCGGGGCTGGTAAGTCCGCATCAGGTGGATAATATGGCCAGGGCCATTAAGGAACGGCGTTCGCTGGATTTGAAGGAGAGGGCCGAGCTTGAGAAGGCCGTAAAAGAGATGTGGGCGAGGCTGCCGGCGAACTACCAGTGGCTGAAGAAATGGGAGTACGTGTAGGGAAGCGCTGGTCGATGAGGACCTGAGCGTTCTGCGGGGTAGGGAAGTAAGTGGTTTCAATGCGAAAGAGACCTGCGTGAGATATTCGAGATTTTGGGTGTTTTTGGTTGTGCTTGCGGCGGCGGCCGTTGTGACTGTGTCGTGCAAGCGGGAAGAGATTACAGAGGAGCCGCTTCTGCTGCTGGAGGACAGCGAGGAGGGGCCGGAGGTTTTAGCTGATAACAGCCGCTGCCATGTGTGTCATATAAACTACGAGGAGGAAGACCTTGCCTTTGTGCACGCTGTGGGCGACGTCAGTTGTGAGGATTGTCACGGTCCGTCCGATGCGCACTGCTCCGATGAAGATAATATCACGCCGCCGGATATTATGTTTGCCCAGGCGAGGATAGATGGGTTTTGCTTAGGCTGTCACCCAAAGGACAAGCTCAGCTCAGTGCATAAAATTGTCTTTGACGATACCAAGGGGAAGAATTACTGCACGGCCTGCCACGGCGAACACCGCTTGAAGCATCGTACGCGAAGATGGGACAAGACGACACGCAAGCTGATTGAGGACGACAAAGTACGCATGCTGACGGATGAAATGCTCAAGCAGGAGTAAGAGTATTTTCGAGTTTCGATTGACGATTTATGATTGAGTAGAGATTGCCGCGCTCGGCTGTGCCTCGCTCGCAATGACGTTTTTTCTACGAGTTGCGAAACACAATGGAAAGTGTATGCGTGTTACTACTCGGAGCATTAAATATTGAACATAAGGTAGTTATAAGTGCCTAAAGTTGATTTTTTTCAACTTTAGTTCACTTTAGCTCACTTTAGGCACTTTAGTTCACTTGCCGTTTGTGTTCGATATTCCTTGCTCTGCTTAATAACTACCAGCTTAGAACGACTCAAAAATCAAAGGATTGCTTATTGTAGCGGCAAAATGCGGCTGTGGCAAGATATAAAAAAAGGACGGCTTATGCCGTCCTGCCCACAATGTCGGGCGAGAATCCTGATTTTTTCCCCTCACGGAAAACATCAGGCCCAGTACAATTAATCAAACCAACCGGTTTGCCCCCGGCAGGTTCTTGTTCTGATAAAAATATAAGAATAAAATATGATAAAGCCAAACGTTCAGGAAGAAAAACCTTTATTTTTCTCCGGCTTGCTGTTAATCAATTGTATCTGTAGCTCGTTGAAGGACCCTATTTTCGTGGAACGATACAATAAGGCGGTTGTTAAGAACAGTAACGAATATGAAAAAGATGATACCGTGGATGACGGCGGCGGGTTTGATTTGCCTGTTTGCTTCGGCAATCGTTTCAGATGCCCGGGGCCGCAGTAAGGGAGACGGTTCCATTTCGTGGGAGCGATGTCTGCGCCAGAAAAATGATTTTTACGCCGGCGACGAGGCCGTCCGCATCGCGGACAATGTCCTGCTGTACCAGCGGGACACAGGCGGCTGGCAGAAGAACACCGATATGGCCCGCGTACTCAGCGATAAGGACAAGGCCGCTCTGCGTAAGGCAAAGCAAAAAGAAGACTCTACCTTAGACAACGGCGCTACCCAAACGCAGATGAGGTACTTAGCCAGGGTGTATTACGCCACCGGGCTCGAACGTTTTAAGCGGGCTTTCATAAAGGCTGTGGACTACCTGCTCGAAGCCCAGTACGACAACGGCGGCTGGCCCCAGTACTATCCTTTGCGGTCGAACGACAGCTACTCCAATCACATTACATTCAATGACGGCGCTATGATTGGCGCGATGAGCGTTCTTCGCGACATCGCGAGCAAAAAGCCCCCGTACACCTTCGTCGATGAGGACCGTCGCCGCAGGGCACAAAAAGCCGTCCAAAAGGGCATCGAGTGCATTCTGAATTGCCAAATCACCATCGACGGCAGCCGCACCGCATGGTGTCAGCAGCACGATGAAAAGACCCTCGAATCGTGCCCCGCTCGCATTTACGAGAAGATATCAATTTGCAGCGGCGAGAGCATCGGCATAGTCCGCTTTCTAATGGGTATTGACGAACCTTCTCCGGAGGTTATTCGGGCCGTCCAAAGCGCCATTGCCTGGTTCGACCGCGTTAAACTGACCGGAATTCGCCAAATTAACAAACCCGATAAATCCCTGGAAAAGGGATATGATAAAATTATCGTCAAAGATTCAGACGCTCCGCCTACCTGGGCCCGCTTCTACCAGCTCGGGACCAATCGACCGATTTTCTGTGGGCGAGACGGCGTGGTAAAATACTCTCTGGCCGAGATAGAGCACGAACGGCGGACCGGCTATCGCTGGTATGGGAATGCCCCCGCATCGCTGCTGTCCCGTGATTACCCCACCTGGCGAAAAAAGCGGGCGATAAAAAAGGATGTGTTAAAGAAATAACTGTTTTGAGAACAAATTCTTTTTGAGAATAATTCCGATGAAAAAAGAGGTTCTAAAAAAGCGTATCAGGGCGGTTCGCCGAGAGATGAAAAAGGCAGGTATCAGCAGCCTTATCCTGACAAAGCCGGCCAATGTAACTTATACCACCGGCTTTTTGGGTGACGATAGCTGGGCCTTAATTACCAAAGGCTGCGTTTACCTTCTGACCGACAGCAGATACATCGAGCAGGCCCAAAAGGAGTGTTCCTGCTCCAAGATAATCCAGCACACCTCTTCTTTGGCCCGGGCCGTGGCCAGCCTGGCGAAAAAGCTCAAATCGATAAAAGTCATAACCATTGAAAAATCCGCCTCGCTTGCCGAATTCGAATCGTTGAAAAAGCACGTCAAGGCCCGCATTAAAACAGCCGCGAATATCATTGAAACCGTCCGCAGCGTCAAAGACAGCACCGAAATAGCAGCCATCAAGGCCGCCGCCTCGAAATCCGCTCAGGCCCTCAGGCAAACCCTGGCGTACATAAAGCCATGTACAACCGAGAACGAATTGGCCGGGATGCTCGATTTCCAGATACGCAGACTCGGGGCCACGAACAGCTTCGATACGATTGTTGCCTTCGGCCCGAATGCCTCACGTCCCCATCATCAGCCGGGCAGAAGGAAACTCAAATCCAAAGATACCGTATTGATAGACTTCGGCGCCCGATACAAGGGCTACTGCAGCGATATCACCAGATGTTTTGCTCTTGGCAGGCCGAGCAAATTTTATTTGAAGGTGTACGACGTTGTGCAGCAGGCCCAGGCCGCCGCGATGAAAATGGTAAAGGCCGGCGTCAGAGTTACCAAAGTCGATGCTGCTGCCAGAGAGGTAATCCGCAAAAGCGATTTGCCTGTTTACGGCCACGGCACAGGCCACGGCTTCGGCCTGGAAATCCACGAATCTCCATTCCTAAAGGCTAAAAGCAGCGAAAAGCTCGAAGCCGGCCAGGTCATTACAATTGAGCCGGGCATATATCTACCGGGCAAACTCGGCGTAAGAATTGAAGATGATGTTCTCGTTACCGAGACCGGCTGCCGGATATTGACCCGCCCGCCAAAGGCGGGCCCTCATTCACCGTTATTGCCGGGTTCGAAGTGCTGATTATTTCATTGCCCACCGGCAGCTTTGAACGGTATAATAAATCCGCTTTGTAAGCCAAATATATACCCTTAAGGGTAATAAATTCCCGCGACTGGGATTGTTAATTATTGTTTTAAGGTTACTTGCCCGCGAACAAACGGGAAATTTCTTTTCGTGAGCACTATATAACTGGAGGTCGATATGAGTAAAAAATTGATGTTTCTGCCGGCAATATCGGTGCTGTTGTTTGCCGTACCGTCTTTAGCCGCCGAGGTACGCTTTGAGAAAATCGTCATAGACAAAACTTTTCGCGCCGAAGGTGTCGCGACCGGCGATGTCAATCACGACGGCGAGATTGACGTCATGGCCGGCGATGTCTGGTACGCAGGGCCCGGGCCCGACTGGAAGATGCACGAGGTTCGCCCCGTCGGCCAATACGACGGCACAAAAGGTTACAGCCAATGCTTCGCCAATTTCGCCCGGGACGTCAACGGCGACGGCTGGGTCGATTCGATTATCATCGGGATGCCGGGCGACCCGTGCTGGTGGTACGAAAATCCGAAAAATAAACCCGGCCACTGGAAGAAACGAATGATTGTGAACAGCGCCTGCAACGAGACGCCCATCTTTGTTGATATCCGCGGCAATGGCAAGCGCGTTCCGGTATTCGCCGTTCGCCCCCAGGGCCTGATGGCATGGTTCAGCAAGCCGAAAGACCTCGACGGCCTCTGGGATATGCACACAATCGCCGGTCCCGACGCCCCGGGAACAAAAAAATACAGCCACGGCCTCGGTGCAGGCGACGTCAACGGCGACGGCCGCATGGATGTGCTCGTCAAGGAAGGTTGGTGGCAGGCCCCCAAAAAGCCAACGAAAGACAACTGGACCTTCCACCCGGCCAACCTTGGCCCCGACTGCGCCGATTTACTCGTTTACGATGTCGATAACGACGGCGACAGCGACGTGATAACCAGCTCCGCCCACAGATACGGTATGTGGTGGTTCGAGCAGGACGGCCCCGAATTCAAACAGCACGTCATCTACGATAAGTTCTCCCAGGCCCACGCAATGATTCTTGCCGACATCAATGCCGACGGCGTCAAGGACATCGTAACCGGCAAACGATATTTCGCCCACCAGGGCAAAGACCCCGGCGGAAAGGAGCCCGCCGTACTCTATTGGTTCGAGCTGCGCCGCACCGCCGGTAAAGGCCCCGAGTTCGTCCCGCACAAAATCGACGACGACTCCGGCGTAGGGACCCAATTCGAGGTAAGAGACATGAACCAGGACAAAAAGCTCGACATCATAACCTCGAACAAAAAAGGCGTCCACGTCTTCCTGCAATTGCCTTGACTCCATTCGAGGCCTGATAAAATCCGCCGAGAAATGTCTCGGCGGTGAAAATAGAAAGGACATGACAATTGGCAACACAGTTGCAAACAGCACAAACCGGGACAATTTCCGACGAGGTTAAATTTGTTGCCGAGACAGAAAACCTCGATGCCGAGTTTGTTCGCGATGAGCTTGCCGCCGGCAGGCTCGTAATACCCGCAAACAAGCTGCATCTCAAAACCAACCTCAAGCCGGCCGGCATAGGTCGCGCCCTTGCCACAAAGGTAAACGCCAATATCGGCACCAGCAGCGAATCCAGCTCCATCGAAGCCGAAATCGAGAAAATGCGGGCCGCTCTGGATGCCGGGGCGGATGCGATTATGGACCTCAGCACCGGCGGAAACCTCGACGATATCAGATGCGAGCTTCTCGCTCACTGCCCCGTACCTTTCGGAACAGTCCCGATATATCAGGTCATCGAACGCAGAAACGTCGAAGACATAAACGCCAAAATAATCCTCGAAGTAGTCGAAAAGCAAGCCCGGCAGGGTGTGGATTTTTTCACCATTCACGCCGGCGTCTTAAAGGAGCATCTGCCTTTGCTTGCCAATCGCGTCGCGGGCATTGTCAGCCGGGGCGGGGCACTCTTAGCCAAATGGATGCTACATCACAACAGGCAGAATCCCTTGTATGAAATGTTCGACGATTTATGCGATATCCTGGCCCGGTACGATGTCTGCTTTTCCCTCGGCGACGGTCTTCGTCCGGGCGCAATCGCCGACGCCACCGACCAGGCCCAGATTGCGGAATTGGAAACTATTGGCGAGCTGACCCGGAGGGCGCAGGATATGGGCTGTCAGGTCATAGTCGAAGGCCCCGGCCACGTGCCGTTCGACCAGATTCAATATAATATGGAAATTCAGCAGCGGATTTGCAATAACGCTCCGTTTTATGTCCTCGGCCCGCTCGTAACCGATATCGCGCCCGGCTACGACCACATAACTTCGGCAATCGGCGGAACCGCCGCCGCCTTTTACGGCGCTTCGTTTTTGTGTTATGTTACGCCCAGAGAGCATCTGGGTCTGCCGAACGCCGCCGACGTCCGCTCCGGCGTAATTGCATCAAAGATAGCAGCCCACGCCGCCGATGTTGCGCGGGGCCTCAAAGGCGCCGCCGAGCGGGATAATAAACTCAGCGCAGCCCGGACAAATCTTGACTGGCAAGCGCACCTGGCCCAGTCACTCGACCCACAAACAGCCGAGAGAATGCACCGCGAAGCCTGTAAAGAAATTGGCGCAAAGGAACTGCCCACAGCCGATTACTGCTCCATGTGTGGTAAGGAATGGTGCAGCGTCAGGATAAACAAGGAAATCCGTGAGGCAATAAAGCTCAGCAGCGCTGCAAAACCATAAGGTTGTCGAAATTCGCACATGCGGTATCGTCCGAATAAACCTTGCCGGGGCCCTTGAGCGCCTTGGACTATTTTGACGAAAGAAAGGCAATTGACTAAATTACCAAAAATCACAAGCTTTTTGTTTGTAGTTTTAATTTGTTTGGTGTTCGTTAACCAGGTTTGTTTAGCCGGTTCCAGAAACGGAAATCTGGAATACTGGCAGAAAGAAGTTGTCAGCGTCGATATAAACAAAGACTTTACATTCACCGCAGCCCAGGAGCTCAGATTCGGCCGGCATCACGGAAACCCTTATTTTCATAATATAGATTTGGGTGTGGTGTACAAAGGATTCGCCGACTGGATGGACGTAGGATTTAATTTCAAAAAAGAGTATGTCCAGGACAGCAACAGAAAATTCCGACACGAAAATCGTCCTCACTTGAATCTCACTCTAAAAACGAAAATATGGGACCTTGATTACAGTAACAGGTCACGACTGGAATGGCGCGACTTTGAGAACAAAGAGGATTTCTGGCACTATAGAAACCTCTCAACGGTGAAATTCCCCGTCAAATTCACAAAATATAATTTACAGCCTTGTAGCCGAAGAGTTCTTTATAAACCTCCCGGAGGATAACATCAATGAGAACAGACTGTCTTCGCGATTTGCTTACACACTGACTGAGAATATAAAGGGCAGCATTTTTTACATGTTGAAAAAAAACAAAGGCACAGATGGCTGGACCGACACCAACGTCATCGGCCTGCAGTTCAAGTTCCTTTTTTAAATTTGCGATTCCCTTGGGGATAAACTTCGATTGCCGATTGCCGAATTCAAATCGAAAATCGGCAATCGGTCTACGGCTCATCCCGACCTGTTCCGCTCCACATGCGATTGTTTCCACCAGGGTCGTCGGCTATCACCCAGCCATCGGAGTCAAGCACGTATCCGAGGTCCTCCAGCGACATCTTCTCGGCGTGACCGTCCACAAATGCAACGTTCACCCTGCCGCTATGCCGGGCATCAGCCGGCGAATGCTGCTCCTTAAAAGTCGGCTTGCTGTACCGTGCAAAGAACTCCGCACGAACGCTCCGAGCCACCTTCGGAGGGTCCAGCGTGTAACCGTGAATTCCCTCTACCAGGATACCACGACTGTCAGCTACAATAACCGTCTCGGCTGCATGCTGAATCTTCAACTGATTCACAGGAAAATTCTTGTATCTGCCGTCCTTTATCCGCGAGTTGCCCAGATATTGGTAGTTATATCCGTATGAGCCGTTGCGAATGTCTCGTTTGTCGAATCCGGGATGGTCGAATGAAGGACACATAAAGAAATCATTGGTCATAATCAGCGTGTCACTATCACCGAATGTATCGCCCGGCCCCGTAACGTATGGGGCAGGGTTAATAACCGGTCCGATCCCGTAGTCGAAAAACCACGGCCAGCGCGGCTTTTCCCTGCCGTACTTGTTCACATATACGGTAGGGTCGGTCGCATTGTACGTGCTCATGCGAAACGGCGGAAACTTACCGTCATTCTCGTCAACATATATACGCCCGGCAAGCGCGATGCCTCTTATGTTTGACATACATACCGTCGAACGACCCGCCTCGCGAGCTCTTCCTAATACCGGCATGAGTATGCCCATCAACAAGGCCAGAATTGCGATAACCACCAGCAACTCGACCAAAGTAAAGCCCCTAAATTCTCCAATACTCACCCTCTTGTCCAAATTCTGCTCATTCCTTGTTCGCATGAATTTTGTTTCCTTATGCTCAGCTTCCATATCAAAGCTGCTCTTGGTACTACTGTTTTACCTCGACATACGTTTGCCGGGCCAATTTGGGGACATACACTGTGAAAAACCTGAAATAATTGTGGCGTACCGTTCCACATAAAATATTGACATCAAATAGCTTGCATCAACGAATATGACTTGTTATAATTCCGGTTTTCAGCATTTGACGAGGCGTGTTGAGTTCGGGTGGCAATCTGAAGGGATTCGCCCGACGCAGCATCTGTCAAATGCGGCCCGGAGAATCGGTGAGCAATGCGAAAATCACCTGTTACATCACATGAAACGCTTATGACTCGGTTTCAGCGCAGCCTGGACACGAAAGCTTTTCAGCAGATTGTTTCTCACTACAGCGGCCCTGCGCTGGGTTTGGCTCAACAAATCCTCTCGGATAGTGTTCTGGCTGAAGATGCTGTTCAAGAAGCGTTTCTCCGAGTTGTCCGCTGTCGAGACCATTATAAGCCCTCAAAACCCTTTTCGTGCTGGTTCTACGCAATTCTCCGCAACATCTGCACGGATATGCTGCGTCGGCGGACACGTCACATGAAAGCTGTAGCCGAGATTGCCGATTGGCCCAGACCTGCGCTGCGGAAAACCGGCCACAGTTTCGATGCGCAGGAATTGTTGCAGAATCTTCCGGCTTCTGTGCAGGTTGTTTTGAACCTGCGAATCGTCCACGATTTGCCGTTTCGCGATATTGCCGCTGTTGTAGGAATCTCCATCGAAGCAGCTAAGAAACGTGCTCAGCGAGGCCTCAGGACCCTGCGGGAGAGAATACGTGATTCCAAACCGCAGCAGAGACGTAGAGATGCAAAATCTTGCGTCTCTACCCTTGATAACGAGTCCTCCGGTTTTCTAAAAACTTTCGTCCCCAAACAGACGGCCCAAGCGTAATATAGGTTAGTGTCTGAGTTAGGTATATGGCTATGAATTGCGAAGAAGTCCGACAGCAAATCGAGTTTTATGTCCTGGGCGATTTGACGGGAATGGAACGACGCGAGATTGAAGTTCACCTGAAGAATTGTTCTCGCTGTCGTGCGATTGAGGCAGAGTACGTTCAGCTCATAGCCGAGCTAAGACAATCATCCCAAACGGTGCCGCCGAATGTTGAGTTCGAGCGGAACGTCTTACGGTCGGTTGAAAGGGAAATCAGGTCGGTTGCCCCGCGTGCAGGAGTCAGCCGCACGGCTGCTTATGCTGCCGGGCTCGCCGCGTGTTTGTTTATCAGTCTGGCGATTTGGCAGTTGTGGGTTCGCCGGGATGCCGACACTAAGCCGGCCTCCATCAAATCGTCTGCCGCGCCCCTTGCGAACATCCATTCCTATTCTATCCCGGCATATGCAATATCAGTGCCGACATCTATAGCTGATGACATGGTCGTTCGGGAACATGGCATTTACCTGCTGTGCCAGGATAGTTCGCGAGCAAACGTTGCCGCACTCGATTCCAAAACGGGTATGCAAAAATGGAGGTCTGACATTGAAAGCTATGGTTTTCTTACGGCTGACGAGACGCGCGTGTGCTGCTTGGCTCCCGGTGATAGCGGTAGAGTTGACCTGGTCGCCATTGATGCAGCCGATGGGAGAACAGTGTGGCGATATTCGCAGGAAAAGCCGAATATACTGCCCGGACTATGCGCACCGGCCTTCTCGCCTGGAGGCCGGATCTGTTGGGCTGTGAACACGACCATTCATATGCTCAGGTCATCCGACGGCAAAGTGCTCTGGACGCATGAAATTCCCGGCGGGGGTTTATTGTCCACACCGGTAGCGGTCGGCGAGGGCCTCTACGTTGCCGGTACTGCAGGACTGTACTATCTGGACGTTGCCTCAGGCGAACGACTCTGGCGAGCAGAATATGATTTCGACGTATCCCACTGGGTAAGGCCATTATTGGCTGTTGCTCAAGGACAAATCTGCGTTGCGCTTAGAACGGTAACGGGCCGGAGCAGGCTGGTTCGTATTAACTCGGCGGATAGAAAGGCTATTTGGACAAAGACTGTGCCGTGGGTCTCGCATCTCTGTCTCGCCGGCAATAGGCTCTATGTTCGCAGTCAAGGCGTGCGAGCGTTGGATATGGGCAGTGGTGAGTTGCTTTGGAGTTTTGCGTCCACAGGCTGCAGCCCGGTAACCTATGCAAACAGCCTTGTGTGGTTTGTCGATTCAAGTGAACAGGGCCGCTTGATTGCATTGGATGAGCGTACCGGCAGGACGGCGTTGGATTTGACGGGAATTCATTCGTGCAACGCGTTCATAGAACTTGGTGACAGAGGTTACGTCAAAACACACGATGGCGTGGTCCATGTAATTCTCTTTGAGGGCTAAGCAGGCGATGCGTATTGGCATCAAACGATTTAACAAGTTTTCTATCGGTATTGGAGAAATGTTATGAGATTTTGCAAAAAAGTAGTTGATTGTTATTTATTGGCGGCGGTTGTTGTGTTTGCGGTGTGGCAGATGGCGTTACGCCCCGTTGCATCGGTCTGCGCCAACGATATTACGGCAGCCGGAAGAGTTGCTCATCGGGATTCCACTGAGAAGGGCGTTAAATGCCCACCGGAAGAATCCAATAATTTAGACTCCGCTAAGCCAAAGGACCGTGCAGCATCCATCCGCGCCATAGTCTCCCACCTTGGCCTGGGCGAAGGCTCGGTTATTGCCGACATCGGGGCTGGCCGAGGCAGGGATACGTGGGTCTTTGCAGAGACTGTCGGTGAGACAGGAACGGTCTTCGCCGAGGAGATCGTCGAAAATATGGTAAGGTCATTAGAGTCAGAGGCTAAGAAGAAAGGTCTTGACCAGGTTCGTTCGGTACTGGGCCGCAGCGACGACCCCTGTTTGCCTCCAGATTCGGTTGACCTTGTCTTCATGTGCCACGTCTATCACCATTTCGCTAAACCCCGGGAGATGTTGAGAGGAATTTGGAGATGCCTGAAGCCGGGCGGACGTCTGGTCGTGGCTGACCGGCACCTCGGGACGTTGCGCGACTGGGTCCCGAGGCACCTCCGCGAGAAGAAGCATTTCTGGATTGCCGAGACAACGGTCGTCAGAGAGGCAAGGGAAGAAGGTTTTGCTTTTGCCGAGTGCGCCGAACAGTGCTGGTACGAGAAGGACCACTTCGTTCTGGTCTTTCAGCGCCCCAAAGAGTTGAAGAGTCCCGGTCGTGACCCGGATGAATTTCGTCACATCTCAGCGGAAGATTGCTCCTGCATCTTCCTTCCCCTTGCTCGTCCTTATCAACAACCGGTTTTCGTCGCGCTGGGAGAAGGACGGAAACTTATGGCTCCAATCCTTGAGAACTCATCCGGCAAAGGGCTGGACATCGTTCTGGAGGAGTGGGCTACGCAAAAAGACGAGAGGCCGCCGCTTCTTTCTGATGTCTCCTTGCCTTCGGTCCTCACAGACAATGGCGACCCTCACCTGGGAGATGGGCCGGTTGACGTGGTTTTCTTTTTAGACAGCTATCATCTGCTTTTCCACGGCAAGACGCTGCTCGATGAGATTCATAAGAAGCTCACACCGACCGGCTGCGTGTATGTTTTAGACCGCAGAGCAAAGGAGCCGCTGTCCCGGCGTGAGGCAAGCCATCGCAGAAAGATACAACCAAAGACGGTAAGGCAAGAAATGGCCGAAGCAGGCTTCTTTCTCTGGTTTCGCGGCCCCAGAGTGGCTCGCGACCGTTTCCTTCTCGTCTTTGGCAAAGACCGACCGAGAAGAGTCCCGCCGGAAGAAAATCCCTTTGTTGCCGGCCCGGCAATACCGGAGCCGCCTGGTCAGTGGCTAAAGAGAAATCACTGGCGATTTCTGGGCTTCAGGGCAGCCAACGGAAAAACGGTCCTTTTGAAGGCGCGGGTTGAGAAGGGTTCCGTACGCAATATCGCGGGCGGCTCGCCAGGCAGAGAGACCTGGGAAATCCCGGAAGAGCGCCTTCGACTGCATTTCGAAAAAAAGGATGAGAAATACTTGCTGACTAATTATACGTCCTCGGAGTAACAATAGTCGCGACTCCCTGCATCCCGCCAAGACTTGCGCTTTCAATATCTTACGAAATTCGTTGTGAATTTCCAGTCGATTTCATCGGCTGTTCTACGTTTTCATCGAATCCAGTTGGATAAAAGCTACAGGAAGGAAAATAAAGATCGGAAGCCACGCCCAAAATCCTATTCCAAAAAAGCTGCTCCCCTCAGGGGCTAACATTTTACAGATAAAAGTTGTGATAAAACACGTCCCTCCCAAAGCAAAGCTGACCAAAATTGCCGACTTCATCGTTTTTGGGTCGCGGCAAACCAATACCGGAAGGCATACCATGAGCATCACAAGGTTGATTATGGGCTCGGTAATATGGAAATGCATTTGGGCGTACAGTTGGGCCAAATCTTTTATTTTCGTTGTCTGTGACGAAAGACTCGAAAGCTGAAACCAGCTCAGAAGAGGCAAGTGCATTGATTTGCGCCTGACGGGGATGTCTTTTGGAACAATATTACTGGCATAAGAGGCTATCGGACGGGCGCTTCCGGATGAGCCTTTTTCCGTAATTTGCCCGTTAGTAAAATCCCACTCGCCCGTTTGCGGATTGTAAACCGCCTTCTCCGCCGATATCCTGCCCGTAACCTCCCAGATTAGAGAGTTGGGTACCAATCGCCGCTTGATGATAGTTGGCTGATACATCGTCGATGTCTTTGTGTCGAAACTTGGCGTGCAAATCAGTGAGCCGTTGCTGTCGCTGATAAACCATACGTCATAGGACTCCTGCCCCGGTATATCGTCCTGACCGCACACGAGCTTGTCGGCAAGAGGAGGTATCATGACCTCCTGGTCGATTACCAGCACACCGGTCAGAATCAATGCAAGAAGCACTATCGGCCCAATTACACGCTTCAAACTCACTCCCGAAGCCATCACCGCGACTAACTCGTTGGAGCGCACCATCTTGCCTAATGAAAAAACCGCTGCGATGATGGTTACCATTCCCGCGAAATCACGAAAGTAAAGTGTGCTGTTCAGGCCGTAGAAAACAAATATGTTTTTAACTACGGCTAAGGTCCCGAGGTCGGCGTGCTCGGTGAACTCATCGAGGTTCACGAATAAATCAATAATTATTCGCATTCCTATCAGAACGAAAAAGGCGATTGCGTAGCCAATCAGAAAATTTTTTGCAACGTATTTGTCGAGTATCTTCATATCAATCAACAATGAACAACGAACTATGAACAATTCTAATTCTTCAGTAAACGGCGATATGTCACTAAGGCCAGCACGACCAGAAACGCCAGACCTGCCCACATCAACATCACGCCCGATATATCCTGCGAATCGAGGTTCTTCGCGATGTTTTTGCCCATCATTATGCAAACTATCAGCACCGCAGCAGGCACACAGCTCGCCCCGAAAGCGCTGAGCAGATGTCCCCCCTTTAGAAGAATACCCAGCCCTATACCTATCAATATCATCGGCACACAGCCAATTCCGAACACCAGCCGAGAATGTATCTCAGCCTCTATTTCGGCCAGGGTCTGTTTTAACATTGTCTCAAGCTGCCCTTGCAGCTCGGTTAGTCTGCCGCTTGGCTTTTTGTATAGTACCGGCAGCTCCGACGCCAGTTCTTCAGCCTTTAGTGAGCCCCGTTCGGTGTTTTTGAATTGGCTTGTTGCTTCTTCCACCGCTGGCGGGAGAAGCAGGCCCCGGATGATATGCCGAAATTTCAATTCCTCTGTGCCTTCCTCCCGGGCGTTGTAAATATCCATCGTCAAAGTCGGCGCCTGTTTATCCCCCTCGATGCGAAGCAACGCCTTTGAGCTTCGCAAAGTATGCAGGTTTTTTTTGCTGCCCGTATCGTACTCTGTGAGCACTACTTCAGCGAGCAGCTCAACTTCTTCCTCGCCCCGGGCCCTGCATTCGCCGGCTGTAAATTTCACCGAGTTCGGCTCGCCCAGCAGTTCACAAAAGCTGTTGGCATCTTCGGATATTTTGCTGTTAATCTCTTGTGCCAGCAACTCCACAGTCAGTTGCGCGTAGACCTCGCGAGCCAGCTTTTCGATTGGATAGAACAGCATCGGGTCAATGTCTCGAATCTTCTTCATTTCCCGAATCTTCTTGAACTTTATCTCGTCCCCTAAAAGCGAGCCGAACTCGGCCGTCAACGACGACAGGCCCAGAAACAAAGAACCGTCGGCGTCCATTTGATATGTGTTCACCGCTGTTATATATACTTCATTAACTTTCTCATGAGGAATGAAATTTACCCTGGCGTGTTCGGTAGTGGTTATCTCTGATATTTTGTTTTCTTTGAGCTTGGCGATTATCACGCCTGAAAGCGTATCATTTTGGTTGTTGACCTGGTCGGCATAAATCAGGTACTTATCGTCCGGCGGAAGCATATAATAACCTTTTCGCTGGATGTTTCTAAACAGTATCTGTTTAGCATCCGCCTTCAGGCATTTTTCAGCTAAGTGTACGAAAGCAGGCATCATGTGGAAGCTCAACAATAGATTTGCAATTGCCACCATCAACGCCAGCGCAAGCCCCGGATAGACCAGAGTTACCAGGCTTATCCCGCTTGCCTTGCAGGCGTCAAGCTCGTTATCGCTTGCGAATCGCCCATAGACCAGAGCCGACGCCAATAAAGCCGCCATTGGAAGTACGAACGTCAGCGTTATGGGCAGAAAATACACCATAAGATGTAACACCTGCCTCGGCCCTACGCCGTATTGCTGAATCGGTCGCAGTACACTGCCCAGGCTCAGGATGAGCGTCAGGGCCACCGCTGCAAGCACAAATATCTTCAAAAGCTCGCGAAATATGTATCTTTGCAGTGTGAAAACCATTTTGTTTACTTTCGCCGCGCGATGCGCTTGATAAAGTTATTGCCTTCTCGGACACTTTACGAGTTCACGATTTCATCATTATTTTACGCAATACGCAAGGCCAAACAACCAAAAAACAACGCAGAGGCCTTGATTGGGACTCTTTATTTGCCGTAAGGGCTGTTTCTCAACCGCCTGTGCGGGTATCGACGATAAAAATTCCGGAAATTTGGAAATTTTTGTCAACCAAATCTCATTTCTTACGTCTTAATACATAGATTCAAGTATCGGTGCGCCTGCTATCAGGAGCATAATCGAATGCTGATTACCTTTTGAAAAGCTGGGAAAAATGGCGAAACACATAAAAATCACCGCAATCCTGCCCTCGAGCAGAGCGAAGGGACGAAATTATTTT
>JAUWPZ010000217.1 GCA_030611315.1 Sedimentisphaerales bacterium
CCTGGATTCCTGCTCCCCGCTTTCGCGGGGACAAGTTTACACCTGCGAAAGCAGGTGCAGGAATGACAAATGTTGTTTCCGCAACAGGAACTAGTTAAGACTCGAGACGCCAGACTCAAGACGGAAGCGGGGAATATCGAATATCGAACAAGGAATATCGAATGACGAAGGGAAAGGGAACTGATGGCATAGGACGGAGGTCAGAAGTGGGAAAATTCGAAATCCGAAGCATGAAATCCTAAACAAATCCAAAAACCAAATGCCGGAAGTTTTCAAAACCCGAATCGTCAAAGTACTAAAGCACGCCGATTACAGGCCGCTGCGACTGGCACAATTAGCCAAGACGCTCGGGGTCAGTTCAGCAGATTATCCGCAGTTCAAGGCGGCATTCGACCAACTTCGCCAGGCCGGGCACGTGATAATAGGCGCCAGGAATCTTGTTAGTCTTCCATCTCTTGCGGGCCAATTTACGGGGACGTTCAGGAGCAATCCGAGGGGGTTCGGATTTGTAACACCTCTGGAGCCCCACGCACACGGTGATTTATTTATCCCGCCGAAGTTCACGGCCGAGGCGATGACGGGCGATATCGTTATGGCAAAGGTCAAAAGAAAAGGCAAACGCGGCAAGGAAATGCGGCTTGCGGGGGAAATTGTCGAGATACTCGAGCGAGCTCAAAACAAATTCGTCGGCACTCTCTCCAAAGGGCCTGACGGATGGATTGTTCAGCCGGACGGAACAAGCTTTTTCGAGCCGATTTGTGTTGGCGACGTAGGCGCGAAAGGGGCGCGTGCGAAAGATAAAGTTGTGGTTGAAATACTCACTTACCCGACGGAAAAATACTTAGCACGCGGCGTAATCATCAAGGTGCTGGGCAAGGCGGGAAGGTATGAGACCGAAATACAATCAATAATTCACCAGTATCACCTGCCTGGCGAATTTGACGAGGATTGTATCAAACAGGCGCGCAGCGCCGCTGCTGAATTTGACCCGGAACAAAAGGGCAGGCGGTCACAAAAAAGAGAATATATTACAGATAAAGTCATTATTACAATCGACCCGCCGGACGCAAAAGATTTCGACGATGCGATAAGCCTCGAAAAGAACCACGAAGGCAACTGGGTGCTTGGTATTCACATTGCCGATGTAAGCGCCTTCATTGGGCCGGATTCGCCGCTGGACAATGAGGGGCAAGACCGCGGCAACAGTGTCTATCTGCCGGGCAGGACGATTCCGATGCTGCCGGAGATTTTAAGTAACGGTATTTGCAGCCTTCAGCCGGAGCAGAAGCGGTTCGTTAAAAGCGCGTATCTGACGTATGACGAGAAGGGCAAGGTCCTTGCCCGCAGGTTTGCAAACAGTGTTATATGCTCGACGCAGCGCCTGACCTACCAGGAAGCAGACAGGATATTGAAAGGTCATACCAAAGGCGCAAAACGGGGAGTGATTGAGCTTGTGAAAAATATGGAGGCGCTCAGCCGGGTGATTGAGCAGCGGCGAAGAAAAAACGGGATGATACATCTTGATTTGCCGGAGACAGAGCTGATAATGGACAAATCCGGGCGGGTCGTTGACGCATGCCCGGCTGATGACAGCTACCCGCATACGATAATCGAAATGTTTATGGTCGAGGCCAATGAGGCGGTCGCGGCACTACTGGATAGGCTCAATATCCCTATTATTCGGCGGATTCACCCGGAGCCGGATGCTTTGAGTATGAGGAACCTAACAGAGCTGCTAAAGGCGTTTGGCTTTAGCCTGCCCCGGAATCCTGACCGGAGGACAATACAGGACCTTTTGGCTTCGGCTAAAGGGGCTGAATGCTCTTTTGCCATCAATCTTGCGGTTTTGCGAAGTTTTGAAAAGGCCCAGTATGCACCATTGCATATCGGTCATTTCGCGCTGGCTTCTACGCATTACTGTCACTTTACCAGTCCGATACGCCGATATGCGGATTTACTCGTGCACCGCGCTCTTGAACGCCACCTACAAGGCCGTTCGGATACAGCCAGGGACATTTCGGCAGAAGCGGATTTGGTCGGCATCGGTAAACACATCACCTTTACCGAGCAGCGGGCCAACGACGCTGAAAAAGAGCTAACAACGGTGCTGATATTACAAATGCTCAGCAAGAGAATCGGGGAGGCACTGGACTGCGTCATTACGGGGCTGACCGGCTTCGGCGTATTCGTGCAGTCGAAAAAGTTCGGTATTGAAGGGCTTATCCGGATGGAGGAATTAGGGCCTGACCGGTGGAAATTCAATAAAAAAACGCAGTCGATACTGGGCGAGCGAACGGGATGCAGTATTCGGTTGGGGCAGTCATTAAAGGTTCAGATAGTTTCGGTAAACGTTCCAGCCCGGCAGTTGAACGTCGCGCCGGCAGAGGAGCTAACGAAGGCGGTCGGAGAAATCAAGAGAAATAAGAGACCAACAAAACACAAAAAAAGCAGAGAAAAACCCAAATCCCAGAAAGCCAAAGGAAAGACCAAGCCCCAGAGAGCAAAAAAAGGTAAAAAATCCCGGCGATAAAAAAGTCTGAAAGTCCGGATTTAGAGCCTATCCTAAAACCGGAATCCATTTCGGCCGGCTGCAAAGCACGATTCCCGCGTTGTCGGTCAAAAACGTCCTAAAAATAATGGGCCGCCGTACGTTTTTTTGTTGACCGGCATCGCTACAGTCGGATTTCGCCCTGAAACTGCGCTAAAGAAGCCGGTTATTACTGTCGATATAAGTCAATAGCAATAGGAATACCATGTAAAGGAGATAATGAAAAGAGATTCGTATCGACAGGCAGGAAAAAAGATGAAAAAGCAGGACAATAAAAAAAGAATAATCAAAATCAAGCACAAAATACACAACCAGCTCGATTGCCACAACTGGGCGAGTAAAATGGAAATACAACGCCTTGTTTCGAGCAAGCCCTTTGTAAGGGTTCTGCCCAGATCAGTTCCCACAGCGATTTATTAGTCGAAGTGTACGATGTAATGTGTACCCGGCTAATTCTTCCCTGCGCCGGATTGCCGGTAATACCCTTTGTTATTGGATTATCGCTCCTTTTCAACGTTCGACCTTCCTTCGCTGATAATAACACGCCCACCCCCCTGATAGTAACACACAGAAGTGCCCGTGCCCACTTTTTTAATCGGACCGGCCGACCTACTGATACGCATCTAAAAGTCGTACAAAACCAATCACGCGCTCAAAGCCTTAAGGCAATCCGGGCAGCAAAATTGGCCGGAGTCAATAGATCGCAAGCGC
>JAUWPZ010000061.1 GCA_030611315.1 Sedimentisphaerales bacterium
TTTGTATTTTTGAGATGGCCAAAGAGGCTGGGAACTATTCGTATAAGTCTGAAGAGGCAAATTAGATTGCATCTTCAACAATTGGACAATACTCCGGAGCTCAGCAAAGCCGCCTGAGCAAACTTTTGACGCAGGCGTCAACATAACGAAAGGAAGAAAAATGAAGAATAACAATACAATCACAGTCATTTTGCTCTGGCTCATTGCGATTGGTTATCTTGGTACGGTGGCTATAGCTGAGCCGGCCAGGAAAGCGAATCCGAGGAAGAGCAAGCCCGGCCTGAGTGTTCCCGAAGTAACGAGGGACAAGGTTATATGCTTTGCGCTTTACACGGTAAATAATAACATCCTCAAACTTACGGCCCAGTTGTATCCGCTCAAAGAGGGCGAAGACCGCAAAGTCCGCCTTGAAATCAAGAAGGACGGAAAATGGAAACAGGTTGCACAGAAGGGCGTTATCGAGCAGGGCTGGACAGCGACGTTCCGCGTGGAGAGCTGGGATTCGACGAAGGATGCCGAGTATCGCGTCGCTCACGGCAAAGAGGCGTTTTATACGGGAAAGATACTCAAGGACCCCGTGAAAAAGGAGACAATCGTCGTTTTCGCTTTTACGGGCAATTCTATCAATCCCTCGCACGGCGGCGACATACCGAAAACCGACATCGTTGAGAACATCAAGAAGGTCAAGCCCGACTTTTTGTTCTTCTCCGGCGACCAGGTGTACGACCATAACAGGCATTATGCCGCCTGGCTGAAGTTCGGCAGAGATTTTGGCGATGCCATCCGCAATATCCCGACGGTAACCATTCCCGACGACCACGATGTCGGCCAGGCCAATTTGTGGGGCGCAGGCGGGAAAAAATCGAACACCGGTGCCGGCAATGACGGGGGATATTTCAAGCCGGTCGAGTATGTCAAAGAGGTCGAGCGCGCACAGACAAGCCATCTTCCCGACCCTTATGACCCGACGCCTGTCGAGCGCGGCATCGGAGTTTATTACACGTCGCTGAATGTCGGCGGGATAAGTTTTGCCATCATCGAGGACCGCAAGTTCAAATCGGGTCCCCATGGCCTGGTTCCCAAGCAGGGGCCTCGGCCTGACCATATTCTGAACCCTGATTATGACCCGAAGAGTGTTGACGTCCCCGGCGCGAAGCTCCTCGGCGAGCGTCAGCTCAAATTCCTCGCCGACTGGGGCGCCGACTGGCGGGGGGCAGAGATGAAGGTTGTACTTTCACAGACCGTCTTCTGCGGCGGCGCGCATATTCACGGCGGGACCGGCAATCGGCTTCATGCGGACATGGACTCCAACGGCTGGCCCCAAACAGGCCGCAACAAGGCCTGGGCCGAGATGCGAAAAGCCTTTGCATTTCATCTTGCCGGCGACCAGCACCTTGCCACTATCTTTCACCATGGTATCGACGAGTGGAATGATGCCGGTTATTCCTTCTGCGTGCCTTCCATCGCCAACCTGTATCTGCGTTGGTGGAGGCCTCTTGAGCCGGGCAAAAATCGCGAACCGGGCGCGCCGGAATACACCGGAGAATTTCTGGACGGCTTCGGAAATAAGATTACCTGCCTTGCCGTTGCCAATCCGACCCCGAAACCGAATGGAGGCGGCAGGCTGACAACGCGAGCGGCCGGCTTTGGCGTTGTGATGTTCAACAAGAAGACCAGGGAGATTACGATAGAATGCTGGCCGAGGAACGTGGACATTGCCGACCCTAAGACAAAGCAGTATCCCGGATGGCCCCGGACTATCAAGCAGGAAGATAACTATGGCCGCAAGGCCGTGGCGTATCTGCCGACCATAAAAGTCCACGGCATGAACGACCCGGTTGTGCAGGTGATTGATGAAGAAAACGGCGAAATTGTCTATACTCTGCGCATCAAAGGCAAATCGTACCGCCCGAAGGTATTTAAGGCCGGTACATATACCGTTAAGGTCGGCGAGCCGGGTACCGGGAATATGAAGACATTGCGGAAAGTGCAGTCTGTCGGTTTGAAGGACAAGCAGACATTGAAGGTGAGTTTCTATACCCTTAAGGGTAATAAATTCCCGCGATTAGGATTGTAAATTATTGTTTTAAGATTACTACCTGTGGCACAAGTTGCCCGCGAACCCGCCGCGGCGGGGGAAATTTCAATCGTGAGTACTATAAAAGGGTGCGTTTGTAGGTCGTGGTAAAATGTGGAAAGGCCGTGGCCCCCGGCGGCACACGGCCTTCCAAGTGTTACATGCACACCCCCCCTTGTTAAAGGTTTATGTAACAGTTACAAATACATACGTTAGCAATTAAAAGTCCTTAAAATAATAAGTTTCATTAGTGCTTAGCCGTCGGTTCTAAGCTGCTTTTCTTCGAGCTTTTGTTTTATATATTTGGCCGCACTACAGGCTGCGTTTTTGCTGAAATCAATACACTTGTGCATTCCTGAATTAAAAGATTGAACGAATTCGTCGGTTTTGATTGCTGAGAACGCAAAGCTTTCCTCGGTAGGCTCGCCGGCTTGATTCTCAGGTACAGGTGCAAGGCAATATATTGCGGTTGCAAAGCCCGCAAAATATACTATCAGCAGGAATATGAATTTGATTCTCCAGCCTCTCATGAAGTCTCCCCGTTCCAAAAGAAACATTTTTTATCGGCCGATTCCCCCAAGCCGGCCTTTCGTTTTTGTCTCTACTAAAAATGTAAGATAAAAAACCGCCTTTGCCAAATAATATGTGCTAAAACATGGCAGTTAACTCAGATTTTTACTGAATATTCAGCCGCTTAGCTACGGTTAATTTTCGCACTTTTTAAGCGGCTAATTTCAATGAAAATCGCTGTCTTGAGGGCGAGCGGTTAATTTATACACTTGTCAAATTTTTCGACAATTTGCCCGATTTTGTACTCAATTTAATGCGAAAACCGTTGTTAATGATGTGTTAAAACCGACTTTTGCATTTCGGCACGCGATTTGCACCATAAATTCCCATAAGTGGCCCCGTCCTGCGCCAATTAAGCCCGGGCTTACGCCTGACTTGTGCGTAATGGGAATAAAGGGGATTGAACCTGATGTGTTTCGCATTATGGCGGTATATACGAAAAAAAACGTTGCGTTTGTGGTAACAGTTGCACTGGGTAGCGTTGCACTGTTAGTTCCGTCATTTGCGGGGATTACGGATTCTCCAAAAGGCGATGCAAATCAGTTGGGATTCGATACCCGGCTAAATGGCGGCCCAAATCAGGCGCCCCAGCCCAAGCCCAGGTCGGTTCAGTCGGCTGCTAATGGGCCGAAATCGGATAAATCGGTGTTCAAAACCGATTCGCTGTTTGGCAATGACCCCAATTTTGCCGATAGGGCCGGCGATAAGCTTGGTATCGGAGATCTGTCCTATAAGATGTTGGTTTCTATCCTGCTCGTGGTAGTTCTGGGCGCAGCGGCGATTTACGTATCAAAGAAGCTTCTGCCGAGGATTACCAACCTGGCGGGCAAAGAAATTCGCGTCCTCGAAACAGTCCACCTCGGACCACGCAAGGCGGTGCATCTGCTCAAAATAGGCAATCAAAAGTTCCTTATTGGCAGTACAAGTGAGAGGATTACGAAATTGGCCAACGTAACGGATGGCCTGACGGATTCTTCAATGACAGAAAGAGATGATTATTGAGAACGAAAATGGCTGGTAAGCATATTAAATTGATTTGTTTGATACCTATTGTTCTGGCGTCGTCGGCATTGTCTTTCGCCGGGGATACTAATGCAATCGTTACACCCCAAATGCCGAGGTTTCCCGGTGATACTTCGTCGGAAGACGCTGTTGTCGGCGGCGTTCCGAGCATTTCCGATTTGATGACGGTTATTGATAAGGCAACTGCCAGCGAGGGTGAAGGCAAGGATTGGTCCACGCCTGTCAAACTTGTAATTATCTTTACCGGCCTTGCGATATTGCCGAGTCTCCTGGTGATGATGACATCCTTTACGAGAATAATCATTGTTCTGGCCTTTGTTCGGCGTGCTTTGACCACGCAGACCATACCCCCTACGATTGCTATTGTGGGTTTGGCCCTGTTTCTGACGGTATATACAATGGCTCCTACATTCGCCAAGATAAACACGAAATCTCTCCAGCCGTACATAGCGGATGAGATTGATTTTCAGACGGCCGGGGCCGTGGCCGCCGAGTGCTTCAAGGAGTTTATGCTTCGGCAGAGCCGGGAATCCGATTTGGCCCTTTTCGTACAAATGGCCAAGATAGAGCCGCCGAAAAGTCTGATGGATATAGACCTGTACATAGTTATTCCTGCATTTATTATCAGTGAATTTCGGACGGCATTCGAGATAGGCTGCCTCTTGTTCATTCCATTTTTGCTCGTTGACCTGGTTATTTCAAGTGTTCTGCTTAGTGCGGGTATGATGATGCTGCCGCCCATGATGATTTCTCTGCCTTTCAAGCTGATATTGTTCATTCTTGTTGACGGGTGGGGATTGCTGGCGAGGAGTCTCAGTCTGAGCTTTAGATAAAGCAATCGAGTTTTTTTAGGGATTTCGAAGATGGATAATAGTTTCGTTCTTTACCTGGGCCGGCAAACACTCGAGACGGCATTGCTTTTGGCCGCCCCGATTTTGCTGACGTGTATGATAGTGGGCGTGGTGGTAACATTGCTTCAGGCCGTTACTTCCATACGCGATATGACCTTAACGATAGTCCCCAAGCTTTTTGCCGTTGGTGTCGTCACGCTGATTTTCGGCGGCTGGATGCTCCAGGTGGTACTTAGATTTGCCAACGGCATATTCGGCCATATCCAGAATATCGGGCACTAATCGCAGGGGTGAGATGTTCGAAAAGCTTCTTGGTTTTGTAATGGTGCTGACAAGGCTTTCGGGTTTTTTGTTGGTACTGCCCGTTTTCGGTTGGAAAAGCATTCCTGTCAGAATCAAGGTTGCGGTTACCTTCCTGTTGACTGTTTTCTTCTCAATGGTAACGCCTCTGGCTGTCGCACCAGAGGAGACTTCTGTTTTGGAGGCGATATTGCTGATATCCAATGAGGCCGTTTATGGTCTTGCACTGGGATTAACCTGTACTATTCTTTTTTCCGCGGTGAGACTCAGCGGACGGATTGTCGAACGGCAGATGGGCCTGGCGATGGCCGAGGTTTTGGACCCGTTTACCGGCCAGAAGTCTCAACCGCTGGGCAGTATGTTGGAGATGATTTTTATCATTCTGTTTCTGAGCGCCAACGGCCACCACTTGTTTTTGTTGATTATATCGAGAAGCTACGAGGCATTTCCCGCCGGCAGTATCCCTACGATACCGGTTTTGACCGGTGGAATAATCGAGGCCGGTTCGGCAATGTTCACAGCCGGCCTAAAGCTGGCCGCACCGATGCTGGCGGCGTTTATATTGCTGATGGTTGTGTTGGGTGTGTTCGCTCGTATGGTTCCTGAAATGAACATCCTGTTTATCAGTTTGCCGTTACGGGTGGGCCTGGGATTGTTAATGGTGGCGATATTCTTGCCGTTTATCAGCGGATTCGTTACGGAATTCGCCGATGTGATGGACAAGCTGCTGCCTTATTGAAATTCGTCGCGCGTTGTGCGTGGTGCGTATCGCGAGAACGCAATACGATATACACAATACGAGATACGAGACACGAATTATGGCAGATAAACCGGCCGCCGAAAAGACAGAACAGCCGACACCGAAGAAACTGGAAAAAGCCAGGGAGAAGGGGCAGCTTCCGCAGAGCCAGGAGTTGACGTCGGTTGTTACACTTCTGGTATTGGTGGCGATATTGGCCCTGCTGGGTCCGGGTCTGTTTCAATGGTTTGCTACGCAAATAAAGCAGGGGATGTCGTGCGATCCGGCGGTATTCAGTGACAGCAAAGCGTTTGTGAGTTTCATCAATAAAAAGATTGTCGGTTCGCTGCTCGTTATCTGCCCCATTCTCGCGGCACTTTTCGCAGGCTCAGCCTTGGCCGGGCTTGCTATCAGCGGCCTTAATTTCGCACCGCAGGCCTTAAATTTGAAATTCAGTCAGCTAAATCCCGTAACCGGATTCGAGAAGCTTATCAACGGGCGGTCTATGGTAAAACTCCTGGCATCCGTATTGAAGCTGCTTTTTGTCTCGGTCATCGTCTGGTTCTATCTTCGAGACAGGCTCGAAACCCTTGCCGCCCTTCGATGGGCCTTCTCTGCACAGATGCTTGCAATTATCGCAAGGATAATGCTTGGTTTGATGATACGCATCGGCATAGCGCTGCTGATTGTCGGCGTCGCCGACGCCTTCTATCAGAAGTGGAAGTATGTCAATGACCTTAAGATGACCCGTCAGGAGCTGAAAAAAGAGCGTAAGGACACGGATGGTTCGCCGGAGGTTAAAGGTCGAATTCGGCGTTTACAGATAGAGATGGCCAGACGGCGTATGCTGCAGGAGGTGCCGAAGGCCAGTGTGGTTCTTGTCAACCCGAGCCATGTAGCGGTAGCGCTGCGTTACGAAGGCAAAACGATGGAGGCGCCTCTCCTTTTGGCCAAAGGAAAAGACCAGCTGGCCGAAAAGATCAGAGAAATAGCGCGTGCTTATGGTGTGCCCATCGTGAGAAGGCCGGAATTGGCCAGGACAATATATTCGACGGTGGAGCCCGGCGGTGCCATACCACAGAATCTATATGTGGCGGTAGCCGAGGTGCTGGCCATGATTCATCGGCTGCGGCAGAGGAAATGAGACTCGAGACTCGATAATCGTTTCTCGATGAGTATCCGGCATCGATTTGATTTGTCGGAGCCGCCTATTTTTCTATCTACCCCGTCGTAGAACCGAAAGCATACTGAGTTAATATCGTAACTGCGCTCATCTGTTGTTGCAGTGCGGTTAATGTTCTCTCCATACGAGCGAACTTTGCAACAAGCCTGTCTTCCCTGTTTTCGAGCCTTGCTTCTTCGCCTTTGATTTTCTTTTCTAATGTGTCGATTCTGCCTTCTATAAACTCAACTCCGACATCGAGACGGCCGTCGGCTTCGATTACTTCTTGAATCGTCTTTTCAAGCGCTCCGGCGATACCCTGCTTTACACGAACGGTGGCGGTAAAATCGTCGTCCGTGCTCAAATCCACGGTAAGCTGAAGGCTGTTCTCGGGATACAAAGGGTCGCCATTATCATCAAATGTGCTGTCTCCGGTTATAAGAGAGCCGCTGCCGCTCCAGATGGCATTGCGCCAGGTGGACTCACTGGATAGTTTTATTAGCGCGCGGGTGACTATTCCGCCGGAGACGGTTATATCGACATCGTAGGTGCCCCCAGTCGTGTAGGTCTTGCTGCATCCGTAAAAGTCGATGGTATTACTGTCGCTGTTCCCGATTCCGGCGGCGCCGAGCAAATAGACAACGTCCATAAAATTTTCACCAAGGGCATCATCAAGTTCGCTCTGGTCTAATTCCATCAGTCCATGGTGGTCGACCGTAAGACCTATATCACTGGCCTGAAGGAAACTGTCTGTTTCATCGTCGAAACCGCCGGCTATTCCAAAAAACGGACTGCGAATCTGAGACTTAATAAATGAAATCCCAAGATTAGAGGACAAAATACCCATTTTTTTGGTTAGCTTATTGTACTCAGTTTGTTGTTCCAGGTAACTTGTTAACTCATTGTACGTTGTCATCATATTTGTAATTTTTTTGCTGATGGCCTGTACGCTCCTTTGAACGGTGATTTTAATGGGAGTGCCGGTTTCAGTAATATCGTGTAGATTAAGTGTTACGCCGGTCAGAGCGTCGGCGATGCTGTTACTGTTCCTGCGGATCCAACAATTTGTGCTGTCGCCTTTTGTCGTTTCCGAAAAAGTCCAACCGGAAGAGGGCGTCAGGTTAGTCATATCAATCGAAATCATGCTAACATCACCGGCATTATTCCGGAATGTGAATGTCATATCACCAGCGTCCTTAAACTTTTTACCACTCACACATATATCACCGGGACTGACGTTTGACAAAAGCTCAAGTGCATCTTGAATCTCGTCAAGTTCAGCATCAAACGCAATCGCGCCAGTCGTTTGTCCGTCATAAGTTAAGGTACAGGTACCCGCCGTTGCCTTGATAGCCTTGGACAGCGTCTGCACCTCGGCAATTCCTCCTGCTTGTGGGGGGTAGCCATCAACCCTTATTTTGCTATCCTGAGCTGATTGAGTTTCGATGAAGTCCGCCGGTGCAAAACCTGTAAGGTCCGCTGTTACGCTGCCGCCTTCTGTCTCAACGGCCAAAGTCTCAACGGCCAGAGTAGGAAGAGTCAATGTAGCCGAAGAGCCATTAGCATTGTAAGTCAAAGTGACTGAAAGACTGCTCGTACCGGCGGTGGTATCCGTCACGACAATTTTGCCGTTCTCAAGGGTGGCCTTGACATTATCGTCAAAAGCATTCTCAATTTCAGCAAGAAGGTGGCTTACTGTTGTGTACTCTGTGAGGGGAAGAGGTTCCATGGTTATAGCAACATCATCATGGTCGTCCCCGGTTATTTCAATAACTTCGCCGCCCTCAAGAGGATTGCTGCCAAATTGGTCAAGCTCCGTTATTTTAGTGCTCAAAGTGGCATTTTGACTATTATCAGATTTGAGTGTAAAAGCCGAACCCGTTTCCAGAACCTGGGTGTTACTCGCATTGACAGATATTTGATAATCGGTACCTGTTTCGTTGCCGCTGAACATCAGATGATATTTGCCGTCATGGTACAGCAAACTTGCAGTAACGCCGGGATTGTCCGCATCGTTATTGATTAAGCCGACAAAATCCTCAAGTGTCGTTTCGTCTGCAACAGCCGTTATAGTCCTTTCCTGATAGTTATACGAATAGATAAAAGTTCCGCCGCCTACATAATCGGTTTCATAATCGAAGGTGGAAGTGTCTTGTATCCATGTTTCGGATGTCGCTAACTGGTTGATTTCGATTGAATGAGAGCCCGGATTAGCGTCCGACGATGCGCTAACAGTTAATATGTCCTTATCGTTGGTGGTGGTTTTGAAAACCTGTAAGTTGTCGGAATCGGACAGAGCAGTAACGGTTGTCTTTAGCGCATTGACTTTACTCTCCAACTCGGTGAACGTGGTTTTTTGTTTCTCATACTCGGCTTTTTTTACTTGATATGAGGCAAGCCTTCGGCTTTCGATTATCATCAACTGTTCAACAAGTGTTGTAGTATCAATGCCTGTTGCCAGGCCTGGAAGTCTTATGTCTCCCATAATGGGCTCCAAAGCTTTAATCTTTTACCGTTGGCGGATACATACAGTTTCTTTCCCGTACTCAGTATTATTTTCGGCGATAACGCCTTGAGCTTAAACTATTAAGTTTGTTCAACTGCTATATGTTCGGTAACCTGACGAAATTACTATTTCGCGGACGCCGCTTGCCGCGATTAGTGCCGACTTTATCGGGCCTGCTTTTAGGGCAAATCCGCCGCTGCCGGATAAATCTGCTGTGTATATGATGAGATTATCCGCCGTGAACATTGTTACGATAAGCCCAGATGGTTTTTTTCCCCTTGCGAATCCGGCTTAGCTTTTCGGAGACGTCGGCTTTCTGAGCCGTAAGGGCCAGGCATAATTTGTTGTATAATGCCTGTAATTGCTCTCGTTTGTTTGTGTAGTCAGCCTGCTCGAGGATTCCTGTGCGGTTTATATCGTTCACAAGAGGCTCTGCCTGTCTGCACAGAAGCTCAACATCGCTGATTCTGCCCCGCTGCATCAGTTTCATTTGCTTTTCTAACAGATTTTGAAGCTCGTCCAGCAGGGATTCCGGTTCGGTCGAACCGGTTTGCATATATGTTTGTTTATCCGTGCTCATTCCACCTGGACTCCTGCAGGGCTGTCATTTTGTGACTTGCTGGAAATAGTCTCTTGACTTGTTTGAGCCAGACTGTGTTCGGCTTCTTCCAGGAGGTCGGCCGCATCTTTGTTGTCGGGTTCCAGGTTTAATACGTCCAGCAGGATTTTTCTGGATTGATAGGGGCGGTTCTCTTTCATATATAGCGCCGCCAGAGAAAACATAACGGATGTATCATCCGGGTGCGTTTTTAAGTACACTTCGAGATAGTGAATAATCCTCTCGAATGAGCCCATCTGTCGAGAGGTTTGGAACAGACCTAAAAGAGCAACGAGGTCATCCGTATCCAGCTCAAGACATTTTAGATACATCTGGAAAGCTTGTTTGTAATCGGTCCTCTGCTGTGCAATCATAGCTAATCCGGCGTAGGCCTTGGCGCAATTGACGTCCAGCCGACAAGCAACCCGAAAGGCTATTTCAGCATCCTCGAGAAGGTCCTTTTGCAGGGCAACCGCTCCGAGTCCCACGTAAGGACCCGCCTCATCGGGTTCCATCGTGGCGGCTTCTTCGAAGCATTGTTGTGCGTGCGCGTAGTCGCCGGTAACGGTGTAACGGCTGCCGAGTTCATTCAAGGCCTCGTACTGCCGGCTTGGACCGTGCTGTTTATCGGCGTCATTTTCTGTTTGCTCCATGACGAGTCTTTCCCTTTACGTCTTTGAATTTTGCGGCTTTATGCAAGAAACATGGTGCAAATTCCGTACCGTTAAGCCGAACAGGCTCCTATGCGGCTGGATTTGCTGTTTTGCACGACGCAGAGTAACATTTGTATAAATATTAAACATATACGATATTCAAAAAACTACCTTTCACTTTTCAACTTTTATCCTTAACGGCTATCGGAGAAAATCCAGCAGTGACATAGACATAAGTTTGGCAGCCACTGATAAGGACATTTGGTATAGAACGTTACGGCGAGAGAGGTCTATGGCAATCTGGGCAATGTCGGCTTCCTGCAGGCGAGTAACATCATCCTCAACGTTGTATTTTTGGTTCTTCAGGTTCTCTTTCAGGTCGTCCAAAAAACCTATTTTTGACCCGATGGAAACTTGAGTTTGAACCAGAAGATTGTTCACCTCGTCCAGGGGATTAAATGATGAATTAGCCAGAAGCTGTTGAACTCTGGCCTCGGAGAGCCCTCTTTCATTTTTTAGTATGTCTCGAATGCTGATAAGTGTGTTGAATACATCATAAGTCCCGGGTGTGCGCACCATGTCGTCTCCGGTAGTGGCGATTTCGGTGCAGTCAACATACAATACTCTTCCCGTTACCGAATCCGTTACAGCTAAGTTGGTGTCCGTGCCGTTGGTGTTGAAAGTCGTCAAACCGCCGTCGATAGAGAGCGAGTAGTTCCCCGGTGAGCCGGTTACCGTCAGCCAAACGTCTCCACGGACACTTGACGTCCCCGTGCCGGCTTTGGCGCCGGTATTGCCCAGGAAAGTCGGGACGCTTCGGTCGTTGGAGCGAAAGATATCGTCGCCTATGCAAAAAGCTGATGAATTCAATCCGGGAGCCACTTCTATATTGCGTTCCTGGTCGCTGCCTTGATATGTTACGCTGGTGATTTGGCCGTTTGTGCGTGTTACCTCATAGGGCGCCGAAGTTGTGTCGCTGCCTCCGAAGATGTGTTGGTTCATGTGTTTGGTATTTGCCAGCGAAACTATATGCTCCAGTGTATTGTTAATGCTCTCTGCGGTTCTTTTTCGTGCCTCGTCGTCGTAGATGCCGCTTATGATTTGGGTAAGGTCTGTCTTAGCCTTGGTAATGGCTGATGTGATATTCTCGATGATACTGGAGGAGAGCCCCAGAGTGCTGACAACATTCGAGAGGTTGTCTATGTAATTCTCCAGGTCTCTTTCCTGAGAGTTTAGGCCTAAGATTTGGTACGCGGCGGATGGGCCGTCGGATGCCCGATTTATCTTGGCGCCTGTGGAGGCCTGTTCCTGCAGACGAGCTATTGCCTCGGTATTCAAATTCAAAGCAAAGCCAACATTATTATAGATATTGTTCAGTACATAGCTCATTGTAACCTTTCACGATTCTCGGTCCTTGATACTCGTCGAGTATCCGGCATCGAGTATCCGGCATTGAGCATCGCTCGATATTTTTATATTAGTTCCATAATGCTTGACATCATCGACTGAATTGTGTTCAAGTACTTGGCCATTGCCTGGAACATCTGCTCGAATACTATCATTTGGACGGCTTCATCGTTGATATCAACGCCGCTTATCTGGCCTTGTTGATTGGCGAGGTTCTGGACTATAACTTCGATGTTGTCCTGGCGCATTTGTTTGATGGAGATATCCTGACCGATATTTGTTATTAGCTGACGATAGAAATCCTTCGGCGTTAAACCGTTCAAACTGCTCAGTGCCTGGTCTTTCAATCCTGCCATCCGCACGGCATTTGTGTTGTCCGTCATATCTCCGCCTAAAGATGTTGCTATCCGGCCCGGCGTCGATGATATCTCCGAACATACCGCTATATCAGAAGCGCCGCTGCCGGAAAAAAAGGTATTGATGCCGGCCGCGGCCAACAATCCCGAAGTGTCCGTATCGGCAAAAACATCGACCTCGAAATAGTCATTATTGCTCTGGGCCAAATCCCCTGTGGTAAGAGATATATAAATCCCCGTATCACCCACGGCTATTTTTTCCCCTGCCGCATAACCGGAACCGATATTAAGGGCCGTTATGCTGCCGGCGTCGCTGTCGGTAACAACAAGCTGCAAAGTGCCGTTGCCTACCGTACCGTCGCCCGAAACCGTGAACGTGAAAGTGTCATTATCACTATCGGTGTAGATGCCGGATACGGTTATAGTCGGCGGCGATGTCCCGTTCAAATCACTGTCGGTAGGCTCGGGAAGAACCGCCGGTATGAAGTCAAATGTATAGTTCGTATCTGCTGTGATAGCCAGTTTATTTGAAGAATTTACCGTAGCGCTTACGCCGGTAACAGCCGAAATAGCTGCCGCTACCTCGCTTAATGTATCTGAAGATGTATCTTGCATCACCGGGATTGCGGTTCGCGTTATCGCGCCCGTGCTTGTATTGGTAACTCTGATATATACATAGCCGGCAGATACGGTGGAAAAGTCGGATAAATCCCCGCTTGTATTTGCCCAGCCGGTCAGTTGGCTAAATGCTCCTTGCGAACCTACACTCTCAACATGATATTGGTTTATCTGCTGGATTATTGCACTCGCCAAAGAATCAAGGTCGGAGTGTATATCAGAGATTAGGTCGTTCTTTAGCGACAATAACGCTCCAAGCCGCCCGCCTTGTATGTCTGAACTGTAATTGTATCCCTCAGCAACGCTAATCCCCAGCTCGCCGTTTTCTTTGAGACCCGTCTCCAGTTCAGTGGCGGAAGTGCCGATCACTATGGGTATTCCGGATACGCTGACGTCGACAACGCCATAATCTCGTGTTCGTGTTTCCAAAGGGATAAATTCGCTCAGTTCGGTAATGGCCTGGTCCCTTTGGTCTCGGAGATTGTTGGCCTGTCCGCCGGTTATTTCCGTTGTTTCAATCTTGTCGTTGAGCTCGGCTATTCTGTTAATCAGTGTATTAATTTGCTCGACTGCGTTTTCAGCTTCCTGTTTAATCTGTATTTCAAGCGAAGTGAGAAGTTCTCCTAATGTTCTAAATTGACCGGCCAGGTTTTGGGCGGCGGCTACGGCCTGGTTTTGCCAGATGCTTTCTCCGGGATGAGCGCTAAGGTCCTGCAGAGCGTTGAAGAAATTGTCTATAGTCGTACTTAGATTGGAACCGGTCGAAAGCTCTCCAAATGCGCTTTCAACTGTTCGCAGCGTGCTAAGTTCCTGTGATATCTGTCCTGATAATGACTGCTGTCGGAGGATTTCCTGCTCTAAAAGATTATCGATTATTCTGGTAACGCCGGTGACATCGACGCCTCCCCCTACAAGAGCAGGGCCGTATTGCATTGTATAGGCGGGACTTAGGTCTATTCTCTGGCGGTGGTAGCCTTCGGTAGCCGCATTGGCAATGTTGTTGCCGATTGTCTCAAGCGCCTTCTGGGCCGCATTCAGGCCGCTGATACCTATTTGGTAACCCGCCATTTATCACTCCGTATAATATATCGTATTGCGTATCTCGTATTGCGTTCTCGCGATACGCACCACGCGCGACGAATTTCAAAACTGTAAATTTACAAAGGCCGTGTCTCTTTGCCGTCTGGTTGTGCCGTTGGAGTTGTAGTACACTGCTCCAGCCTGCCCGAGGTCAAGAATGCTCTTCAAAACAAGGCTGTTGAATCTGGCACATTCCGACAAGAGCAAAGCAGTGCTTAGATGTTCTTTCTTGAGTTCTTTAATCAACGCTTCTAATTTTACCTTTCTGGTATGTATTTGAGTTTTTTTGTCTTTTGGCAGAGAAGCTTCGAGCAGGGATAGAGTCATTTGATTGAAGTCGCACCCAAATGAATTGGCCAAGTCTTTTCGTATTGATTGTCGTTTTATTTCGTTCTCTTTGTGGGTGTCCGGCCGGCATTGGATACTCTCAAGCAGTGTGCCCAAAGCGGCGTCGTCGCGTTTGACAACCAGGCTGCGCAATTCATTCAGTTGCGAGAGGTTCTGCTGTATATGCCGGATGTCTGTGTCGAGAACGGCCAGCAGCTCATCTATCTTATCGGATTCCAGTTCCCCGGTAAGTCGTGGAGTGCGGCCTCTTTTTTCTGTTTCAACTGCCGTTGCTTTCATACATTTCTGTCCAGTGACTTTATCGTTGTCTTCGACTCGTTGGTGTCGTTTAAAAATTGGTATATGTCCTTCCAAAGCCCGATGCCGCCGTTGTTCGCGATGTCGCGGGCAAGGTATAGCCAAAATATCCCCTGTACCTGGCTGGAGGCCCCGTCTTTATCGAAGCCCCAGCTCCCGATGGTATTTTTCATTTCATCCATCAGCTTATTCAGGAGAACCGACTCAAAATCTTTGGCTATTTGTTTCTTCTCATCTTCCGAAAAGCCGTCAATTTCGCCTCTCTGCCATTTTACGATTGGCGTTCCATTCGAGTTTTCCAGTGGCATCGGCGGTGACACAGGCTGAGTTAATATCGACTTTGCGATGTCCATCAGAATCATTCCTACATTATCACTAACTTAGCCTGAAGTGCGCCGGCCACTTTCAGGGCGTTAAATATCGCTATAAGGTCCGTTGGGGTCGCTCCTATGGCATTGAGGGTTTTGGCCAGGTCTGAGACGGTCACCGCACGCTGCACGGGGATTAGATATCCGTCTTTTTCTTCGACTCCTATTATCGTATCAGGGACCCTTGCCGTCGTGCCTGCATCAGAGAAAGGAGCAATTGGCTGGGAGACGAATTCGGTTTCCTTGATTTTTATGACGAGGCTGCCCTGGGAAATCGCCACTGCGGATATCCCGACGTTTTCGCCGACCACGATGGTGCCCGTGCGTTCGTTGACAACTACGACGGCTGGAGTATCAACCTTGACATCGGATTTTGTTATATTGTTGATGAATCCGGCTATACCAACCTGGGTAATTTCGTTTGGAACTCTAACTTTGATAGTGCCGGCATCGATTACTAACGTGCTGTTTGGATAATCGGCGTTAATCGCCTGGCTTATTCGCTCTGCGGTTAAGAAGTCGGCGTTTCGCAGATTAAGCGAGATGAACCTGAAGCCTCCGATGGTTTCGAGAAATGTCGCCGTCTCTTCCTTTTCAACTATGGCGCCGCCCGGGATTCGCCCGATAGTTTGGTGGTTCTTTGTGATTGAACCCTTGTCGCCTGTCGCCGCCCAGCCGCCGATTGATACTCCCGCCGCGATGGTTACGGCATAAATCTGACCATCAAGACCTTTTAATGGTGTAGGCAAAAGCATTCCTCCCTGAAGGCTTTTGGCGTCTCCTATAGCGGAGACATCAACATCGATTCGTGAGCCTTCACGTGCGGTGGCCCCCAGTTCTGCCGTAACCATAACGGCGGCAATATTACCGCCGGTCAGGTCGGCAGGGGACAGGACCAGTTCTTCCGAGCTCCTCAGTATATTCGTCAGCATTTGTCGCGACAGCAGGGTGCTGTCGCCGGTGCCTGCCAGTCCTACGACCAATCCGGCGCCTCTGAGCGGGTTGCTGCGAATTCCCTGAATATCGACAATGTCCTTTATTCGCTCACATTGCCCGACTTCAATCGTGCAGAGCAGGATTGCAAACAGTACACCCAAACGTCGAAAGCTCTGTTTGGTCTCAAACGAATGTATCAGACGAGGTTTCATAAGCTATCACTTTCAAAAATTTATCCCATAATGACGCGGTTAAAAAGGCCAAATGATATCGAATATGGTGCCGAGCCAGCCGGGCCTGGTATATGGCGCCGCGATGCCTGTGTTCTTTGTTACTATGCGAAAATCTGCGACCTGTTCGCTCTTGACTGTGTTATCAAATGCGATATCACTCGGCCTGACTATGCCGCTTATCTCAATGGCTTGTATATCGCCTGCGATATTACGGTTGCGAGTCCCCATAACCACGAGATTGCGATTCGGCAGAACGTCCATCACGACGACAGTGACCCTATCGACAAAGCTGCGTTCGTCTTTGTAATCAGCCTTGCTTTTCAGCTCGTTAGTGGATTCGGCTGACATAGTGAAGCCGGGAATGCGGGGTAGAATATTATTATTCGGCGTTGTGATTCCCAGCTCCCCATTGAATGTGTTTGACCGGTCGGTATTCCTCTTCAGGTCTCTTTTTGCTTTATTATCGACCTTGCTGTCTTCATTTATCCAGATAGTGAGCACATCGCCTATCTGACGAGCCACGTCGTCGGCGTACAGGGCTTTCATATTCCTGTCTCTCTTGGCCCAGATGGAACCTGCTTGTGAGTATGTGGCTGGGAAGAGCACAGAGGCTGTGAGGGCAAGCAACAAGACTTTTTTGTTGTTCATTTTTTCTCCTTTTGGAAGGTTCGCTAAAGAATAGGTTCTACTGAACCATCTTCATTGACTCTGACTAAGAGTATTCGTTGCGAGTCCACATTTCGTACTTTTATATATTCACCGGCTCGGCCATCCTGCAAAGTTTTCCCGATAGCCGTAACGAGAAGTCCCGGCAATTTAATTCGAATGAGAACATTTTTATTTCGTCCAACGATAACTGCGGGCTTGACAGGGCCCACCATATTGGCAAGAAGTGTGGTCTTTGCAGAGAGCCGGCGTTTGGCGATAAGACCATAGGGCGGCTTCCAGCCGGCAGGTTCCGGCTCGTTTGATATAGTTTTCTCAATCTTGACATTATCAGAGCTGATAACTGTTCCTGTGGGAATATCTGCCGTCGTCACCGCTTTTCGATAATGGTATTTTAGGCGGAAAGGTATTTCACACGCCCCTATTTCTTTGCCATCTGCAATCACGGCAATATGAACCTTGGCCTGATTTCTTACGCTGCTTCTGCCCAATCGCGGGAACAATTTGATATCATTGGCCTCTGTCGGTATGGTCAAATCTTTCGGTATCCGTATCGGGTCCCATCGACAGACGGAACCGGCAGGTGGGTTCTTCTTAAGAAAGGCCCCTGCCAGCTCGGCGAATTTGCTGCCTTTGATAGTCCGCTGCTGTTGTTTAACCGTCACTTTTTCTGCGCCGGTCAGTATCACTTTTGACGTTGGGATTCCATTGCAGGCCAATCTGCTCAAAACCATCTGCCTGTCGATGACAATTTGCTGACCCGGCACCGAAATTCGCCCAAAGGCAATTTCGCCTGCCCTGGATACAAGGGATTCTTTGCCCATGATTATGCTGATTTGTCCCAGTTTTAAGCAGTCGTCTTTGATTGTAATCTCTCTTGGCAGGTGAACCTTTAGAACGGAATCCTTCCCGGGCTCATCGGATTTGTTGACCGCTGATGCCTGGCAAAGCAAAACGGATGTCACCAGGCAAATGATTATGACAATACTGACTTTGCTGCTCATAATGATTCCTTATGTAACTATGGCGTTTGCCGTTCGGAGCATATCATCGCCTGCCTTTATTGCGCGCGAGTTTATCTCGTATGCCCGTTGGGCGGTTATAAGATTGACTAATTCGGTCACCATTTGGACATTGGATTTTTCAAGGAAGCCCGACTGGATAGTTCCGAAGCCGCTTTCGCCGGCATTACCCGTCGTAGCCGTGCCGCTTGCCGGGGTTTCTGCCAGCAAATTATCTCCTTCGCTCGAAAGACCTGACGGATTGGGAAATCGTGCTAATTGAATAGTACCTACAACCGACTGAGACCCCGATTCGTCGGTAACATTAACGCCTCCATCTTTTTCGACGCTTACGGAGACGGCGCTCGTCGGAATGGTAATCGCCGGCTCTATGGTGTATCCGGTTGTGGTAACTAATTCCCCGTTGGCGTTTGTTTGCAGCGAGCCATCACGGGTGTATCTTATATCCCCGTTTGGCAAAGTTACCTGAAGGAAGCCCTCACCTGTAATGGCTACATCGAGAGGTCGGTTGGTATTCTGAAGCTCACCGGCGGTAAAAACTTTTATTGTAGATGCGGCGCGGACTCCACTGCCTATTTCCAGACCGCCGGGAGAATTTATGCCCGAGGCAACTTCTGTGCCGAAATCCTTCAACTTGATATAAAGCAAGTCCTGAAAGTTAATTTGGCTTCGCTTGAAACCCGTGGTGTTAATATTGGCAAGATTATTAGCTATCACGTCCACCATCGTCTGTTGGGCGGTCATACCGGTCGCTGCAGTGGAAAATGCCCTTAACATATTGTTCTCCTTATCTTAATGGTTTTACAAACAACGGTACGCCTTGGTAACTTCCTGGTTCTGTTTTTGTAATTGCTTTCAGAATAGAATCCTTAGCCCATAGCTACGCTCATAAGGCTGCTGGAAGCATCGCTTTTGGCTGTAATGAACTTCATATTTGCCTCGTAGAGTCTGGCCACCATTATCATATCCACTAATTCGTCTATCATCTTAACGTTTGATGCTTCCTGGTAGCCCTGTTTGACGACTATATTTTCGGCCGCAACCGGTTGTATATCCTGCTCCGGCATCCGGTAACAGTTCCCGCCGGCCGGAACAAGTTTGTTTTCGTTGTCTTGGAAATCAACCAGGCTGAATTTGCCGATGGCCGTACTTCCGGCGCTGATGGTTCCGTCGCTTGAGACTGTCAGTTGTGAGGGGACCATGCCGCTCGGTATTGTGATGGGGCCTGCCTGTCCTGCCACAATCCGCCCCTGAGAATCCACTATCTGACCATTTTGGTTTGTGAGGAATATGCCGTTGCGGCAGTAAAGCGGCCCTTCGGGTGTCTCTATCACAAAGAAACCCTTGCCGTACAGGGCGAAATCCAACGGCCGAGCCGTCTCGACGATATTGCCCTGGGAAAAGTCAAATGCCGAATTCAAATCAATGACACCCGGAGAATATGTCTCTGCCCCTGTCCCTTGCGCCTCTAAGATTTTTGAGAATGCGTTGCATTTACGCTTGTATCCGACCGTGCTTACGTTGGCCAGATTGTGCGTAATGATGTCAAACTCCAGCATTAACGCTTCAATGCTTGAACTAACTTGTGTTGTAATCTCTGACATTTTTATGCTTCCTGTGCAACTGCGGGCTTCGTAGCAGCTCCTTCTGTTTGCTCCTTCTCCTCGGTGGCCTCTGGAGTATGTTGATTTTCGGCGCCGGCTTTAAGGGAAGCTGCGTTCGTAGCTCGAATCAGCTCATTAACATCTGAGTCGCTGAGCCCTGTTAATTCAATCGCTATCGACAAACCATTTTGTGTAGCCTTGGTGTGTCTGACCTCGCCTATATCTTGCACGATTGATACTGCTGTTCCCCGGTGTATTGGGGCCGAATCCTGTTCCTCTTCTTCGCTTAAGTTGAGCACTACCAATACCCTGTCGCCCGTCTTTACTTGAAGTGGAGTCTCTAACCGCAGACCGGGTCCGGCTAATTCAGTAACGACGGCAGGGACAAATTCCGGGGGCTTGAGTCTGGTGTCTTGGGTCTGTTCTTCGTCGGAATCATCCCCTGTGCCGTCCTCTGTCTTCCGTCCTCCGTCCTCCGTCTTCCGTCCTCCGTCCTCCGTCTTCCGTCCTCCGTCCTCCGTCTTCCGTCCTCCGTCCTCCGGCGGCCGTGCTGCGTCCTCCGTCG
>JAUWPZ010000117.1:2500-10946 GCA_030611315.1 Sedimentisphaerales bacterium
CGAGTCCGCCTACGGCGGATAAAATCCGGTGATTGCCAGGAATTATGAAGGCCGAGTGGGAGAAACACTCGGCCTTTTCCTTTTTCCCAAATTAAACCGAAATTGTTTGAAATATAGGCTCGAAGTGCGTATAATATACTAAAAAGGATGGTTCCATTACATAACGCATAAAGAGGTGTTTTCTATGAGTGGTATTCAATTTGTTATTGACGACAAAGGCGCTAAATCTGCTGTCATCATTGATCTAAACAAGTACGCCGATTTGTGGGAAGATTTTTATGACAGCTTAATCGCACATCAGCGGCGTAAAGAGCCCCGCGAATCACTTCAATCAGTGAAAAAACGTTTACGTCGCGCAGGGAAGCTAAATGGCTGAATATAGAATAACCTTTGCACGATCCGCGCGTAAAGAATTGGAAGCACTGGATGCTGCAATTGTCAGCAGGATATTCCCTAAAATCGAAAGCCTGTCTCAATACCCAAGACCTCACAATTGTGTTAAATTACAGGGTGGGAAAAACCTGTGGCGAATTAGGGTTGGAGTTTATCGGGTTATCTATGCCATTGATGACGACAAGAAGCTCATAGATATAACTGCCGTAAGACATCGCAGAGACGCATATAGATAAAATACCATTTTGACAGTAGCAAGCTAAGCCCGCGTGAGCCGATGGTAGCCCGATAGGCAAATAAAATATCAAAATGAAAAAAGCAAAATTAAAAAGAACATTCCACACTCAAAATGCGTGATCGTCCCCGCACCAAATTACCCCCGCCAGAGAAATGCGGGGGCAGGCGGCAGTAGCCTATTAAGTGCGGGGCAGGCAGGAATTATAAGGCCGGTGAGTTGTGGAACTGCTGAAAACCGGGTTCTGGATAAGGAGGGGAACGGTTGCGGTATGCCAAAAGAGTGGGAATAAGTGGATTCTTCACGCAAATACCTCGCTTTTCTTGTGCTTAATGCAACATGGCGCGGCGAGTTTGCCGAAAAGCTCAAACTTAGGTTTTTTTCAAGAAGCTATCTGCTTTATATTGGCATCTATTGTAACGCCTTGTTAACATATAAATTATGGTTTCTCAAATCTCGTGACCGTACCTCTGGTGGCCCCAGAATCCGTAAAAAAAGCATGTTCATCAGGTTTGAACAAGCTAAACTTTTGGGTTGTTTTAGCGTTTTTCGGCCAATTGGGGGATTTTTGACAAAGAACCATGTCGTGACATCTGCTGGAAATCTTTCATTTTTCCAGTTTCTCCGATTGTAGAGTAAGATTGTGGTTGCCGTAACTGTTTAATTGGATTGAAGTTACAACGAAACAATAGGGTGGGATCGAGGTAGTGCGAAAAATCCCGAAGTTCGACCATAGGTTCTTGACATTATTTAGAGGATTGCTTATGCTATTTCTTATGAGCCCAACTGTTTTTCGTGTCGGAAAATACCGATTCTATTTTTTCTCGCGAGAAGAAGAAAGAATTCACGTTCACATTGTTTCGTCCGATGGCGAGGCAAAATTCTGGATTGAGCCTATTGTATCGCTGGTGGCATACACGGGTTTTTCGGGCAGACAATTGACACGCTTGAAAAAGCAAGTGGAGGAACGCAGAAATGAAATCGTTAAAGCGTGGAAAAAGCATTTCCGAGCCTGAAATTACTAACATTACACAGCACGGATTTTGGATTTTCCTCAACGGTAAGGAATATTTTATAGCATTTGATCAGTTCCCTTGGTTTAAACGAGCCAGAATAAATGAGCTTTCAAATGTTCAACTTTGTCACGGAAGCCATTTGTACTGGCCTGATTTGGATGTTGACCTGTCAGTGGACATTATTGAACATCCCGACCATTATAAACTAGTCGCAAATGAGGTACAAGAGATTGGGACCGAGTATCAACAAAGGTTGATCAAGCTTCGAATTCCACCGGACGACGCGCAGAAAATACTCCGAATGGTAAATCACAGGAAGTATCTTGATGCTTTAGAGAGTCACTGGAAGATATTCGAAGATGGTCATCCTCAGGCGCAGAGCATATGCTGGTTATTCTGTTGGGCTAAGGCGGGCGTCAAGAGCAAGAGAGCTGCGCAAGAGGCAAGGGATGTATTCAATCGTTTATTCGATAAGCCCTTTGAATGGTTCGATAGACGAGTTCCACACAACTGGGCAAGAGACGCTCGATATAAAAAGGACAATATTGAAGCTGAGTTAGAGCACTATTTGAAGAAGTTGAAGACAGACTGATTTTGGGAAGAGGGAATGCTGCGTAAGCCTTGTATATCTGGCCGATGGTAGCCCGATAGGCAAATAAAATATCAAAACGCAAAAAGCAAAAATTACTCGTATCTCGCGAATAGTGATTCGTGGGTCGTCGCTCGTGGATGAGTAAATGCGTATATGCGTGGATGGGAATATGCGTTAATCCGGGAAGTTGAGGCTTGCCCTTCGACTCGCAATGCTCGCTCAGGGTAAACTCATTTCACATCAGTGAAGTTTAAACATACGAACTCCTTGAACAACTCTCTTGCTTTTTTGTCCGCCTTCGCCAAGGCTTCGGCGGACAGGCTCCTGCTATGCGTTCAGGGGGAAGTTTAGGGCTGCGAATTGGCCATGGTATTTTTTGGCGGCGGTATCATAAGCCTTTGCGGCGGAGGTTTGGGAGGTGAAAGAGCCGAGGTAGATTTTTCGGCCTTGGTGCTGGATTCTTGCTTTCCATTTTCTTTGGGCTTTGTCCCATTCGAGGCCCTTGTATTTCGAGCGGGTTTTTGATTTTGTCTTGTGGCGGTTGGAGAGGTTTTGTGATACTGTTGCGGGGCGTAGATTTGTCTTTCGATTGTCGAGGCCGCTGCGGTTGAGGTGGTCGCAAAGGAGGTGTTTCGGGATGTGAATGACCCGGCGGTGCATCCATATTTTCTTTCTGGTTTTATTGGAGCGGCGTCGCTGCCAGCGGGCGGCATACGAGCCGGCGGGGCTTTTGGCGAGGAACCATTTGTGGCGGTTTAAGCGGGCGTAATCTTCAGGGTCAACGATGGCGAATTTGCCCTGAGTGAGCGGGATTCTTCTAAAGGGGTAGCCATAGCGGAGTCGGCGATACAGCAGGACCGGCCTGACGAAAAGCTTCTCCAGCCAAAACGGGATGTTGATAACGAGCTTGATGGCCCACCCTCCAGTGGTAGTGAATTGGCGAATTAGTGGATTAGTGAATTTGTTAATTGGTTAATTTGTGAGTTGTTCATTGTTCATTGTGTAGTGAATCTCAGATTTCAAATCTCAAATTTCAAATTGGCCGTCTTTTGGCCGAGGCCAGAAAAGACGGCCCTCTATAAATGGTTGAACTTGCAGGTTTGATGCGAATTTAGCCTGTATTTTGACAGGATTGACAGGCTTAAGGTATTGTTACAAAAGGAGTTAAAAAAATTTTGAAATTTTCGATTTTTGCCCCGCGCTACCGTCACTTTTGATTGAAAGGCTTATCTATTTTAACGCCATTTGCCGCCGGGGAGGCGGGAGATTTACAGAGTTTGTTCAAGGGCGTGGTCGTATTCTTTTGCGAGGTTTGCCCATTTGAAGCGGTCAACAAGGAGGGATGGTGATAGCTTGTCAGGCCAGAGCTGGTCTTTGTCAATTCGCTCCGCGAGAGTCTGTAATGATTTTGCCAAATCCTTGACTGAGCCATCATAGAAGAATTGCTCGGCGTCTTCTGCCGGTGCCGGGGCGAGGATTTCGGGGTATGAAAGACGTTTGGGCAGGAGAGGGTAGGCGCCGGCAGAGATTGCTTCGACGACGCTTAGGCCAAAGAATTCGTGGTTTGCGGTTGAGACTATGACATCGGCCTGGGCCAAGACGGTTTCATATTCGCAGCGGGTGGGCTGATAGCCGAAGTGGTCGATATGGTCGCGGAAGTGGAGCTTAGCCTTTTCAAAGGCTTCGGGCTGAGCGCGGAAGCTTTGGCCGATGACGCTGAGTTTGAATTGTACGTTGTTTGTCGAGAGAATCTTCAGGGCGTCGAAGAAATCTTCTGGATTTTTGTCGTGCTCCCAGCGGGCGGCCCAGAGGATTCTGATAGGGCCGGGCTGTCTTTTCGAGCGTGTAGGGAAATCGTTTATGCCGGGTGGATGGACGGAAGATTTTTCCCGTATTTCTTCGACGGTATGTAACGGTTGATGGTCCGGCATGGCTTTGAGGAACCGTGCCAGGGCGTTGAGGAAGGAATCTGCGTGAAATCGGGAGTTGAACCAGACACGGTCGGCGGCCAGGGCGGAAGTGAGGTTGGTCATTGCGAACTGGTAGTCGCGTTCGCTTTCGAAACGGACGGGATATGTGAGCTGGTTCTCGTGAAAGTATATGACTTTCGGCAGGTTGGCGATTTCGATAGGGGTCAGGGCAGAGAACTCCGCGAGATTCAGCATGTCGCTGCAAAAGACGAGGTCGAAGGACTTGTGTTTTTTGAGGAGGTCTTTTGCCTTTTGGGCGAAGGTAATGGCAGAGTGTCTCATTCGCCATTTCCACTTGTGTGCCGGCAGGGTGAGGGATGTCCAGGTGTGTTTGCTTGCGTTCGAGAGGCCGTCGAGAAAGGCCTTATGACTTCCTCCGTAGTATGGTTCAAGTGCCAAAATGTTCATGCAGACATATTACGGAAAATGATAAACAAATCAAGCTCGGAGATTTTCGAATCCCTTGGGGATAAATGTTGAAGTTAGAGGAAGGGCGAAGGGGACTCTATAGACAAAGGGTGGATTTTTAGAGGCGGCCTGGAATTGCGCTTCCAGATATCCGGCGGGCTCAAAGTCCTTCGTGCAGGAATCCAAATCAGATTATGCAAATGTTCGGGCCTGACAGACTCGATGTGTCCATCCACAAACCCGATGAGATAACCCCGGGCATTTGGTTTGCCCGGGAGCATTTCCGGACCTCCGGCTAGTGGGTTCGGGAATGTTGACTCAAAGATAAGTACAGTCCGCTGTGGATTACTAATCTCGTTGATTTTTCTTCCCTCTAATTGCACATTCATTGCCCAGGGCCTTTTGTCGTTCCTGCCGGGAGAAACAGCGAGGATTGCCCTGTTGTTGCCGATGTAAGGTAAAATCAGATGCGTCCATCTGTCGACAGGGGGGAGACGGCCATCATTATTATCGCAGTACAGGTGCATCGCAACGCATAACTGCTTTGCGTTGCTCATAGAAATGACGGTCCTGACCTTTTGTCGAGAACCGATGAGTGCGGGCAGAAAAACAGACATAAATATGAAAATGGGCAGGATGATGATGCTCGCCATAGAGATGATAATGCCGGTGATTGCCAGCGGCTGTCCTGTCAGCCGGCCTGCGGACTTTTTGATAAGACTGAGTGCGATGATGCCCAGTATGAAGCCGGCAATGCCTGAAAGACCGAATGTGCAGAAGCCGAGCACACCCAAAACCAGACTTGCAATTGCCAGGCTGCATATCTTTGCCATTTCCGGCGTTTGAACTGGTGATTTGACTTTTGTCATATTATGGTCTCCCAACAATAAATAAACGCAATGGCCTTCTGGGGCGAATTGCCGAACAGATGTGTGTATTGTACGAAAAAAGCATGTCGATGTCAATATCGCAGGTTGGAGAAATTTGCTTTTCCGGCATTTGCTTTTAGTTTACAATGGGTTGATGCTGTATGTTTGGTCAACTATGCTGGTTTTGTTAAACATCGTCTGGCTTGCGCTGGTTGTGTTCGGTCTTCCGGGCAATTGGCTTATTGTCATATCGACGTTTTTGTTCGCTTTATGGCGGCGGAGTGACGGAGTATTTTCCATATACACTCTGATTGTCTTAATTGCTTTGTGTATTATCGGTGAGCTGGTCGAGTTTTTTTCAGCAATGGGCGGAGCGAGAAAGGCCGGAGCGGGGTGGGTTGCGTCATTTGGAGCGATTGCAGGCGCTATCACAGGTGCGATACTTGGGACGATATTGATTCCCATTCCATTTTTTGGAACTCTTCTCGGCGCGTGCGCCGGGGCCGGGGTTTTGGCCTGGGGCCTGGGATTCTCAGGCGGCAAGGAGATGCCGGATTCGGTACGCCACGGTGTGGGTGCGGGTTTAGGCCAATTCTTAGGGACCAGCACCAAGGTCGCACTTGGTTGTGTCATCTGGCTAATCGTAGCGGTTGCGGCTTATTGGCCTTAGAGACGGCATGCAAGTGCTTGTTATCTAAGCTCGACTTTTGCCATTCTGGGCTGCTGTACGATGAAGATAAATTACATTGGCGCAAGAAGCAGACTCCTGCCGATTCTTATTACTGACAAAGGTAATATTGTCGGAAAGGAGTCCATTATGCTTTCTATTCCATCGGCAGCACAATCCCTTTTCATGAGTTTTTCTACGGCATTTACCCGACCGACTTTCCAGCGGAATCTTCCACTGGCCGTTGGGGCCATTCTTGCAACGGGACGCCGGCCCCGCATCAAAGGTCGCAAGCTGCCCTGCCCGCAGCAGGTAGTAGTCTGTCAAGATTGAATATGTAGCTTGTCATTCCTTCGCTGTCGCTCGAGGACAGGTCTGAACGAAGTGAAGAATCTCAATTGCACATTGAAAGTAGTTGTATTGCTAAAGCCGGATGCTTCGCTCCGCTCTCCTATGGAGTCCGCCGTCAGGCGTCCCTCCACAGGATGGCTTACGCCATTACGGGACTTACGGACAGCATGACAGCTTAATTGCGTTACTAACAAATACAATTTTGACAGAATAGTAGTAGCTCACAGTGAACTTGCCACGGCGACGGTCAGTTAGTATGGAGGCGGTGACCGCCGCGTTCAATTGGTCAGCGGTACGGGGCATTGGTATAAGTCCGGTGCGGGTTTGGTGCCCATTCGCTGGGTCTTTGTCCGCGATATTCAAGGCACACGTCGGGATGAGTACTTTTACACTACCGATACGAACCTCAGCGCTGAACAAATAGTCAGTTGGTTCACGGCCCGTTGGCCTATCGAGAGCACGTTTCAAGAGGTGCGTGCCCACCTGGGTTTTGAAACGCCACGACAATATGTAGCCAAATCGGTGCTGCGCACCGCCCCGTGTTTGTTGGGCCTGTTCGGGTGCACGTCATCTTTGTAGGTAAAAAACCTGTGTATTTGGACTTATTCGTATGTCGATAGTCGCTTTAAGGCTTGGATTCCCGCTTTCGCGGGAATGACAGAGAGGTGATAGCTATTATTGACGGAAAGTTGGAGTTGAAGGCCTGAAAAATCTACCTACAATCGTGACGGGCACCCGGCCTGTTCAGCGTGGTGTGCTTGATGTTTGCTTCGTGCAGGTGCACGCTATTATGTTATCTTCGAGCAATAGCCAAAAAAGCCGATTTGTTCCAGGTCAGCTTGAAACTCCCGGCATTGCTTATCTGAAAGGCTTCGCAGGGGCGGACGACAGGGCCCGCAGTCGATGCCGATTACTTTCATCGCGGCTTTTATGGCCGGCTGGCCACCGTATTTGTCCATTACGGTGACAAGCTCCCTTGCCCGAGCTTGCCGCCTTTGTGCCGAGGCCATATCACCTTCTTCGTATGCCTTTACGATACCGTGATAGAGCGGGGCGGCGAAGTTGTAAGTGCTGCCGATTGCGCCGCGGGCCCCGAGCGCCAAAGCCGCAAGCAGCGCTTCATCTATACCGAAGAGTATATCGAATCTTCCGTCTTCGAAGTCGAGACATCGCCCGTAATCAAACATGTCACCATGCGAGTATTTCAGGCCGGCAAGGTTTGGGATTCGCTCGGCGGCAATACGTAAAAAATCGACCATTGCGAAGTTCACGTTGCTGTTTCTCGGCTGATGATAATAATAAAAAGGCGTCCCCGGTGCGGCCGATGCGACTTCAGCACAAAACGAAACCAGGTCATCGATAGTCTTTGGCTTGAAATAGTTTGGCGCCAGAGTGGCTATTGCGCGGGCCCCGATTTTCTTTTCAGCGTGTTCGGCAAGTACCCTGGCTTCTTTTAGACAATGCTGTCCCACCTGGACCAGTATCGCCATACTGCCGCCCACTTCGGCCTTCCACCTCTCCGCCACCTGCATACGCTCATTTGTACTTTGCAAAATGCCTTCCCCTGTTGAGCCGCATACGAAAACCCCCTTAATACCATTGTCTATCAGGCATTGGGCCAGCTTGCCGATTAACTGGAGATTGAGGCTGCCGTCCGGATGCATCGGCGTATGGGGCGCCGCTATCAGGTCTGTCAGATGTTCACTCATTTGCAATTGCCCTTTTTTTCTTTTTTCGCAATATTCGAAGAAAGTATATGGCTTCGCAGCGGCCGCGCCAAGATGAAATTCAGATACCTAATTACGGGTGCGAAATTATTTTCTGGCATATCGTAACCCTATTCATAGTAATGTCTTACACTCATTTGTCATTCTGAGCGACAGCGAAAAATCTGACTTGCGAACTGAGAGTTTCCTTTGTTCGGTCAGTAACATCTCATTCTATG
>JAUWPZ010000175.1 GCA_030611315.1 Sedimentisphaerales bacterium
CAGCGTGGATTACCACCACGATATGAGTGATATACAGGAGGCAAGCTGGCACCCGTGGATTATCGATTTGGCCTCTTTTGGCGGCGTTGACCTGACGAATGTAACCTCGATTGCAATCGGGTTCAGCAAGGAAGGCGGCAGCACTGCGGGCGGTTCAGGCCTGGTTTACTTCGATGATATCAGCCTGTATGCGAAAAGATGTGAGCCTACGGAGCGTACAGAGGAGTTTGCCGACTTAGATTACGCCGGCAACGACTGCGAGGTTACTCATGAAGAGGTTGAAGTAATGTCGGCGGACTGGCTTACAAGCGATCACACGGGAACCGGCAAAATGCTGCTGCACTGGAAGTTCGATGACGGCGCCGCTGCAACGATTGCTGCCGACAGCAGCGGAAATAACCGCACCGGCGATATTAACGATGCAACCTGGGTCGAAGCCGGCAAAATCGGCGGATGTCTTGACTTCTATGAAGGTCAGTACGTGATTGATAACGATGCGAACGTATATATGGACGGCCTGTATGGTCTGACGGTCGCTTTGTGGATTAAGTCTAATGCGACAGACATTGATGCCGGTTTCATCATCTTCGAAGAGCCCTCAGGAAATGACCGCAGGAATATACGCTATGACGAGGACGGAGGCGACACCGAGGACCTGATCAAGTATGGGGTGACAACCGACGAAGGTCAGGAGGAAGACGAGGGCAGCGAATACACTCAGACCACCAGCTGGCAGCACATTGCGGTGACCTGGGCCAGCGGAGTTGGGCTGAAGTTGTACATTGACGGAGAGTTGGACATCCCTTCAGATGACGATAATGCACAAACCGGCGCCACGACGGGATACGACAGAGTTATGGTCGGCAGGGGCGGCAAGTACGGGGACGGGGATGATAGCATGGGATGGAACGGCTATATCGATGACGTACAGATTTACAACTTCGCCCTCTCAAAGGCCGAGATTCAAAACGTCATGACCGGCAATACCGAGGCTCCGAGGCAGGTGGATTATCTGAATATATCTCCTGCTGAGTTATATGATTCCAGGCCGGAGGGCGAGAGGTCGATTAATTTCGAGGACTTCGCCTTGCTGATGCAGAGATTCCTTGACAAGCAGGAATTCCCGTTGGATTAATCGATAACGGTAACAACCTGTGGATTTGCAGTAATCCGGGGCCTGTTTCGATTCAATCGAATCAGGCCCTGTTTTTTTTTGTCCATTGATTGTGTGTGATGTGTTGTGTGCTTGAGGAGATTTGGCAAATATGCGCTCTCGAATGTCAAAAAATGAAAACAGAAAAACCTCTTGTATCCCCTTGCCGTTAGCAGGGTAGGCACCAGAAATCTTGTCTTGAAACGGGCTTAGAGCTTATAATCTCCAAATAATCCGCCAGAAAAGGCTTAACAGGGTAGTCCCGGCCGAGGAAAAAGACAAAAAAATCGCAATTCAGCAGAAAAATCCACAGAAAAGAAGCCTCTAAAGGCTTGTAAATGCAGAAGTTATGCTTTTTTTCATAATTTTGACCAAAGTTTCGCAGTTTAACAAAGTTTTTTTCTTGACAAGACTATGGGTAATATGGTAAAAGTGAGTAGCATAGAGACCATAGGGAATTTGGTGTGGTTTCATTGAGAGCCTGCAGGAATTGGTTTTGTCCTGTAGAGTAAGCCGGCTTGCCCAAGGAGGAGTCAAGTCTCAGAAAATGACATTTACGTCAGAGCAGGTACGTAAAAGCAACGTATTTGTTAAAAATAAATAACGTTTTGGACTTTTGCTCTGTAATGCGTTTGGACAGAGAGGTGATGAAGCTGGAGTGAGGGTGATGCCTCGGAGGCAAGGTTTTATTCATTTCAGCTTACATCTCTTATACAGGCCTGGCTGCCTGCGTGGGGCAAGCCAAGCCACTAGTTTCGTTAGGCAAGTACAGGATTTGGTGAAGATTCTTGTTGCTTGTTTGTCGTTTGCGGCGGGCAGAGCGTTTTTGATGTTTTGCGATGCTTGTCGGAGACAACGGACGTTTTGGCTCGTTGCCAAAACGAATTTTAAGTAATTATGTTGTAAAGGAGGAGTTAAATTATGAAAAGATTAATTGTTTTAGTTTCTTTTGTGTTAGTACTGAGTATGGCCGGTAGAGCACCGGCGGGGTACATGTGGTGGGACAATGACAGCGGCGACCAACTCTGGGGTACCGCTACGAACTGGAACCCAGGTGAGGAGGGATACCCCGACGATACACTGCCCGATGGCACTATAAATGTCGCGATCACTGGAGGCATTGGTGTTCTCGCAGACGATGTTCACGTTTATATTCCTACTGGGACTGATGCGGTCTGCAAGAAGCTGTTTATTAGCAGGAACACTGTGCATGGAACTATGTTCGGAGGGACTGCGGAAAACAACTACCAGGCGGTTTGGACCGCTCCCGTCGTAGTGACGGTGAACGGTGGAACTCTAATTACTACATCCAGTGAAATCAGGCTGGGTTCTCGGCCGGGCGACTACGGAGTACTTGAGTTGATAGACGGCTCGATTAGCGTTGAGGACGGTAGCGAGGAGTTGGAAATTGGCGAATACGGTACAGGCGTCTTCAATATGCTCGGCGGTACGGTGAAGGCAAAGAAGATCAAAATTTCGTATAAAGACGGATTAGAGGGAGTCGGCCACGGCTACATGAACATATCCGGTGGAGTGGCTACGCTTACAGACGACCTTGAAATTGCCCATAACGGGGGTGTAGGCGTCCTCACTATGAGCGACGGTTTGATTACCGTTAACGACAGCTTTGACATTGGCCAGGAAGGTATAGGCACTCTCATTATGAGCGGCGGTACGATTGCCGGAAAGTTGGATGGCAGCATTGATATTGGCAAGAGCGTAGGTGGCGTAGGTACCATCATTATGAGCGGCGGTCTGATTGATATGACCATCGCTGACCAAAAGGACGACCTTAGACTTGCCTTTGAAGGCGGTACAGGCAGCATCGAAATGAGCGGCGGTCAGATTATCGTCTCGGATGATTTTGCAATGGGCAAGAAGAATGCCGGTACGGCCAGCCTCGTTATGACCGCCGGCCTGATTGTCGTTAACGATGATTTCCTCCTTGTGCAAAATGAGGAAAGTTCCGATCAAACCGGCACTACGGCCACTGTGGTCTTGGGTGACGCCGGTAAGGAAGTCGGAGCGCTCGGTGATGCGACTATTGAAGTCGGCGATGATATTAAGATGAATGAAAGCGATGATGGCGTAGCCTGGATAGATTTTCTGCCCGGTGGTCTCCTCGTGTTAGAGGGCAAGGACGGCGATGCCGATGTGACGGGTAAGATGCAGGGCTTTATCGACGCCGGCACCTTCCTTACCACCTATGATTTTGGTGATGGCGCTGATTGGTTTGACACTCTGTATGGTTCTGTGGATACACCTTTCGTATTCACCGACTTCGACGCAGCCGTAGCGGGCAAAACCGCGGTATATCTGGTTCCCGAGCCGGCGACAATCGCCTTACTTGGACTTGGACTTGTAGCTCTGCGTCGTAGAAAAAGAGCGTAATTTGTTCTAACACAAATTAAGTTGAATTTGTTGAATTTGAATATTAATTAATGTTTGATAAACAAATAGCCCAAAGGGTTCACAGAACCGGGAGGGAAAGCCGTTTATTCGTACATATACATAGCGGACCGGCGGAAGGCATCTTTGAGTCTATCAGAATGTTAAGGCGGTCATCAGTTTCTACTTGATTCCCGGCCTGCTGCCGGTTTACAATCAGTTCTCAGTCAGTATTGTATTAACAGGGAACCGATAGACGGTGAGTGGACTATTCTACAATATGGGCAGGAAGGTCGGCCCGAAGGTTCGAAAGGCCAAGTGGATATGGCAGTCAATGACCGGCACCGAGGCCGACGCCATTAAAGTCGAGAACGATGTCGGGCGGGACCTGGCCGGCGAAATCCGGCGGCAGCTTCGCTCCGAGCCGCAGCCGCAGCTCGAGCAGATGCTGAGCAAAATCGGCCCTCGCCTGGCTGCCTGCGTGGTCAACAGGTTTCGCACGTTCAGCTTCGAGGCGGTCCGGGGCGGCGAACCCAACGCCTTCGCTCTGCCGGGCGGTTTTATCTTCATAACCGGCTCGCTGGTGGAGCTTTGCCGGTGCAACCGGGACGAGATTGCGTTTATCCTCGCCCACGAGATGGGCCACGTCATCCGGGGACACGCGATGGACCGCATCATCAGCAATACGGCAATCTCCGCTGCATCACGAATTACACCGGTCCGCGGCCTTTTATCCGCATGGTTTCAAAAGGTCGGCGTGCAGTTCCTGGAAAGCGCCTATTCACAGGACCTCGAGTCCGAAGCCGATAAGCTGGCAGTGCGCTTAGCCGCCGCCGCCGGCTACGACCCGCAAGGCTCGGTGCGGTTGTTATCGCGTCTGGCAGAGTTGAAGCAAAACATGGAAGAATTGGACCTCGGCATCTACTTTTCCACGCACCCGGCCTTTAGCGTTCGCATCCGGAATGTCAAACGCCTGATTTGCAAGTTGAGCAGCTAATGTAAAGGCCGAAACGCTCTGGTCAATAGCCTATCGCGCAGCCGTCCTTGCGCGGGTCGGAGCCGCCGAAGTAACGACGTGGATTCGGTTCTATCCAGATTCCCTGGTATCCGCCGTAAGCTTCTGTGCCGGACCTGAGCTTATGTCCCATATCGGCAAGTTCCTCTTTGACCGAGTCGGGGATATGCCGTTCAAAGCCAACGCTGCCGGCGTCGGCCATTTTGCGTCCGGTGGGCGTGGAGCTTTCAAAATGCGCCACTCGCGGCTGTTCACCGGCCTGCTGAGGGGACATTCCAAAATCGATTATGTTCATCAGCACCTGCGAGTGTCCCTGCGGCTGGAAGTCGCCGCCCATTACGCCGAACGAAAAAACCGGCTTGCCGTTCTGGGTCATAAAGCCCGGGATAATGGTGTGGAAAGGGCGTTTGTGCGGTTCGAGCTTATTAAGGTCGTTCGGATTAAGCGAGAAAAGCTGCCCCCTGTTCTGCAGGGCGAAACCAAGGCCGTCCGGCACCATTTGCGAACCAAAGCCGTAGTATGTGCTCTGGATGAGCGAAATCATATTTCCCTCTTTGTCTGCCGCGGTCAAATAAATTGTATCGGATGGGCCGGACAGTCTGCCCGGAGCGACTTTTTGTGCCGCACGTTTGGGGTCAATCAGCTTGGCCCTTTCTTTGGCATAGGCCTTGGAAATAAGCTGTTTCAGCGGGACCTCGGCAAAATCCATATCAGCGTAGTAAACGGCGCGGTCCTCGAAGGCCAGCTTCTTGGCTTCGATAAAAAGGTGCAGGTGTTCGGCCGAGTTGGGCCCCAGTGAAGAAATATCGAAATTCTCCAGGATATTTAGTATTTGCAAAGCGGCGATACCCTGGCCGTTGGGGGGAAGCTCCCAGACATCATAGCCACGATAGTCGGCGCTGACCGGCTCAACCCAGTCGGCGGTGTGGTCACGAAAATCGCGCATTGAAAACCGGCCCCCGTTTGCCTTGGAGAAAATGACGATTCTTTCGGCAATTTGGCCCCGGTAGAAGGCCTTGGCGCCACCTTTGCTGATAATCTCAAAAAAACTCGCCATATCGAGATTCTTAAAGATATCTCCGAAACGGGGTATTCTGCCGTTAGGTGCGAACGTTTTTGCCAGCGTCGGGAATTTCCCGGCGTTAACGGACCCCCAGTAGCCGGCGATGATAGGTGATACCACAAAACCTTCTCGTGCGTAATGGATGGGCGCTTCGAGAACTTGTTGGAATCCGAACCGTCCCATACGTTCCAGCAATGCCGCCCAACCACTCACGCAGCCGGGAACGCTCCAGGACAAAGGCCCGTAAATGGGTATTCCTTTCAGTCCAAGCGCCAGGGCATCGCTCAGACTCCAGTTATAAGGAGAACGTCCGCTGGCATTGAGCCCGTACAGTTTCTTGTCCTTCTCGAGCCAGACAATTGCGAACAAATCGCCACCCGGCCCACAACTCATCGGTTCAACGACGCTCAGCATCGCGTTGGCACACACAGCGGCGTCGATAGCGTTACCGCCGGCCTTGAGAATGTCGATGCCGGCTATACTGGCTAAGGGCTGGCTCGAGCAGACAATACCGTTTTGACAGACCACCGTCGAGCGGTTTTGATTTCTGCTTCGCAGCATCCGGCGGTCGATGGAGACTCTGCCGAGTGCTGAATTATTGTTTGGGTTTTTGGCAAATGATAAATTGCTTCCCAGAATCGCCCCGGCACAGGCGCCACCGGTAAGTTTGAGGAATGAACGCCGCTTCATAGTCTTTTCTCCTTATTTGCGACCGCAACTTGTCAGGTCCTTAAGATTTGTCCGTAAAACCAGATATTTCCTGTATAGCGAGTCCGCCTTTGGCGGAGTAACCCGGCGAGCACGCCGGTCAAGTGTCTTGCAAATGTTTGGTCACTTCGCCGGTGCGGATTTGCTTGCGGTTGAAGGACCTAAAGAGGCGAAATCCAAAAAGCCGTAGTTGACTTGGATTCTATCGGCCGGGGGTTGGAGGGTCGGCTGGTTCCCAGTTGTTCGGGTCGTTGCCGTATAGATTCGGGTCAATCCTGCTCAAAGATGCCCCGTTGCCGTCGGCCTGGGGCCGCCAGAGGTCCACACCGCCCGGGCAATCCTGCGGATGTGAGCCGTCGCTGTAATTGACCCTGTC
>JAUWPZ010000068.1 GCA_030611315.1 Sedimentisphaerales bacterium
GGTAGCGGGAATCCAGATTTATTTAGGACTTGTAAAAAAATAAGGTTTCGTTTTGGCTCCAGCGAGGACAAGGCTGGCAAGGAAGCAAAACGCAGGCCTACTGGTTGGTAGTCCGAGTTTTGCTGACACCGCCAGCCGAAGCCACAGCCAGCCAAAAATGGAAGATAATTTATTTACAGGTCCTAAGAATTACCCGCCGAAGATAGAAGTCGCTGACGAGCAAATGGCCGGCATTAGGTTCACACGTGATGATTTCCACGGCGAATGGAACTACACTATCCGCCCTCAATGAAAGTCCGTGTTGCACAGGTTATTTCTTTACAGCCCCTTAGTCCTGCCATGTTCCCAAGGGTACTTTATCCGGCTCAGCATCTTTTGTGAACGGCTGAAGTGATTCCGGGTCAGCGACTTTTCTGTATCCCAGCGCTTTGATGACTTCGAGTACCTCTGTCCATGTCGGGAACGGTCTCGTATTTTTTCTTTTATACTCATCGATGGCCATCAGGAACTCAAACTGCTCGTCGGACATTTGTCCTTCTTCAGCAGACTTACGGTCGTCGGTTCTCCGTCTCCCCGGCCCACGCCGACGGTCGAGTCCCAATCTTCTGTCAACAACGCTCTGCCTTCGGTCCTGTCCGCCGCGCTGCTCTTTGAAATGTTCTTCACTCATTTATCAGCCCCACAGTATTTTGATTTTCCAAGCCTGCCGAGAAACAGATAGTCATTAAGCAGGCCGGCAAAATTATTGCACACAATTTAGTTTGAGACCGTCCGGAGATTAAAAATCATCCTCGAAAAAGTCGCCGTCGAACTCGCTTTCGTCTTCTTCGTCCATCGAATAATCATAAAAATCATCATAGGCATTCTGCGACTCTATTACGACGTGCGCTTCATCAAGATTTTCTTCGGGAACCATCACGGCAAGCTCTTCACAACCTATTGCGTGTTCGTCCTGTCCTTGTACGACAGAGGGTATATCATTGACCTTCAAGAGAGATTCGTACTCTCTGGCCTGCTCCCAGTCCTTTGCAAAAGCAACAACAACAAAACCTTGTAGGTCCGCCTGTGATTTGTGGAATTTTTTGGAACGCTTTGGCATTTTATTTCTCCGAAACAATCTGTGTTTGGCCTCCATTTTCCGACTTCCTGAAAAATGGAAAACCTTTCCAAGACCCTTTTTGCATGTTTTTGTTCATTTTCAATCCGCCCCGGACCAAAAACCACATCCGGCTCATTGTGATTTTTTCCGGGACAAGCCCTGACAAGTCCTTCGTCAAAATAAACAGGCAAAATTATTAAAAAACACAAGGCGTTCCAAAAAAGAGGAACTCTCTGGTTGAGCCTTGGGAAGAGGCATTTTTGAGTATCGCCTCTGAGATTGCAAAAAATTGGCATTTTGGCGTATTTTTTTGTTGCAAACCGGTCCTGCTGTATGTAATAACAACACTTTAGAATGTGCCGGACTTACGGATTTAGTACCGGACTGTTACAATATTAACTTTTTTTGCATGGAGGTTTTAGAATGGCAGGTAAAAAAGAGTCCTTGATTGTAGCCAGCAAAGTTAAGGCCTATATCAAGAGCAAAAAGATGATGACCTCATCCGACGCTCTTGAAGCAATCAGCGATAAGGTTTACAGTATGCTTGACGCAGCGATAGCCCGTACGCAGGCCAATCGCCGGACCACGGTCAAGCCACAAGACCTTTAGAAGCGCTGCCTTAACATCTTTTGGCCGCACGTTTTATGCTTGTGCGGCAGTTTTATTCGTAGTAAGCCGTCCCGTTTTTTTGATGCGGAACGGCTTTTTTTGATGGATTATTGCTAATGAAAATCGCCCGTTACTTGCATTCGCCCTATAAAAACAGGGATTATCAGTACCAAAAATCAATCTTTTAGAAAATTTGTTGAACTTAGCAGAGCGTATATCCCGATTTATATAATATAGACCAAGGTAAATTCGCGTAAAAATCGCTATTTTTACGAGCTTGAAATTAAGATTGGGTAGTTTCTTGTCGATAACCTGATAACCGGAAGGCGCAACTGGACTGCACAACCGGGCAGCCTTTGAACAGATTGCTTTTTAGGTCGGGTCTGAGAAGGAATTCTTTGTAACATCTTATCGAGCAGATGATTATGGGACTAAACCAAAGGGGGGTAATATGAAAGTATTTATGTTAGGGTGGGAATTCCCCCCTTTTATCAGTGGAGGACTGGGTACAGCCTGCTACGGACTCACGAGGGCGATGGACAAAATTGGCGTGCAAGTTACCTTTGTTCTGCCGAAAATGGTCGGAAACCAGTACTCACCTCATGTGAAGCTTATAGGCCCCGATTTTCTTTCGTCAGAGGCGTCTTTGAAGATAAGTGAGCTTGAAAATGTAACATTTCGCACAATCAACTCGCCGCTACAGCCTTATTCGACCCCAAATTCTTACCAGCAGCGAATCGAAGAGAGCCTGAGGCAAAAGCACGAAATGCACGGAGGGAGCGTCAACTCAGCAAGTCATCTTATAAGCTCTACACACTACAGCAGCGATATGTACACCGAGGTCTATCGTTACGCAGCGGTTGCCGCCGAATTGGCTGAAAATGAACACTTCGATATCGTCCACGCTCATGACTGGATGACGTACCCTGCGGGAATTGCGGTTGCGGCAATGAGCGAGAGACCTCTGATAGTGCACGTTCATTCGACCGAATTCGACCGCAGCGGAGAGCATGTCAACCAGATGATTTACGACATCGAGCGAAATGGTATGGAGCGGGCAGACAAGGTAATCGCGGTGAGTCATTTTACTCGCGGTATCATAATCAGCCGATACGGCATCAGCGGAGAAAAAGTTGAAGTGGTGCATAACGGTGTGGAGCGTAACGGCAGCAGCGATTTGTGCCTGGCGGAAACCGGCATCGACAAAGATGAGAGAATTGTCCTTTTCTTAGGTCGAATCACAATGCAAAAAGGGCCGGAGTACTTTCTGCATGCGGCAAAGAAAGTTCTGGAGGTGATGGGCAACGTGAAGTTTGTTATGGCCGGCTCCGGCGACCTGATGCACCATGCCATTGAAATGGCGGCAGAACTCGGCATCGGACAAAAGGTGGTGTTCACAGGCTTTTTGCGAGGCGAAGACGTTCGCAAGATTTATAAAATGGCCGACCTGTATGTGATGCCCTCAGTATCGGAACCGTTCGGAATCGCGCCACTTGAGGCGCTGGACAACGATGTTCCCGTAATAATAAGCAAGCAAAGCGGCGTGTCGGAAGTTTTGATGCACGCATTGAAAGTTGACTTCTGGGATGTCGACGAGATCGCCAACAAGATTGTGGCGGTATTGAAATATCCCCCACTGCAGGAGACATTAGCAAATCACGGCAATTTTGAGGTCAGAAAACTGCGGTGGAAAGACAGCGCACAGAAGTGCCTTCGAATCTATGAAGGCATGCTGGTTGGGGTTTGATTTACAAATCAAAAGTTAAAAGTCAAAATAACAGATAAAATTTCAAAAATAAAGAGGAGAAAAATTTTGCATTTTGCAGTGTGAATTTGATATTCGCATTTTGCAATTTGAATTTTATACCCTTAAGGGTAATAAATTCCCGCGATTAGGATTGTAAATTATTGTTTTAAGGTTACCTGCCCGCGAACAAACGGGAAATTTCAATCGTGAGCACTATAATATGGCTTCGGTATGTTTCTATTTCCAGGTTCACCAGCCTCCGCGATTAAGACACTACACTGTATTCGACGAAAACGACGAGTATTTCGACGACTCCAAAAATAGTGAGATATGCAGGAAGGTGGCAAATAAATGTTATCTTCCGGCCAATCGCCTTCTTCTGAATACAATACGCAGGTTCGACGGCAGGTTCAAGGTGGCTTACAGCGTAACGGGAATCCTGCTGGAACAGCTCGAGCGTTATTCTCCGGAAGTAATGAGCACTTTTGACGCTCTGGCAGAAACGGGCTGCGTGGAGTTTCTGGGCGAGACGTATTATCACAGTTTAAGCTTTTTGTACTCGCGTGATGAACTCGTCGAGCAGGTCAACAAGCACTCAGAAACCATTAACTTTCTTTTTGGACAAAAGCCTCGCGTATTTAGAAATACGGAGCTGATATACAATAACGATTTAGCTAATCTTATTGAGTCGATGGGCGATTTCGATGCGATAATAACGGAAGGAGCAGACCACATACTCGGTACGCGAAGCCCGAATTTTGTCTATCAGCCCAAGGGCTGCACGAAGCTGAAACTTCTTCTGAAAAACTATTCTCTGAGCGACGATATTGCGTTTAGATTTTCCAACCGTTCCTGGGCTGAGTGGCCATTGACGGCAGACAAGTTCGCCCGATGGATAAGCAATGTTAACGGCAACGGCAATGTGGTCAATCTGTTTATGGATTACGAGACATTCGGAGAACACCAATGGGAGGTTACGGGCATATTCGATTTCGTGAGGCACCTGCCGGAAGAGGTACTAAAGCATCCCGATAATAATTTCAAAACCCCAAGCGAGGTAGTTCAAAGCTACGAGACTACCGGTATAGTTGATGTTCCTCATATTATAAGCTGGGCGGATACCGAACGAGACCTCTCGGCGTGGCTTGGAAACGCCATGCAATCGAACGCCATCCATGAGCTTTACCGCCTGGAGAAAAAAGTCAAGAAAACAAACGATAAAAAAATTATTTCGGACTGGCGAAAGCTTCAGGCCTCAGACCATTTTTACTATATGTGTACAAAATACTTTGCCGACGGCGACGTTCATAAATACTTTAATCCTTACGACTCACCTTATGACTCTTATATAAACTTTATGAACGTGTTGAATAATCTTCACAGCCGTTGTTCCAAGCAGGGCCACTTAGATGCGGTCAAAAAAAAAGGCGTTGACAAGGACCATCTAAGAGGCCGGGTAACTGGGGGTATATTTTCTCCCGCACGAAAACGGATTGCGACAAATTACTTTTCGAAATTGCTGTCTCGAAACCAAAATTCGCCTGATTTGAAAACGACAACTTAGAGCCTATGACACTTTGATACTTTTTAGCTATTTGAATCAACCGGTGATTCTTGGATTTGCCGCGATAATGTTTTGGGAGTAAGACCGTGCTAACACCGCAAAAGACCAACGGTGCGACAACCTCGTGCATATCAACAAGCGACAAAGGAGTCGAGGAATTACTGACTAAGGAATGGTTATTGACAAACGGCCGGGGCGACTATTCGTCTTCAACAATCGTCGGCTGCAATACGAGAGGCTATCACGGCCTGCTCATCGGCGCGCTTAACCCACCGACCAACAGAATAATGGCACTGGCCATGTGCCTGGAGATGGTGATATTCAAGGGCGAGCCCTCTTCCGGCAGAGTACCTTACAGAAAATCCGGGACACTGTCGCAAAGCGGCAACACGGGAAAGATATTTAATCTTTCGACCTTCGAATTCAATGAGAAATTTACACCGCAAGGTTTTACTCTTCTCAAGCAATTCCGTCAGGATACCGGGGTTCATTTCGATTACCAACTGGACAAACTCGAAGTGACCAAATCAGTATATCTTCTTCGTGACACGAGCACGGCGGTTTTGATGTATGATTTTAAGAACGTTGCTAATCCGGCGGAATTCGTTTTGCGGCCATTTGTCGGCTTACGGGATTTTCACTCACTTCAAAAATCTTACGCTCCCTTGTGTTCGAGGCGGGTCGACGACGGGCTGCTGGTTCGGAATGATACGCCCGGCAGCTGTGAATTGTTTTTAAGCTGTCCCGCTTCGAACTTCGAAAAGGACGAGCAGTGGTGGTTTAATTTCGTATATCGTAACGACAAGGAGAGAGGCCAAGACTTTATGGAGGATTTGTGGACGCCCGGATTCTTTAAGTGCCGCGTGGAAAAACCGACGAAAATTGTATTTTGGGCAAACCTGAGCAATCGCTACAAGCCCGGGCAGCCGATAAATAGCAATATTGGCACAATTCGCGAGTCTCTGCGCAAGCACCAAAACAGTATTGTAGCCGCCGGCAAAAATAATAAAAACAAAAACCATAGAATACTTTGTTTGGCCGCCGACCAGTTCATTACAAAACGTCAAACAAACCATATCCCCCGAAGCACTATCTTGGCCGGTTATCCGTGGTTCGCAGACTGGGGAAGAGATATCTTTATCGCCCTGCCTGGTCTGCTGCTCGTAACGGGCAGGTATGACGAAGCAAAATCGGTGTTGAGCACCTTTGCTGCAGCAGCCGACGAAGGTATGATTCCGAACCGCTTCGATGACAGAAACGATACGATGTACTTTAACAGTGTGGACGCTTCTCTCTGGTTCATCAACGCAGCTTTTCAATATCTAAACGCTACGGGAGACTCAAAGACTTTCATGCAGGAGCTTATGCCGACAATCCGGTGGATTATCGATTCTTACCATAAGGGCACTCGTTTTGGCATTCGGAGCTGCAGCAACGGGCTAATAACGGCAGGCAATGATGAAACACAACTAACGTGGATGGATGCCAAATATAACGGTGCCGCTTATACGCCCAGAGGCGGCAAAGCAGTCGAGATTAACGCGCTGTGGTATAATAGTCTTAGCTGGCTGGCCCAATTTTACGCCGGCCGGGACATAGACACCGCAAATCGATTCAATTCGATGGCGGAACAAACCAGGCACAGTTTCTGTGAATTATTCTGGAACGATGGCACAGGTTACTTAAACGACTGCATCTCGCCCGACGGCTCGGTCGATTCGAGCCTTCGTCCGAACCAGATATTCGCTGTTTCACTTCCCTTTTCACCCTTGTCGGCCGAGCAGCAAAAAGCGGTGGTCGATGCAGTGCAGAAGCACCTGTTGACGCCTTACGGCCTGCGAACGTTGAATACTCAGGACAATCGCTATAAAGGGACATATACCGGTCCGCAGTCACAGCGTGATGAGGCGTATCACCAGGGAACAGTTTGGCCATTTCTGATTGGGCCGTTCGTTGAGGCCTTCCTGAAGGTCAATGAGTACAGTAAACAAAGTAAAAAGCAGGCGGCGGAGTTTATCGGGCCTTTATTGGAGCATCTAACCGAAGACGCCTGCCTTTGCAGCGTCTCTGAGATATTCGATGGCGCCCCACCGCATAAGCCCAGAGGGTGCTTCGCCCAGGCCTGGAGCGTGGCCGAACTGCTCAGGGCATACCAGTTGATAAACAGCTAAGAGATTGTCAATTGCCGATTTTCGATTGGCGATTGAAGAAACAGAGGGAGATAGTAAACCGCATCGTCCTGCTGCAATCGCTCTGGTCATTCCATCGCGTCGCGACCGATAATACAATTTATCCGTCCGGCCAATTCCCAAAAGAGCCGATAATGGGCTTTATGAGCGATTAGTACGCAAAAAATCGGTCATCTTGTTATTTTTATTCTGGCCATTCGGCTTAAAATGTGGTATAATTCCTGCAATTGTTGCAAAGGAACCGGTTAGATTGGAGGATTAGAACTATGAAAATCACCGGCACCATAAGCACGGGGACGCTGCTGTTAATTCTGGCCTTTTGCTGCCTTACAAACGTTTACTCCGCCCGAAGTCCGTATGAGAGACCGAGCAGCCTCCACGAGAGACCTACTCCACGTGGTTACCTGCGAGCATCCGAAGTCCGTTCGCGGGGCACGACTGCCCTGTTTCCAGCGGGACGGGCAGACCCAAATTCAAAGGCAATCGAGGTCAATCCCATTTTGCAGAGAGTTCTCAAAACGTCGGCCCTGACAGAAAGCGTTGAAACTCCGAGCCCGGCAACATCGAGAGCGAGACCGGACTATGTAACAACTGCGGATTTCTATCTTCGCGACGGAAAGCTCGTTTTCGGAAAGCTGTTCTCGGATGACAAGAACAAGGTCATTGTGGAACAATTAAACGGAAGCGAGATTGTTGTCGCCACTTACAGCAGGAGGGATATCGATACGAGGACGCTTCAGACGAAAAATATCCCGACGTACAGATACTACCTTGACCTTGCCGGTTATTTTTCCGGCAGAACGTGGGATTTTAGAGACGACCCGGACGATTTTATACAGGCAATTCGATGTTACGAGAAAGCCAAACAGATAATGTCGAAAAAAACGAAACCTGATACCGAAAGAATACGGGAGATAGATGAAAAGATACAGGAGCTCCAGGCCGACCGGGATGTCTGGGCCAGAGAGACCGAATCGCGGGCCAGGCTGAAGAAGCTGGAATTCGATGCCGAGTTCGAAAACAAGCTCAAAGACCTCGAGGGCAAGGTCAATGAAAGCAGCCAAAAAGTTGTTAAGAGAGTGGAACAGCTTGATAAGATATTGACGGAGCTGCAGGAAAATCTTCAAAATCTCGAACAGGCTTTTTTGGTGATGGACCAGGACATACGTCGGCAATTAAGCATGTTAGGCGACGAGCTTGAAGATAACAGAAGGAGATATGACCCATTTTATGTGCCCCGCCGCCGTCGCTATGATTATAACTACAGGCCGGGTTATTAGCCCTTAGAATTTGAGCATTTTCAATACTTTATAGTGCTCACGATTGAAATTTCCCCCGCCGCGGCGGGTTCGCGGGCAAGTGGCTTTACAACAATTAAGTTACAATCTTACTCGCGGGAATTTACTACCCTTTAAGGGTATAACTCTTCGCGAATCAAGCAGCCGTCACAGGGGCAAAATGCTCGGATGTTCTGTTCGGGAGTTGCAGGGGGCACTTCACAGCCGGGCATCAAAATAAACTTCTCTCCGCCCTCTTTGAGACACTGCCTTGCGGCATCGGCGACATCTTCGGCAGTGCTCCGCAAAAGAACAGCCGTCGGGTCAAAATTGCCGCACAAGGTGATATCCGGCCCAACAAGTTCCCTGCTTTGGTCAAGCGGGACCATCCAGTCAACGTCTATAATATCCGCGCCGCTTTGGGCCATGTGCGCGATGTTGTTGGCGATGTTGCCGCAAATGTGCAATTTTACGGCGGCCCCGGCCTCGTGAATGGCGGCGATGAGCTTCTGCTCGAGGGGCAGGACAAGCTCCTTGTACATATCCGCCCCGATGAGACTGGCCGCGGCATCGCCGATTCCAATCATATCGGCTCCGGCGTTTACCTGGGCAAGGGCAAATGCAATTTCATTCCGGATGATTATCCGGCCCGCCTTGATAAACAAATCCGGCTTATCTATGAGGTCCATCAAGGCGGCTTCCACGCCCCGCAAGTCTCCGTATTCAGCCAGCGGCCCCTCCACCCAGCCGAGTACGCTGTGGGTTTGGCCCACTTCGGCGGCCATTTTCCGCACACTTTCAATCCGCTGTCTGGTCCGCTCGGCATTTTCGATATCAAGCGGTTTTACAAGGGAAACATCGTCGGGCGTTTTTATCAGGGCGCCGGCGGGCTTGCCGACCCCATTTTCAGGATACTCAAACTCCATCCCATAGGCGGACGCTTCCCGCCAGGGGTCGCTTATGGCGCTTATCTGGTCGATATTAAAGGCCTTAGTCACGGCAAGCTGGGCTTCGACTAGACAATCGCCATCGAGATAATAATCCCTGTAAGAATGATTGATATAATTTGCCGACCAGGCCATAAAGATTGGTGTAACGGCCGGGCGGTCGTAAGATTCGCCCTTGATAATCGCATAAATCCGCTCTTTCGGAGTCATAAGCCACCTTCTTTAAGTATAGTGCTCACGAAAAGAAATTTCCCCCGCCGCGGCGGGTTCGCGGGCAACTTGTGCCACAGGTAGTAACCTTAAAACAATAATTTACAATCCCAATCGCGGGAACTTATTACCCTTAAGGGTATAAAAATGTTATCGCCCGCTAAATCGGTAAAATCCGAATTCGATATTCGGATTTCGAACTTATAATACTCAGGTCTTCGCCTGAAGGCGAGGGATTTTCGATTCCCCTGGGGATAAATTTTGAGGGGGCGCATGGCGGAGAAATTTATCGAGTAAAATAGCAGTTCTGTAAATTGCGTAAGTTAACACATAAGAAAAATTGGAAAATCGGATTTTGGGGAAAAATGGGGATTTTCAGGTTTTTAAATTTTTCTTTTGTTGCGATGTTCGTTTTTGAGCTAAATATGGGGGTGGGTACGTTAGGATGGGTGGCTTGGGCAATACAGGCAAGAAAAAAGGGGTAAAAAATGGACATAAATTGACGTAAATTTGCATTTTTTTGCATTTTTTTGCACAAAATGAACAAGAATTGCAATAAATTGACCTAAAATTGACCTGTTTTTCATCTTAACATTTTGTGAGAATAGGCAACATAGGCAAGGACAATTAGCCACGAAGACAGAAAGACACGAAGGTAGAATAAGGTAAAAGGCAAAAGGTGAAGGATTTATTGAATGAATAGAGGGCAGTTTGACAAATGTGATGGGCCTGCCAATGGAGCTTCCGCAGCAAATGTCAAAAAAAGTTAAGTCAAAGGATGGAGAATTCCGATAATCGCAAATGAGTCTGGTCTAAAAAGCACAATTATATGAATTACGGCAAAATTAAAAGCCTCTGTTGGCTCAATAACGTCGGTTTCAAGCGACAGTTTTGTCGCAAAAGACCTTTTTAGAGCGGACTTATAAATCGATGCGACAAAATAAAGATTACAATCAATAAGATGATGTTGGACCATAACTTGATTGTATAGGAATTTGTTATTTTGGGCAATATAGCGAAACCGGGCAGCTAAAAGTCCCCGGCGAAGCCGGGTTAAGTTCTTTCCTAAAAACCGCTGAGGATAAACATACACAATAGGGAGTATAGGAATGCCTAAAGTAATAGTAAATTTCAGTGGTGGCAAAGATTCCACAGTAGCTATTTTGAAGGTCTTGAGAAAGTATCCTAAAAAAGATGTAGTTCTTTCCTACCAAGATACTGGTGCTGATTATTTAGAAACGCTTCCTCACGTGAAGTTGATAGCTAAGTTATTTGAGTTGCCGCTTGTAATTCTAAAGCGATACGAAGATTTTTGGGAGTTAGCTCGAAGGTTGCGGCATTTTCCTGTTCGGCGGATGAGAAATTGCACCCTTTATTTGAAAGTAAGAGAGCTCAATAAGTGGGTTAGAGCAAATAGGGAAAAGCTGGGCAATGAAGTGGTCATTGTCTCTGGTATTAGGGCTGAGGAAAGCTTGCACCGTTCTAAGCTGCCAGAATGGGGGATACACGAAACTACGCTCAAGGATGGGTCGTTTGTAGCCAAAACTTGGCTTCCTTGCTTGGAGCTGAAAGAAAAGGAGATATACGATATTATCAAGTCAGAGGGATTGCCTTTATGCCCTTGTTATGAGTGGGACCGAAGATGTAACTGCTGGTGCTGTATCTTCCAGCGAAATGATGTTGCCCGTCTTTATGCTAAGATGCATCCTGACTTATATGAAAAGGCCTGTTTAGTAGAAGACGAGATAAAGCATAAGTGGAAAAATAAATTTGGGTTTAATGACTTGAAGGTATAGAAGCACCAAAGGTTGCCTATCAAGGCATAGGTTTTGCTTCCACGTGTAGTTGATTTCTAATTTCTGTAGCAAGGGAATCGGCAGAACCAGCTCGGTAATTGTCAGTTATCACAAGCTTAGGTTTACATTCACGCACATATTCCAGTGTGCCGTTAAAGTCGGCATGGTCTGAAAGGGCAACTATATAGTAATCATCGGCTATCGTGTAGTAAGGCTCCTTTGTTCCCCATCGGCTGATCCTTATTTTGGTATAATGAATTTCTTTCGGTAATAATTGCAACCGCCTCCCAAAAAGATGAAAAATAATATGGCGTTCGCCCTTTTGAATAATTTCTTGAGCAGCATTATCTTCTAACGACAGGACATTACCCACGTTGGTGCCGTAATTTTGGTAAACCATGCTCACTTTATAAATGTCGGGCGCACATAAAAAGGGGACACTAATGCCCATTTCACTCAGGATGCCCATAACCTCCTGCAACTTCCCGCGATGAGCTAATATACAAACTGATGAGGTATCCAATTCCTTTTTCACAAGACAGATTAACCTGTCAATGATATCATCTCTGCTACACCTGGCAATTTGAGCGGGGTCCCCGAAAGTTGCATCTAACACTAATATATCTGTGCTTATAGGCTTTGTGCTAGGGAGGTTAAAATCTCCCGTGTAAGCAATCCTAATTCCGTCTCGGTCCTCTACCAGAACTTGAGACGAACCAAGTATATGCTTAGCAGGATACAATGTTATACGCTCGTCTTTAAAGGTATAAGGTTTTTTGTAAGGTAAAACGATAAGGTTTCTCCTTAAGCGAAGCCAATTTCCCTTCAAGGTTATTAATAACTCTTTGGTTTCTGGCGAGCAGAAAATAAAGTCATAAACGCCGAGACACCTTTCAAAATGTGTAATGTGGTCCGCGTGTATATGGGTAACAATGGCTACTTCTCTATCCCAATCAAAACCATCACAGACAAAATGACTGCCCAATAGGATTGCGCCGCTTGATGTAATGCTGGCCTTCCGCTGTAAAAAGGCGATATCCTGTTTCATTCACAATCCCCAATCTCAACCCATTGCCTCGCTAAGGTTTCTACTAATTCGTCAAGTGGCACTTCTAAACCATGTGATTTTTGGCGTAGTGCTTGCCAACCATCCAGGTTGAGAGTTAAGAGAATGGTCCCGTTATGTACAGCAATAGATAACAAACATTCGCTGTTAGGCAAACTCTGTTCTAAGATGTCCTTCAGGATTTCTGAAAAAGAGGTCCCCTGGTTTCTAGCTTTTAAGTTCAGAACCTCGGTCAAGCTTTTTTCAACACTCGTCACAAGTATGTAGCGATTATCTACAATTGGCTTAGATTTTAAGACCATCTTTATGCAATCTTCTATAGAAATATCTTCATTGCGGTTTTTTAAAGGGGTTACTTGCTTGATTATATCTGCCGTTAGACTACCAAAGACCTCATTGGCTATAGCCTCTGCTAGGAGTCCTTTGGAGAGATTATCTTTAAGACTTGCAATCCTCACTGCCTTATCTATGCTTATTTTCCCAGACCTCACATAGGGCTTGATATTTTCAGGTAAAGATAAAAGGCTCTTAAACATCCCTACCATACGCGAAGTGACACCCAACCTTTTGCCCAATTCCTGATTAGACGGAGTGTGACTAAGTATCTCCGCAACAGTTATAGGGTCGAGAGGACGGTTTTTTCTACGGCTCCCTATACTTGCTAAAAGTTTGCCTTTCTCCTCAGGGGTTAGTTCGTCCAGAGATTTCTTGCTGATGCCGGTTGAATTAGACATGCCCTTCTCTTGACAAACCCTCTATAATGAATATCTCCGCAGCTTCTTCTTCTGTCTTAGCCATGTTGGTTGCGGCTTTTGTAAGGCCTTCAGCATATTTCAGAGGCAGGATAATGGTATATTTTTTTGTTTTACGAGGTTTTTTTGCTTCTTCAATTTTCTCCTCTGGTGAAAGTGTTGGCTGCTCCTTATCTACCTCTTTGAGATGGCTCTTTTGTTCTGTATTAAAAGTTTTCAGTTCTAAAGCTGCTCTCTTTGCTACTTCCACATCGACAGTACCATCAGGAAGTTCTGATATATCTTGTGCCCGTAACGCTTCGTTAACATCAACTGTTTTATCGTCTACAAGCTTTTTTAGCTCATCGTGAAGCCTATCATATTTGACATACTCACGAACTTCATCATATTGTAGACCTAACGCTCTAGAAGCAGCTTTCATATTTCCATATCGTCGGTGAAAAGTGATACACGCGTCCTTCTTCTCTGCTCTCGTCAAATCCCGTCTCATAACGTTTTCTGAATAAGAGATAGCCTTAGCTTCCACGGCATCTGGAGGAGTAGATAGGATGTTCGCTGGAATCTCTTTCCAGTCTAGCTCTTTGGCAGCCAATAATCGGCGCTGCCCTGCTAATAAGATGTACTTATCTTCTTTAGGGAAAACAGTAACGGGGTTGAGCAAGCCAAATCGCTTTATGCTTTCAGCCAGCTCGGCTATACCTTCTTCTACCTTGGATGTTCGCGCTTGTTCCCGGCCAATCTCAATCAGATCTACTGGTATGGATTGAAATCCTTCTTGTACTTTTTGATTTGCCATTTTTTAATCTCCTTTTTTCAAAATGTTATGTTAACGTTTTTTATATTAGACTGCTGAAGAAAATCTGTCAAACTCTATGTTTAAAATTATTTTTAGTTTGAGTTAAAATTTACGAGTTATCACTACTGTCCCGTTATAAGTCGAACAATAACAATTGGTTATGAAATTGAAAACTTTCGTTTTGCGACAGATTTTTCGTAAAAACGCACAAAATCCAATCGTTCGCCTCAGCCGGTCCGGACCAATAGTATTGTTTTAAGCAAGGCCGTTACAATACAGGTGCGCGAGGCGGCCTGAAAGTAACGCTTTTTTTGGCTGGATTTGTCAAATATTGGAGAAAATGAGTTTGAGAAAACGCCCTACTCTGGTAAAATGCCCAATTTATACCCTTGAGGGTAATAAATTCCCGCGACTGGGATTGTAAAATATTTTAAGGTTACTTGCCCGCGAATAAACGGGAAATTTTCAATCGTGAGCACTATATAAAGAGTAAGGGCCAAACGCCTGATAATTTAACCGCCGAGAGCGCAAAGAACGCAGAGAAAAAAATATCAAGAACGACTCAGCGGCCCGGCTGGTAAGTTCTGGTGCGGTAAAAAAACTGAATAAGTAGAGGATTAGGAATATGTTAAGAGTCGGTATCGCAGGATTCGGATTTATGGGCCGGATGCACTACAGGTGCTGGAAGGACATCGACGGCGCTGAAATCGCCGCTATATGCGATATAAATCCGAACATCGTGGAAGATACGAAAAAGGGAGGGGGAAATATCGAGGGCGCAGAAGAGCAGATAGATTTTACGGGCATAGAGCTATACACAGATTTCGATAAGATGCTCGCCGATGCGAGGCTTGACGCGGTCTCGATAACTCTGCCGACTTACCTGCACCCGGAATGCTCGGTCAAGGCGCTCGAGGCGGGAGTTAACGTGCTTTGCGAAAAGCCGATGGCACTGAACGCAAAAGAGTGCGAGCGGATGATGGCGGCCGCGAAGAGCAGCGGTAAGGTTTTGCAAATCGGACACTGCGTGCGGTTCTGGCCTGAATACGCGAAGACCAAGGAGATAATCGACAGCGGCGAATACGGCAGAGTTATCGCGGCGACGTTTCAACGCCTGGGAGCGGCGCCGACCTGGAGCATAGACAACTGGTTCATGGACGAAAAACGCAGCGGCGGAATGGCTCTCGATTTGCACATTCACGACACCGATTACGTTCAGTATCTGTTCGGGATGCCGCGGGCGGTTCGCAGCTTCGGAGCAAAAGGCCCGAGCGGCGGGCTGATACACATAGTGACAGAGTATCTTTACAATGAGGATACAGTCGTGACGGCGGAAGGCGGCTGGGCGATGACGCCGGGATTCGGGTTCGAGATGAGCTTCAATATCGTGATGGAGAAGGCAACGATTGTGTACGACCTGACTCGCGAGCCGATGTTCAAGGTATGCCCGGCCGATGGCGAGCCTTTCACGCCGGAAGTGGACGAAGGAGACGGCTATACCCGCCAGACGGCACATTTTGCAAAGGCGATAAAAGGAGAAAAAATCGAGGCGGTAACAACGCTGGAGCAGTCGCGGGATTCGGTCAGGCTCGTCACGGCGGAAAAGGAATCGGCGGGAAAAAAAGAAAAGGTTTCGATTGAATAGGGCCCGAAAAAAACTTTTGAAACGGGGTAAAGAAAATAAAGATTTGAATTGGAGAACGGCGCAATGAAATGTAAAAACTGGCCTGTAGGAGTATGCACGTGGTCGTTACAGAGCGGCGTCGCCGGTGTTGCGGACGCGATGAGCAAAATCGGCATCGAGCACGCGCACTTAGCGGTAAGAGCAGCAGTGGAAGACAATGGAGACGAATATCTCGCAGCGGTGCAGCAGCAGAGCTGGACCGTAAGCAGCACGATGATAGATTTTCCGCAGGAAGATTATTCGTCGCTGGACAGTATAAAGGTCACGGGCGGGATTGTGCCGGACGACTGCTGGGAGCGGAACCGCGAGCTGTTCATCGGTGCAGCCGATGTAACGGTGAAGCTGGGCGTGAAATACTTGTCGCTGCACGCCGGATTTATCGATGAAAGCGATGCGGCATACGCTAAGAAGTTTTACGACCGAATCCGATGCCTGGCCGATGCGGCCGGCGAGAGGAGCGTTATTTTGCTGCTGGAGACGGGCCAGGAAACGGCCGAGGAGCTGAAGCATTTCCTCGAAGAAATGAACCACGCGGCGATAGGTGTTAATTTTGACCCGGCGAACATGATTCTTTATGACAAGGGAGACCCTATCGAGGCGGTCCGGGTACTCGCGCCGTGGATAAAACACCTTCACATTAAGGATGCGACCCGGACGAAACAGCCGGGTACGTGGGGAGCGGAGGTGCCCTGGGGGGACGGCGAAGTAGGGACAGAGACGTTTTTGAACGCGCTGGGAGAAATCGGGTTCGACGGAGTAATGGCGATTGAACGCGAAGCGGGCGATGACCGGTTCGCAGATATCAAATTAGCCGTTGAGAGGCTGAGCAACTTCGGCAGTTGATAACCGTTGGAAGAAAAGAACCGGCGGCAAAAGTGAACTTTAGTTAAGGAGAACGAAATGAGCTGGCAACTGTATCTTGCTTTGAGCTTTGCGATGTTTATGGAGTTTGCGATATGGGGCGCCTGGGCACCGGTACTGGCAGCACGTCTGCTGGGCCCGCTGAAAATGAGCGGCAAGCAAACCGGCTGGATTTACGCCACCCTGCCGTTAGCGTGCATTATCTCACCCCTTGTCGCGGGACAGCTTGCAGATAAGTACGTTAGCATGGAGTGGATTCTCGGCATTGCGCACCTGGTCGGCGCAATTCTACTATTCGTGGCCGCCGGCAAGGTTAAATTCAAAGGTTTGTTTGTTGTGATGCTTTTCTATTCTTTATGCTACGCTGCCACCCTGCCGCTGGTGAACTCTCTGATGTTCAGCCAGCTTGCAAAGAGCAACCTCGATGCGGCCAGCGATTCTCCGAAGATATTCATCTGGGCGCCGATAGCATGGGCGCTTGTAGGCTACTCTCTGACGGGCTGGAGGTGGATTTTCAAGACAGGAGAAAAGGGACGCGACTGTTTATATTTTGCGGCCATTCTGTCGCTGATTATGGCGGTCGGGTGTTTCTTCTTTATGCCGAACACACCCCCGGCCAAAGCAGGCGTCGCACCCATCGCAAAGGCAATGTCGATGTTAGGCGAGTTCAATTTCCTGATTTTTATCCTTGTCTCAATGGTGGTCGCGGGGCTGATGCAGTTCTATTTCCTGGGAACGGCTCAGTTCATGCAGGATATGGGTATCCCCGCCAGGAACGTGCCGGCTTCGATGGCGATTGCACAAGCCGTCCAGGCAGCGGCAACGTGGTTCCTGCTGGCCTTTATGATAGACCCGGCGAGAGGGCCGGGATTCAAATGGACTTTGGTTATCGGAGCGGCGTGCTGGCTGCTGATGTACTTATTCTATATCAACGAAAAGCCGAAATGGCTCATAGTTACTTCACAATCGCTGCACGGCCTGGCTTACGTGTTTTTCATAATCGCCGGTCAAATACTGGCCGACAAACTGGCACGCGATGATATCCGCAGCTCAATGCAGGCCCTTGTCTTTGCAGCCACAACGGGCGTCGGTCTTTTCCTGGGAACGCAGCTTGCGGGCATTGTGATGGATAAGTGCAGAAAAAACGAGAAATTCCAGTGGCGGCAGATTTTCATGGTGCCCGGGGCGATTGCGTTTGTCTGTATCCTCGTGTTCATTCTTTTGTTCAAGATACCGCCGCCCTCCTGAGCGGGAGCGTTTGCGATTTTATCGACGACCTGAACAATGACGGCGATGTGAATATGTCGGATTTTTCTCTGCTTGCTGATAACTGGCTGTCAGAAGTGAGTTTATAGTCTGAACCCAAAGCAAAGAAGTTCACCCACAGAATAATAAAAAGTGAGCTAAAGTGAACTAAAGTGAGCTAAAGTTGGATGCTTGATGCTCGTAAGAGGTAGAGTATAGGGTATAGGGTTATTGGGAGAGCGATTTCAGGTTGTTTTTGACGGCTATAGTATCGGGATGGTCGGGGCCTAAGCTGGTTTCGAGAATCTTCAGGGCGCGTTTCATAAAGGCATTGGCCTCTTTGAGGCGATTGGTGGCCTGATACAACTGCGCCAGGTTGTTCAGGCGGATGGCGACTTTGGGATGGTCTTTTCCGGAGGCCGCTTCATCGATATCAAGAGCGCGTTTCATCAAGGGCTCGGCCTCTTTAAGGCGATTGGTCGCCTGATACAACTGCGCAAGGTTGTTAAGGTCTCTGGCGACATTGGGATGGTCTTTGCCTAAGGACGCTTCATCTATCTTCAGCGCACGCTC
>JAUWPZ010000132.1 GCA_030611315.1 Sedimentisphaerales bacterium
TGCTGAGCGGAGCGAAGCATCCGGCTTTAGCAATACAACTACTTTCAATGTGCAATTGAGATTCTTCACTTCGTTCAGACCTGTCCTCGAGCGACAGCGAAGGAATGACAAGCTACATATTCAATCATGACAGACTAATAGAATATGTAAGGAATTCTGAACCTCTGATAGCTCAGTTTTGCTTACGAACTGGGCCAAGGCCTGGCTCAAAGGTACACTGCCGGATGAGGCCGAAGAACGGACCCGAACAGTTCGGGCGGTAAATTTGATTGGAAGATATTGACCCCGTTAGAGTCCCAACAGAAAATCCGCCACGGGCGGACTAACGGGATTGACACAATGATAATAAACGCTGTATTATGATAACTTGCCTGAAAAGCTAATGGGGCTTTCTTTTTGCTTTTCCCTGGCAAAACGCCTGCCCCCGAAAATCGCAAACATTTATAGGAGAATAACAAATGATGTCGATTACCAGGAAAGTGGTACTGTTAGCGCCAGTGCTTTGCACGCTCATTTGCCTTGCAGGAAACGCCCAAGCCGCCAAAGCGGATTACCTATCGCCGCTGGACGTCGTGGCGGACAGCCAGGGCAGACGGCTGTATATCGCCGAGGCAACGGCAAACCAGATAGCCGTCTTTGACATTACAGGCGGCAAAGTCACAAAAACCATTCCCCTGCCTGATAAGCCCAGCGGACTGGCCCTGACACCGGACGGGTCGCGCCTGTATGTTACCTCAGCCGCACCGAACGGACGGATTCACGCTGTGAACGTAAAGACTGGCAAGGTCGATTATTCCCTGCGCGCCGGACACACGCCGATTGCGCCCGTCATCAGCCCCGACGGCAAAACGCTCTACGTCTGCATCCGGTTCGACAACAACGTTTCGGTTTATGACCTCGCATCGAAGAAGCGGTCGGCGAAAATCCCCGTGCTCCGCGAGCCGGTCGCCGCCGCAATCACGCCCGGCGGCAAGCTGCTGTTCGCCGCCCACCTGTTGCCGGGCGGCCCCGCTGACGCCGACTACGTGGCGGCGGAAGTCTCCATCATCGACACCGCCTCAAAAAAAGTGGCAGCGACCGTAAAGCTGCCCAACGGCAGCACCGGTCTGCGGGATGTATGTGTCTCGCCCGACGGCAAGCACGCCTATGTCACACACATCCTGGCCCGTTACCAGCTTCCCACCACGCAATTAGAGCGGGGCTGGATGAATACAAACGCACTGAGCATCATAGACGTTTCCAAACGCAAGCTCCTCAATACGGTACTGCTCGACGACGTTGACCTCGGCGGCGCCAATCCGTGGGGCGTGGCCTGCACGAGCGACGGCAAGTACATCTGCGTCGCCCATGCCGGCACACATCAGGTCAGTGTCATCGACACGGCCAAGCTTCATGAGAAACTTGCCAGGGCCGCCGCCGGCGAGAAGGTCTCGGATGCCTCGTCGTCGGCCGACGATGTGCCGAACGACCTGTCGTTCCTCGTGGGTCTGCGCAGGCGGCTCAATCTGGCCGGCAACGGTCCACGCGGCCTGGCCGTGGTCGGGACAAAAGTCTATGCCGCCGAATACTTCACCGACAGCCTCGGTGTCGTGGATATAAATCCGGAAATCCGGCCCAGGGCCAAGTCGATTGAGCTGGGACAGAAAAAGGCCCTGACAACCCTACGGACCGGAGAGACTCACTTTAACGACGCCTCGCTGTGCTTCCAGAAATGGCAGAGCTGCGCGAGCTGTCATCCCGGAGAAGGTCGGCCCGACGCCCTGAACTGGGACCTGCTCAATGACGGACTCGGCAACCCGAAGAATACGAAGAACCTGCTGCTGGCGCATAAAACGCCGCCGGCAATGGCTCTTGGTATCCGCGACAGCGCGGAAATCGCCGTCAGGGCCGGCATAAGACACATCCAGTTCGCCGTCCGCCCCGAAGCCGATGCTCTTGCTATCGACGAATACCTCAAGTCTCTAAAACCGCTGCCAAGTCCGCATCTGGTCAGGGGCAAGCTCAGCAAGGCCGCCCAACGGGGTAAAAAAATCTTCGAACAGGCCAACTGCGCCAAATGCCATCCTGCACCACTATACACCGATTTGAAAAAATACGACGTTGGCACAGGCAGGGACAGGGAGGAGAATCTGGCCTTTGATACGCCAACGCTTATCGAACTCTGGCGAAGCGGGCCGTATCTGCACGATGGCCGCGCCGTCGCGATGAAGGAAGTGCTGACCAAGTTCAACAAGGACGACAAACACGGAGAAACTTCCGGCCTGACAAAAAAGCAAATCAAAGATTTGGCTGAGTTTATCCTGTCCCTGTAGGCTCTTAAGCTCTTCGTTTGCAGGCTGAACAAAGCCCGTAACCCTTGACTTTCCAATACAAACATGGTATTCTTTTATAGTGCTCTCAGTTGAAATTTCCCCCGCCGCGGCGGGTTCGCGGGTAAGTGGCTTTAGAACAATAAGTTACAATCTTACTCGCGGGAATTTACTACCCTTCAAGGGTATAGAAATGAACTGTGCGATGTTTCTAAGGAAACTCCGGCATACAGAAACTATATAGTCAATAGTCCGGCTTATCGAGGAGAAAACTGAAAATGGAAATGACACGACGCTTCTTCATAAAGCTAATCGGGGCGGGTTCAGCCTGGATAATCCTGCCACAAACGGCACAATCCGGACAGAACCCGCGCCGGCCAAATATCGTATTCTTTCTTATCGACGACCAGCGCAACGACACCCTCGGCTGCGCCGGGCACCCCATCCTGAAAACTCCCGTCATCGACAGCCTGGCTGCGGATGGTGTGCGCTTTCGCAATGCCTTCGTCACTACCTCTATCTGTGCGGCCAGCCGGGCTTCTATCCTGACCGGCCTCGTCGAACGAACTCACGGCTTCACCTTCGGAACACCGCCGATTAACGCCGAACACGCCGCCGCGAGCTACCCGGTCTTAATGCGAAAAACAGGATACCGCACGGGATTCATCGGTAAATACGGCGTAAATGCCTCAGGCATGAAGTCGGAAATGTTCGACTACTTCAAGCCCATAGGCCGCAACCCATACCTGAAAAAGCAGCCCGATGGAACGCTGCGGCACGAGAGCGAGCTGGCGGGTGACAGCGCTATCGAATTTCTCAGCGCCAATCCCGCCGAACAGCCCTTCTGTCTTTCTATCAGCTTCAATGCCGTCCACGCCGAGGATGGCGACAAGAAAAATCATTTCCCCTGGCCGAAAGCCGTCGATGGAATGTACGACGACATCGACATACCGGCTCCTCGTTTGTCCGACCCGGCGATTTTCCAATCCCAGCCCGACTTCCTGAAAGAATCGCTCAATCGCCAGCGATATTTCTGGCGATGGGACACCCCGGAAAAATATCAGAAAAATATCCGCGCCTATTTCCGCATGCTCAGCGGCGTTGACCGCGTCATTGGTCGCGTCCGCCGGGCGCTGAAAAAACATAAACTTGCCGACAATACTATCATCATTTACACCGGCGACAATGGCTACTACATGGGAGACCGTGGATTCGCCGGAAAGTGGTCGCACTACGAACAATCGCTGCGTGTTCCCCTGATTATTTACGACCCCCGGCTTCCAGAAAAAAATCGCGGCAGGGTGCTGGACGAAATGGCGCTCAACATCGACCTGCCCGCGACGATGCTCGAACTCGCCGGACTCGATACGCCGGGGCACTACCAGGGCAGGAGTCTCGTTCCGCTCGTGCGCGCAAAAACCGTATCCGACTGGCGGAACGACTTCTTTTGCGAGCATCTGATGAACAACAAGGCCCTCCCCAAATGGGAGGGAATTCGCGCTCAAAGGTATGTCTATGCCCGATACTTCGAGCAGGAACCGGTCTATGAGTTTTTACACGACCTGCAGACCGACCCAGACCAGCTGAATAATTTCGCCTCGCACCCTAAATACGCCGATGTCCTCGCGAAGATGCGCAAGCGTTGTGATAAACTGCGGGACCAATACGCAAAAGCCAAATAAATCTTCTCAGGTTTTGTTCGTTTTGATTTTTGCACTGTGGCTTTACGTTTTACACTTTAACTTTTAATTTCTTCCGTCCGCCTACTTCGCATTTATCCATCGACTCATCCACCCATTCACGCAATACGCATCACGCAATACGAGAAAAATCGAAAATCCCCCCCTATCCCCTAAACCCTATCCCCTATTCTTTACGCATCACACAACAAAAGGGTGAAAGACGGGACTCGAACCCGCGACCCCTGGATCCACAATCCAGTGCTCTAACCATCTGAGCTACTCTCACCACAAATCCCCCCCATCAAAGGCCCGATTCTACCAGGCTTTTCTTTTTATGTCAATGCCCATCTTTGCCCTTTTTCTCGCAATAATCCTCTGGACAATCCCCGCACTTTATGGTATAATACCCTCCATAGTGAGATAACAACTTAATAACACATTTCACCTTGAAGGGGGGTCAGTTTATTATGACCGACGAAAAAAGATGCGATAATTGCTGTTTCTCGACCTTTGCCATCGGTGCCGGCCGGGCCGTCCTTATCTGCTGCCAGAAAGCCGGTTCCGTTGGCCGATGGAATATCCGCCCCCTCCTCCACAAGTGCCCGAATTTCTACCCCTCACGGGCCGCCAAAGCCCAAAACAACACCCCCCGCCTAATACCTCTCACCCGTGGCCTATTTGCCCTCGTCGATGCCGAAGACTATGCGCAGCTCAGCCGATTTCAATGGTTCGCAGAAGGCGGCCCAAGAACATACTACGCCGTTCGAAAAGAAAACGGCAAAAGCATAAAAATGCACCGCCAAATCCTCAACGCCCCCGACAATCTCGTCGTGGACCACATCGACCACAACGGCCTGAACAACCGCAAGAGCAACCTCCGCCTTGCAACTTTCACTCAAAACTGCCAGAACCAGCGAAGAATCTCGCACGGGACCTCAAAATACAAAGGCGTACACTGGAACAAAAGACTAAAAAAATGGGCCGCCCAGATAACCTGCGATAAAAAAACCCACCACCTCGGCTACTTCACCAACGAAATCGACGCCGCCAAAGCTTATGACAGAGCTGCTAAGAAATACCACCGCGAGTTTGCCGTTCCAAATTTCCCAGTGTCGCCAGGCCGCTAAAGCCGGAGTTTATCCGCCTCTGGCGGAACAAAGCTGCTCGAAAATATCACGCCGAATTCGCAAATTTGAATTTCCCCAAATAAAAAAATAAATCCTGGCAAAGCCAGGATTTTCCTTATCTGTTAGCCCCCTGCAACGCAGGGGGTTCTTCTTCGTTTAGCCCCGCCACTCCACAGGACGCCTTACGGTGCTGTGGGCGGGGTCACCCTCAACCCGGCGTCCATCGCCGGGCATATTTACCCTGCGGTTGCAACGCAGGTCATTGCGCCGAGGCCGTAGGCCGACGCGGCAATCTCAACTTCGAAATTCTCAATTCTACATTCTCAATTCTTAATATATTTATCCCCAAGGGAATCTGCAATCGACATTCGACATTCCTTGTTCGATATTCGATATTCTTTTCCCTTTTTACTTTTTATTTCTCCCTCCTCCCTAATCCGCACCCGGAAAAAATAACCCCTCAACTCGAAATCGACAATCGGCAGTCGAAAATCTCAAATCCCTCCTCCCCCTTCGTACTTCGTACTTCGCTCTTCGTACTTATCTATCCGCTATACGCTAAACGCTCTACGCCATCTTACGCCCCCAAATTTATTTGACGGTCAAATAAAAAAACAAATCCTGGCAAAGCCAGGATTTTCCTTATCTGTTAGCCCCCTGCAACGCAGGGGGTTCTTCTTCGTTTAGCCCCGCCACCTGTGGGCGGGGTCACCCTCAACCCGGCGTCCATCGCCGGGCATATTTACCCTGCGGTTGCAACGCAGGTCATTGCGCCGAGGTCGTAGGCCGACGTGGCAATCTCAAAAATATTTAGCCCCCCAATTTATTGGGGGGTTCTTGAACCCGGCGTCCATCGCCGGGCGTATTTAGCCCCTTAATTTATTAAGGGGTTCTCCCCCTCAACCAACCTCAACCCCGAAGGCCGCAGGTTCGAGTCCTGCCGGGCGTATTAAAAAGGCCGTTTTTGATAACGCAACGGTGATACAAAAGTGATACAAATGGTATTAGGTGGTACTGTATAGTATAAGTATTCCATACCATCTATAGCATAAAAGTGAGCATAAAACCTTATCCATCAGGTGATAATCCAATAGTTATAACGGTTGAGTACACCACCGAGGTATTTTCTCTCTAAGTTCTTGTTGTGCTGCTCGAAGCCCATCTTTCACTGAGGTATGTCCCCCTCCGAATTTCTCAACAATAGATAAGTGAAAGTCTTAATCTGTCTTTGTTTTTTGGGGACCTTCATTCAAAAGAGATACAAATAACCCTATTAAAACTCCGAGTGTTAAATATCCCATAAGGGATTGAAAAGCCGCTAATCCTCTTGCTGCTTTTGTAGGATTAAAGTCACCATAACCCAAAGTGCTAAAGGTTACGGTACTAAAGTACAAGCATGTTTTTAAGTCTTGTTGTACATTTCCCATAGAGTCGACAATACCTAATTGCATATAAGCGTGAGTAAAAAAACCAATTATCGTAGTAATCATTATAATTGATTGAAATGTTAATGCTAACGGTCTCCAATGTGGTTTAAGCTTCCCCATAATACCTTTCTTCCTGTTACTATAATACATTATATAACAAGTACTTAACCAAAAAAGAAATATCAAGGCACACAGAAACCAGCGGTTGTCTATCTCATAAATGCGTTTTAAGTTAGTTTCAAAATATCCTACAGAAGCTACTATGTGATATGGATAAATGAGCATTATATGTAAGGAGGGAAGGAGCTTTTGTTTCCAGCTTATCTTTTTGGAATAGAAACTCTTATAATTTTTTATATCATAAATCAAGCAAAGTATCCCTATACACCAAAGAGGTAAACCGAGGTAAAACGCCCAAGAAGGACGTAATCTCTCCTGAAGAGTCAAATTAAGCAAAAAGAAAAATATAGAGCCGGTTATTAGCAATAGAGTAGAACGCATAATAAGAGCTAATGTCTTATCTCGGCACAAAAGTTCCTTCAAATTATAGTATAGTTTTGCTATAATATCTCCCTTTCAAAGTAGTTATCACCGCACCATTTTAACGATTGGCGATTTGGTTATTGTTCTTCGCCCTTCTTTCCTTTGTCTTTTTTATTTTCTATTTCTCTGTCTATTATTTCTTGCTGTCTTGCCATATCTGGATGAAACCTAACTCTCTTTTTTGCCTTTTTCTTTGCTTTTTTCTTTACCATTATTTTATCCCCTTTTCAGAAAAGTTGAGTTCACCGCACGATTCTAACGATTGCCTGTCGCAATTCAATAGATAAATTTGTACCAATTATGCAACCTATACGCAACCAGATTCAGTGAGAGTTTGCTAACCGGCTTGTCTGCACCGGCTTACCCGATGCACCCTAATTTCCACAAAATCCGAACTTCAGTGGTTTTGGTAATTCAATCATTTGTAATTCGAATTTGTTTAGGATTTAGATATTCGGATTTCGAATTTGCCGCAGTTCACCGAACTGCGGCCTGTGCCGCCGCGAGCCGCGCCACCGGCACTCTGAACGGCGAGCACGAGACATAATCCATCCCTATCCTGTGGCAGAAGTCGATACTGTTCGGCTCGCCCCCGTGTTCGCCGCAGATACCGACCTTTAATTTCTTTCTCTTCTTTCTTCCGAGCCTCGTCCCCATTTCCACCAATTTTCCGACCCCATCTTCCTCGAGTATCTGGAACGGGTCCGCCGCGTAGATGCCCTTATTGACGTATTCGCCTAAGAACTTGCCCGCATCATCCCGCGAAAAGCCCATCGTCATCTGCGTCAAATCGTTCGTCCCGAAGCTGAAGAACTGCGCCTCTTCGGCTATTTCATCGGCCGTCAGCGCCGCCCGCGGAACCTCTATCATTGTCCCGATAAGGTATTGAATCTTGTCCTTTTTCTCTTTGAAGACCGCCTTAATCTCGTCGATTATCTCTTCTTTAACCACCTTGAGTTCCGAAACCGCACCCGCTAATGGAATCATAATCTCCGGCAAAACAACCTTGCCCCTCTTGCGGACGTTAAGGGCCGCCTCGATAATCGCCCTGGTCTGCATACGGTATATCGCAGGATATGTCACCGCCAGGCGGCAGCCCCGATGTCCCAGCATCGGGTTAAACTCATGAAGCTGCTCGACCTTCGCCTTGACGTCTGCCGCCTTGACTCCGAGCCGCCTGGCCATCTCCGCCTGGCTCGCCTTGTCCTGCGGCAAAAATTCATGCAGCGGCGGGTCAAGCAGCCGGACCGTAACCGGCAGACCCGCCATCGCCTCGAATATCCCCTCGAAGTCGCTTCGCTGATAGGGCAGCAGCTTCTTCAGCGCCCCTTCGAACCGCTTCTTGGCTGTGGCGTGTTCCTTCTCAATCGCCTTTTTCTCCTTGTCCGTCTCAGCCGCTTCGAGTTGCTCTAACATCAAGGCATAATCATCCGCAGCTAAAATCATCTGCCGCACAGGCCAGATCCTCTCGCCCTCGAAGAACATATGCTCCGTCCTGCAAAGCCCGATACCTTCCGCCCCGAATTCCCTCGCCCGCTTCGCATCGCCCGGCGTATCTGCATTTGTACGAACGCCCAACGTGCGAATCTGGTCGCATATCCTCATAAACCTCCCGAAATCTCCGCTCATTTTCGGCTCCACGGTAGCCAATTGCCCCTTCATGACCTGCCCCTTCGAGCCGTCCATGCTAATCCAGTCGCCTTCCTTAACGCTGAGCTTGCCGACGGTAAATTTCTTCGCCTTGTAATTAATACGCAGCGCCCCGACCCCGGCAACGCAGCACTTGCCCATCCCCCGCGCAACTACCGCCGCATGGCTCGTCATACCGCCGAATGCCGTCAAAATCCCTTCCGCCGCGTCCATCCCGCCGATGTCCTCCGGGCTGGTCTCCTTCCGCACTAAGATAACCTTCCTGCCCTTGTCTCTCCACTGCTCAGCCGTATCAGCCGTAAAGACAACCTGCCCGACCGCCGCCCCCGGCGAAGCCGGCAGGCCAGTCGCAATCACGTTGCGCTTGGCCTTCGGGTCAAAGTGAGGATGCAGCAGCCGGTCTAATTGTTCCGGCGTAACGCGATTGACCGCCTCTTTTTTCGGTATCAGCCGCTCATTGACCATATCAACCGCATTCTTAATCGCAGCTTCCGCCGTCCGCTTGCCCGTCCGAGTCTGCAGGATATAAAGCACCTCCTCTTGAATCGTAAATTCCATATCCTGCATATCTTTATAGTGCTTCTCCAATCGCGTCATCAATCGTGTAAGCTGAAGGTACGCCTCGGGCATAATCTTCGCTAATTTCTTCAATTCCATCGGCGTCCTGATACCCGCCACAACGTCCTCGCCCTGCGCATTCATCAGGAACTCACCGTAGAATTTCTTCTCCCCGGTACTCGGGTCCCGCGTAAAGCAAACCCCCGTCCCGCAGTCCTCGCCCATATTGCCGAAAACCATCGCCTGAACATTCACCGCCGTCCCGAGCAGCCCCGTAATATTATTCAGCTCGCGATACCTCACCGCCCTCGGCGTCATCCACGAGCCGAAAACCGCATCGATGGCATGTCTCAACTGCTCCTTCCCATCCTGCGGGAACAATTCGCCGACGTGCTTCTTATAGACTCGCTTGTATCCATCGACAACCGCCTTCAACTGCTCCGCGCTTAGCTCGTTATCGACTTCGACCATGGCCTTCTTCTTCGCCGCGGCAATCACTTCCTCGAAATACTCATGCTCACAGCCCATCACAACGCCGCCGAACATATCGATAAACCTGCGATAAATATCGTACGCAAACCGCGGGTTATCTGTCTTCCTGATAATGCCTTCTATCACCATATCGTTGAGACCCAGGTTAAGAATTGTGTCCATCATACCAGGCATCGATACGGATGCACCGCTGCGAACGCTCACTAATAGCGGCTTATTCGGGTCGCCGAGCCTGACGTCCATCGCCTTTTCGAGCTTGGCCAGGTTCTTGTCGACTTCCTTGTCCATGCCTTTGGGCCACTTGCCTTTGGACTCGTAATATTCCCTGCACACCTTCGTCGCGATAGTAAAGCCCGGCGGAACCGGAACGCCGAGGTTCGTCATCTCCGCCAGGTTCGCGCCTTTGCCGCCCAAAAGTTCCCTCATTTTCGCGTTGCCTTCGGCCTTGCCGCCGCCGAAAAAATACACCCGTTTTTCTGCCATTCTAAAATTCTCCTTCTAAGGACCTGTAAATAAATTATCTTCCATTTTTGACTGGCCGTGGCTTCGGCTGGCGGTGTCAGCAAAACTCGGACTACCAACCAGTAGGCCTGCGTTTTGCTTCCTTGCC
>JAUWPZ010000188.1 GCA_030611315.1 Sedimentisphaerales bacterium
GTGGCTCGCGGAAATCTGGCTCGACCCTGAAGTGAGAAAGGCCATAAATGAAGATGCGTGGCTGAAATTTATCGAATCGGTAGCCGAATCGTCAAAAGAGGAAAGGCAAAATTAGTTAAGCCCGTTTTCCCACGGCCAACATAGACTACGATAAGGGAAAAAATCGAAGGCGCAGAGAAAATACTCTCTGTGCCTTTGTTTTTTGGTGTTTTTTCTAAATGTTTGACATATTCAGCGGGGGCTATAGTGTCGGCGGCGCCGACGGCCACGGCGATATGTTCCAGCGGCGACAGTACCCTGGCGACTGGCGCGATGGCCAGGATTGCGATTCGTCGCATGTACTCGGCGACAGCAGGGTAATCAAAGTCCCAACCTGTGTAAGGCTCGTCCGGGTCGGCGACAAGTTCAGCGGCTACGTCTTCTATGACGGCCAATGGCGCCAGGAAGGCAGCACGCAGACCATCGAAATGCCGGAGACTGTTTACATCGGCCTGGCAGTAACCTCGCACGACAACTCCGGTGTTTACACCGCCGCCCAGTTCGACCATCAGTGCGACCTGTCGTTCGCCGAGATGGCCGAAGTCGTTGAGGACGGCATAATCAACTTCAAGGATTATGCTGAGCTGATGCAGTGGTGGCTTGAAGAGCAACTGTTCGGGGAAGAGTAGTCGGTTGATGTGAGGATTTGCACTAATCCGGGGCATATACTGACCAGTTCCGTATAGGCCCCGTTTTTTGCGCCGGATTATCGTCGTATTGTGTATTGCAGCGCCGAATTTCAGATTTCAAATCTCGGATGTAAAATTCAACAGGGCATCAGTTGACAAAATGGCGAAAAAACGCTTGCGTTGGCGGGCGAATTCGGTCACACTTTCACCAGGTGGGCAGGCAGGGAGGCTTAAATTATGGTCGGCAGAAATATTTTCTTTGCAGGCGGGGGGACGGGGGGACATATCTATCCAGCCGTTGCGGCGGCAGAGAAGATATTGGAACTCGAGCCGAGCGCGAGGGTACATTTTTTCTGCAGCAGCCGGGAGGTTGATGCACACATTCTCGGGCAAAGCGGCTTAGAGTACACGGTATTGCCTGCCAGCGGTTTTTCCATCCGGCCGGGCAGGCTAATCGACTTTTGCACTTCGTTCATCAGGAGCTGCCGAATCGCCGGGGGACTGATTGCCGAGAGCAAACTCGCCGTGGTGGTCGGCGTGGGCGGATACGTCGCGGCGCCGGTTTGCCGGACGGCGTACAAGAACAATGTGCCGGTGGCGCTTATGAATGTCGATATTGTGCCCGGGCGGGCGAACAAGGTGATAGCTCGCTGGGCGGACGAGATTTTCGTGCAGTTCGAAGAGACGAAGCGGCACTTTGCCGGGAGCAAAGCCAAAATCAGTGTCGTTGGCTGTCCGCTGCGAAGCGGCTTTGAAAATTTGCAGCCGGACAAGGCGATAGAGGAATTAAGGCTCGATGAGGGCAAAAAGCTCCTGCTTGTGACTGGGGCGTCGAGCGGGGCGGCGAATATCAATGACGCGGTCTGTTCGCTGTTGGGCAGGCTGGATGGGTTTGCGGGCCAGTGGCAGATAGTGCATCTGACGGGGCAGGCGCATTTTGAGACGGTGAAGAGCCGATACGGCGCAGCGCGGATTAGTCATAAGGTGGCTGGATATTTCGATGATATGCCGAATCTGCTGGCTGCGGCGGACCTGGTGGTGGGGCGAAGCGGGGCGGTCAGCGTGGCTGAATACGCGGCGGCTTCGGCACCGAGCATTTGTATGCCTTATCCGTATCATAAGGACAGGCATCAGTACCTGAACGCGGGCAAGCTGGTGGAGGCGGGGGCGGCGGTTATAGTGGACGATTTGCCGGATGAAAAAGAACGTGCGGAGTGGCTGTGGGAAGAGCTGGAAGAGCTGATGAAAAACGAGAAAAAGCGGGAGCGGATGGCAGAGGGATGCTTGAATGTTGCCAGGCCGGATGCCGCTTTTGTGATTGCCGAGCAGCTTGTGAAAGGGGATTTTTGAATTGGTGCTTGACGCAGCCCGGCGATAACGGCCAAACTCCGTTAAGCTATTCGATTACGACCTCCTGGACCCCGGCGGACCACTTGTCCTGGAGGAGGATTTCGATTTTGACGCAGTCGGTTTTCACCGGCTTGAAAGTAACCTTGTTGAAGGCGTCCTTCTTTACCAGGTAAGGAGTGTTGTCGGCGACCGGTTTGAAGTTACCCTCGGCATCGCGGTAGAGCACTTTCCAGGATTCGGGTAAATGACACGCCCCCCGGCCGGTGTCGTCGAACCAATAGACTTTGACACTGGAGATTTGGTTTCTTTCAGGCCATTCGAAATGGAGCCATTCGGTTGTGCCTTTATGCGGCCAGAAGTCCAGCTGCAGGCCCGATGAGTCGGAAGAACTTTGGGGCAGAACCTGGTCCTTGACGGCATCGAGAGAGGCGTGCACGAACGAAGCTGTGGTCTTGCTCCTGTAGGTAAGAGTAGGGGCGGGTTCCGGTCGGGCAGCCTGCGGTTTTCGAGCGGGCCAGACAAGCATCTGTCCTCGGCCACGGTGGGCCCAGGCGTAATAGGGGATAGCGGTGAATTGCTTTTCTCGAGCAGGCACAATGTCGCCTTCTATCGTGCGCTTGACCACCTGTGCTTTACCGGTAATGGTCATTACGCCGTTTAAGAGGTCCGGTCCGTATTCGGTTTCGAGCTTCGCGTCGTCCGGGACCACGAGGTTCAGGACCTTTTCGTCGTTGTCGGGCCATTCAAGGCAGAACACTATTGGCCCGCGTTGAAGCGCCACCCTGCAGCGGTCGGCCTTGATATCCGGATGGGCGACGACGCGGCGGACCGGCATCGGCAGGCTCAATTCAAGAGAATCGCCTTTATTCCATTTGCGCTCGATGCGGACAAAGCCTTTCTTTATTTTGGTTGATACCGGCTTGCCATTGACCTTTAGCGAGAATTTCTCAGGTACAGGTCTGAGGAATTTGTAGAGGTTGCCGGGGACGGGCTGATTTTGGGCCCAGCCGGGGATACGAACGTAAACGGCAAAGGAGTCGCTTTTTTCCGGCTCGACTCTGATGTTGACTGTGCCCTGCCAGGGATAGCCGGTTTGCTGGGTCAGCTTTATCCTGTTGTGAGCGGTTCGAATTGCGGCTTCGCCGCTGATAAAGAGGTTCACATACACATCATCGTTCTTATAGGCATAGGCGTAACCGGGCACCGAGGGAATAAATCGAGCGATATTCGAAGGGCAGCAGGCACAGCCAAACCAGGGACTTCGGGCATGCTGGCCGATGGATTTGAGGGGATTGGGGTAGAAGAAGCGGTCTCCCTTCATAGAAATTCCCGAAAGCGCGGCGTTGTACAACACCCGCTCGAGGACATCGATATACTTAGCGTCGTTGTGCATAAGGAACATACGATGGTTCCAGAGGATGTTTGCAATCGAGGCGCAGGTCTCACAATATGCAGTCATATTCGGCAGCTCATAAGGTGAGCCGAAGCCCTCATGTCCGCCGGCCGCCCCGATGCCGCCGGTGATGTAAAGCTTGGTGCCGACTACGTCTTTCCAGATGGAGTCAATGGCCTTGACATATTCCATATTGCCGGTCAGCGCCGCCACGTCCGCCATACCCGTATAGAGGTAAGCGGCCCGGACCGAATGGCCGACGGCCTTGGTCTGCTCGGTAACGGGTATGTGGTCCTGTGAGTACGTACCGTAGAGACCGCCGTCGCCCTTTGGCCCGCGATTGCCTTTGCGGCCTCGCTGGTCCAGGAAGAACTTCGCTTGGTCTAAGTACTTTTCGTCGCCTGTTACACGATACAACTTGCAGAGCCCGATTTCGATTTCCTGATGTCCCGGCGGGTCAGTCCTCTTGCCCGGCCTGAAAGTTTCGCAGATTAAATCCGCGTTTTGCGTGGCGATATTCAGGAACGACTTATCTGCGGTAACCTGATAGTGGGCGACTGCGGCTTCGTACATATGACCCATGCAGTACTGCTCGTGAATCCGCTGAATATTGGTCCAGCGTTGTTCTGTCCTTTTTTCGGGGATGGAATAAAAGGTAAACAGGTATCCATCATCCCACTGGGCGGCATCCATGGTCGCGATCAGCTTGTCCAGGTATGACCGCATCTTCGCATCGGGATGGACCGTCAGTGAATACGCGGCGCCTTCCATGATTTTGTAAAGGTCCGAATCATTGAAATGAATCCCTTCGTGTTTGCCCTGCTTTTGGCCTGCCGCCTTCTCGAAGTTGCTAATTCTTCCGGTTTCCTCACATTTCTCGAAGGCATAGGGAATAGTAACCTTACGGTTGGTCTCAAGTCGGGGCGTCCAGAAATCGTCTTTGACGGCAACCCTGTTAAAGGTTACCGGCTTGACGTTGTAATCACGCCTTAGTTGGACTTTTTGCTCCCGGGCCGGACAGTGTATCGCGCACAAGCTGCTTGTTATGACCGCTGTAAGAATGATTGTGAGTAATTGTTTTTGATGTTCCATTAGAACCACCTTTTTATTGAATGCTATTTTGATTGGCTTTCTCATGCAATGATACACGCTGATTGTTTGTCCTGCAACTTTTAATTGATTCGGTTCTTTTTGTGGGGTGCGACCAGATTTTCTGGCGGGGCGATTTCTTCGTGTCATGCTGAGCGCAGCAAGGTGAAGCGAAGCATCTGGCCGGAGAACAAGATGTTACTGACCAAGCGAAGGAGCCTCTCAGTCCGAAAGCCGGATGCTTCACTTTGTTCAGACCTGTCCTCGAGCGACAGCGCAGGAATGACAAGCTACATATTCAATCATGACACACTACTATACCATATACCGATAAAGAGCGTGCCTGTAGTTTTGGAGGTTATTTTTCGTTCGCCCACTGCTCTGCCACGATACACAGGTCGAGGAAGTTGGTTATATGGTCTTTGTTGATATCTCCGGCAGAGACGGTTCTCAGGTAGGGATAGGTCTGGTTTTCTCCGATGTTCCATACATTGATGAAGTCCCAATCGGTGAAGGTGGATTGCTGGTGCATTTCGGCAGTCGTTTTGCCAGTACCGCCGGCACTTACGCTCATTCCGCTGGTTTCGATGTCCCAGAAGCAGTTCGACACAATGCATTGTTGATAAATTTTCCCCAACAGGCCGCCGAGATAATAGGAATTATCCCCGGCGGTCACCGAACCGGTCGCATAGCAGTTGCTGAACGTGCCAAAATTATCTCCGCACAGGCCGCCGAGATACCTCGAATCGTCCCTGACGGTCACCGAACCGGTCGCATAGCATTTGCTGAGCGTTCCATTCCTCAAGTTGCTTCCGCACAGGCCGCCGAGATAATGGGAATTATCCCCGCCTGTCACCGAACCGGTCGCATAGCAGTTGCTGATTGTGCCTTCATAATTATCTCCACACAGGCCGCCGAGATAATAGGAATTATCCCCGGCGGTCACCGAACCGGTCGCGTAGCAGTTGCTGATTGTGCCTTCATAATTATCTCCGCACAGGCCGCCGAGAAACCAGGAATTGTACCCCCCAATCACAAAAGATCTCGAGAACCACTTGGTGAGCATGACTGAATATAAAGCTGAGCGCCCGCAGATTTAAAA
>JAUWPZ010000025.1 GCA_030611315.1 Sedimentisphaerales bacterium
GAGCGTACCGTTGTAGGTTCCGGCGCTGTCCGTCGCGGTGCCGTTGTCGAACTTCCAGTGCGCCGCCAGGCCTGGTAGAAGTGGGCGAGTCTCGCTCATAACGATGTCGCTGGGATCTATTATGGTCAGGGAGAATCCCGAACCGTCGGTGAGCGAACGCCAGCCGTCCCTGTACCTGAAATTGTGAATAATCCGGCCTATGGCATCGGCCAGCTCGATTCGTTCGCCGCCGTTGTCCAGACGGCCTTCGTACGGGCCGAGAATATTCACATCGGCAGGTACGCCTGGGTACTTGGCGGCAAATACAGCCGGGTCCTTGGCCAGGATAACGTAATCTCCTGCTCCGAGTGTCTCGTTCGCGAAGGTATAATCGATACCGTTGGTGAATTTGACTAAGTTCAAGCTCAGTTCCAGCGGTGTCGTTGAGATGTTCTTTAGCTCGATATACTCTTCGTTCGGGTCGTCCGGGTCATTGGTGTCCGGCGGATGGTACATAAGCTCGGTAATGCGCAGGTTCTCCTTGACAGGACCTACGGCATAGACCGCCTCGTTCAACGCACTCCAGGTATCACCGCTCAGCACCCGGGCCTTCAGGCACGTGCTTTGAGTAAGGTTGATCGGAACGGTATATTCGATCGCACTATCGGAAACATCGCCCGGTATGTTCTCGCCGGCTTCCAACTCGATACACATCAGAAAATCGGAACTGGACAATGCGTCGTTCAGACCGTGGATAGCCAGCAGATTATTGCCCGCCTGCAACTCGCCCAGGTGGGCGCTAATATCGAACTTGTTAAACTCAGCCGCCGCCTCGCGGTAGGTATCGGCCTCGGAGTTCCACTCCGGTTCACCGGAAAAGTTGATCTCCTCCACCTTCGTGCCATTAAGATAGGCGATAAAACCATCGTCATAACGCATCTTCAGCGTCATATAGTTGAAATCACCCGGATCCCCGGCAAAGGTGAAGGGAATACGGATATAACAGGTGGTACTCACATCATCCATCAGTGTTTTGACGTCGATGTCGATATAACTTTCGTAACCTGAACCTGTTTCGTAACCAACTCCGCCGCCGCCGCTGATCCACGTGCCATCGTCAAAACCATAATCACTTCTCCACGTGACATCACCGGGATAAGTTTCGGTGGGAATAAGCACCGTCTTGGCTTTCTCCTCGTCCACCAGCATCGTTGTCGTTGACGAACCGCCCCCACCGGAAAAGATACGCGGATCCTCGCCGTCGATGGTGTACCAGATCGCCCCTGCCGGAGCCGTCATCGACAACGGCTCAGTCAGGGCTATCTCTCCGCCGTGCTGGCTGAACGTAGGAGCATCGATACTGGGGAATATGCCGGCGCTGCGCATCTGCTCAATAACTTTATCAGTTCGAATATTGCCCCAATCGAATTTAATCCAGTCAACGAATTGTTGCAAGGAATCGGGAGTGTAGAAAATGCATCTCGAATCCGCCTCCACCGCCTCCTGTGACCATCGGGCACATTCGGGGATAATTGTTCTTGCTATGCGATTAGTCAATTCAGTGAAATCGGCCTGAACCCGGGCAGGGGTGAGCATCCCGTCATTAAAGAAGTGTTTCTGAGCACGATCTGCAAGCCGTATTTTGAATTCTTCGTGCTGTTTTAATGAGTTCAACATACCGCCCGGTCCACCGTTATCGATAGTATTGGGGTGGTTCTTTCTACTGAAAAGGAAATCATTGTCCCACATAAAGAACATAAATTTGTTGCCGGCTTCCCGCCTCCGGCCGGCGACCCAGTTGTGACTAGGGTACCAGTCATGGTCATTTCCCCCGTAGAAGTTCAAGAGCATGTAGTCGATATAATTATCGATATCCATGTACTCCTGTACAATTCCGTAGTTGTAAGTGTTGGCAACCATGTATTTCCAGGCCACCTTGTCTCCCTCCATATATTGAATACCACCGCGACCTTTCACAATATCATAATCTTCTTCGTCGCCGCCCAAATATTCAGCCATATAGTCGGCGGTGGGTCTTTCCATCAGATGATACTGTCCCCAATAGACGCCGTTGAGGTACACATGCACAAATCTCCCTCGTAATGAGAGGTGTCCCATTTCTATTTGTCGGTCAAAGCAATAGCGGTTGCGTGTGTAGACCCCCCCAGAATGGGAGTAGTGGTAGTCCCAAAGGGAATCATGGCTTCCGTTACGCAAAATAATCTGGTTGAAACTATCGACGGCATCATCTCCGCCATAAGGGGTATCGCCAAACAGGTCAAAATCGAGCCGACTTGGTCCATAAATGCTCTTGAAGCTTATCCGCAGAGCTTGTTTGGTATACAAAGTATATTGTCTGCCGAAACGCTCGGCGCAGGCATTTGCCTGAAAGCCGTCCCGGCCGTCTGGGAAAATCATTTCTATCGACGTTGGCACTTCAGTCGAATTTTGAAAAGGATAGTCAGGAATGGTGTGAGGTGTTACCAGAGAGATAGTAGGAATCTCCAGTAGGGCGTTACGCATTTGCGGCCCCCAAACGGGGTCTTGCGTTATGTTGGTGGACATCTTGGGGTGCTCGATGACGTTGTCAACAAAAATGTAGGTGTGGGTATCTACATCGGTCGGCTTCCAGCCCGCCTTAAACGCCATCGCCCGAAGGCACGTAGTCGTGTTGTTTATGAGGACCTGACCTGTATATTCCTGGCCGACTGTCTCGCTCGGGGCACTGAAGTTGGTAGTGTATTTTATCGTTGCGCCTTTGGTCTCCGTGACGATTGTGACCGAGAACGGCGTATTCGTATCGTAAAAGCCGCGATCATGGCTGAATTTCGTATCGCCTACAGCACCAAAGTAAGCTTCATTATTTTCCGCTCTCGGGCTTGGATAAGGGAAAAACCGCCAGTTGTCGTTGGCATCGCGACCGTAGGAAATATCTGTACTCTGGTCGCCGAAATCGACGCTGTCAATCAGACTTTCGTCGTCGGTGTCCAACAGGCTAATCTCATCACCGCCGGCACCAAGTTTGAAGTTCGTATGCAGCGGCCCATCGCCCTCGTCATCATCAGCCCAAATCAGCAGATAACCGCCTGAGGCAATCGTGGTCAGAGGAGTATTATTAGTGGGAAACCGCCATTTGTCATTCTCATCACACAGGTACATACCTCCTATATCGATTGGCTGGGGCCCGGAGTTGTAGATTTCTATCCAGTCATCATATTCGTTCATCTCATCCTTGACGTTGACACCTGGGCTCGGCGCATTGCCGACATTGGCCGCCAGAAACTCGTTGATTTCGAGCGGGTGCTTGTAAGCCGACGTAACGGGGCTCACTAAATCTTCACTGACATAGACTTCTGCGTCCGCCGGCTTGGCCCAGATGTCAATTGACTTGAACTCAACGATATGTAAATCGGCGGCCAGCCCTTCGAGTCTCTGGCCGCTGTCCTGCCACGGACCGCCATCGACCCGCCATTTCGCGCCGAGGTTAATGGCCGCCTGGGGGGAGATTTTAACCTCCAACGAACCGGTCGCCTCGCCGACAAAACCCCAATCCTCGGCCAGCTTGGCGAAGTCAAAGCCATTGACCCCGGTAACACCATCCAGGTCGCCACAATTGACATCCGAGCAATTCTTATCCAACCAATGCTCGGCGAAGATCAGCAGGTCCTGGCCATTGACTTTGCAGTTTCCACTCAAATCGCCCGGCGGACAGCCAAAGCCCACAGAACAGACCAAAAATACGGCTAATACAGGAGCAAACACTGAGATTTTCATGGACTTGAGCATCTTCTGTTTCCTATATTTCCTTCCTCACGCGTTTTAGGCCGTTGAGTAAGGTTTTTATCTTTCAGACTCCAAAAAGCGAAGTCTTATAGGGACTATTGTATTATAACATACAAAAGGTACGAAAGTCAACGTTTTTTGTTTCGATATTCATTGTTCGTGGCTCGTCACTCGTGAATCGAGATGCGAGATAAGAAAGTACTGGCTTGTTTTGGCTGAGAATGAACGATAAAAGCTAATACTTCTATTTACCGCCGAGAACACAGAGAAAAATCGTAAAGGGAACAGTAAACGGTTGAATCCTGAGGTTTGAAAGGTATAATTTGTGGGCAAGGGTGAAAAATTGTCTGATGTCAGGAGCAAGAGCAATGATACGCTTCCACAAGAAGGCTTCAGAGGTGGTCAAGAATGCTACAATCTTTATGAAAGATTAATGGACATGACCGACTTCGCTGACAATATCGTACTGGGTGATTGCTTGGACCTGTTCCCGAAGGTCGAAGATAACTCCGTTCGGACAATGCATACCAGTCCACCTTACAACATCGCAAGGGATTATGAGGGCTATAGCGACGACCTCAACGAAAAGGAGTACCTGGATAGGATAAAGGAAGTGCTGTCTGAATGTAAGAGGACTTTGGTTCCCGGAGGCGCTCTCTTCTGGCAAACCGGCTACACGACGGAACAGGGCGGGTATATCAAGCCGCTGGACCATCTCACATTCAACTTGTTTCGAGAGCTGGGCTTTCACCTTAAAGACCGCATTATCTGGCGCTACTGGGGAGGCATGGCCTTCAAGTCTAAATTTACAAACAAACACGAGACAATCCTCTGGTGGGTTAAGCCCGGCGTACGCACAACGAAGTCGAGATTTGATGTCTTCCCCGTGCGAGAGGCAACAAAATTCCATGACTCGCGTAACAATCTATTCGGACGTAACCCCGGTAACGTTTGGGAGGTGGACCGCATTGCGTTCGGCAGTAATGACCAAACGTCACATATCGCGGTCTTTCCGGAAGAAATATCCGACAGAATCGTGCTGACAACGACCTGTGAGGACGACCTTGTGCTCGACCCTTTTTGTGGTAGCGGTACGGTTTGTAAGATGGCTAAGGCACGCGGAAGGCACTTTTTAGGCTTCGAAATAAGTCCCCTCTATCATCGGGAATCGGTTAATCGAGTTTCTCTGCAGGCCAGGGGGGAGCTTCTGAGTGTTCTATCAGAGATTCTCAAGGAACACATTCTCCGTGTTGGAGAATCGATGAAACTGAGCATGGTTGCTGAGAAGGTAAATACAATTTTATCTCCGTTATCCTTGGAACCCTATGAGAAGATAATAACAAAGCCGTATTTAGACGCACTGTGTGAGGGTCGCGAGGACGGTGTGAAAAAGTCCGACAAGATTTCCCTTTGGAAAGATGTGGAGGAGATATTGCCTCCTGTTGGGTCTGGAAGAACTGGGAATGACCCATTTGGCTTGGTCTCCCTCGTAAACGGCGCGTACATGAAGGCGTACAAATTACACAAAGTGTACGGTAGTGCGATGAGGTTTCATCTTGTGGCAAGGTGGGTGAATTCGCTGCGGCGCGCCCTGGAGCAGGATAGGAAAGAAGCATGGAGGTATATTGTAAGTTGCCTCGTAAATAGTGAGACAGGCTCATACCGCCAGGAGCATGGTAGAATCACCCTTGTCTCACGAGGAAATAGGATTAAGAGCGATATCGCCGAGCAGCCTACGGGAAAGGACTCTCAACGTGAAGGTGCTGTCCCCACGTTGTTCTGACACAACTTGCCAAACTCACCCTTATCTGCCGGGAGCAGTTGGTATAAGTCTTTGCTTGTGCGGGAATAACTATAAGGAGTAAGCAAATGGAAGTGTTTCGTTCGCCGCAAAATCCCATCATTCGACCGGAAGATGTCGAGCCTTCCAGAAGCGACCTCGAAGTAATCGGGGTCTTTAACGCCGGAGTAGCGCGTTTGAAAGATGAAGTTGTTCTGCTGCTTCGAGTGGCGGAAAGGCCAATCAGCAAGCATCCTGAGGTCGTGCTGACGCCGGTTTATGATGTCGGCAAAGGCGAATTAGTCTTAAAAGAGTTCCAGAAAGACGATTCGACAATCGATTTTTCAGACCCGCGGCTGATTATCACGCAGAAGGAGACATACCTGACATCCATATCACACCTGAGATTGGCACGCAGTAAAAACGGCAACGACTTCGAGCTCGGCGAGGCGCCGGCGCTGTCGGCTGAGAATGAATACGAGACGTTCGGTATCGAGGACCCGAGAATCAGTCTTATTGATGGGACTTACTATATCAATTACGTTGCGGTCTCGCCTCTTGGAATCACAACAGCCTTGGCATCGACGAAGGATTTCGACGCTTTTGAGCGGCACGGCGTTATCTTCTGCCCGGACAACAAGGATGTTGTGATTTTCCCCGAGAGAATCGGCGGCAATTTCTACGCCCTGCATCGGCCGGTGTCATCGCTGTTTCAAAGATGCGATATCTGGCTCGCGGAATCGCCCGATTTGATTAACTGGGGAAACCATCGTTACCTGATGGGACTTCGCGAAGAGGCCTGGGACGAAATCAAGGTCGGCGCCAGCGCCGTGCCTTTCAAAATCGAGGCCGGCTGGTTAGAGGTATATCACGGGGCGGACCGAAACAATCGCTACTGTCTCGGGGCGGTGCTCTTAGACAGCGAGGAGCCGTGGAAGGTAATAGCGAGGTCGGATGAGCCGATTCTCGAGCCGGCCGCCGATTACGAAACTGAGGGCTTCTTCGGGAACGTGGTCTTTAGCTGCGGCCTGCTCAATGAAGACGGCAAGCTGAAGATTTATTACGGCGCCGCCGACGCCGTTATCTGCTATGCAGAGCTGTCCCTGGACGATGTTATCGAAAGCCTGAATCTGTAAAGAATCAAACTTTAGCTCACTTTAGGCACTTTAGCTCACTTTAGGCACTTTAGCTCACTATTTCTCTATACGCTATCCGCTGCACGCTATCAAAGGCATATTTGTAATATTGCCGATAAATCTACCCCGCCTTTCTGCCGATAGACGAAAATGACCTTTACCCATCTTTAGAGGCTCATAGGAAGAAGTCTCTACGGGCAGAAAAATACTCAAAAAGGAGACAAACCAATGAAAACTAAAACTCTATTCGCCGTCGCAGTCGCCGGAGTATGCTGCATTGCGATTTTATCGGGAGTGTTTTCTCCCACATCGATTCAGGGCGACCAAACAAAAACCTACGAACTGAGGCCGCAAATCGCTATACCCGAACACAGAAGCGATGCCGCCCGCGCTATTGACGCTTATGAGCGTTTGATGGAACGGTATATAGACGTAACGGAATCGCGATTAACCTGGTTTGGCGCCGACCTTAAAGGCGTTGGGCGAAAATTAGACTCCATCGAGGGTAAGCTGACAGAGCTTTCTGCAAGAATGGCCAGAATCGAAAGGGCGCTTGGAATCGAACAACCTCAAAAGCTGCTTAAACAAAGCCCAACAGCCCCGATAAAACCGCAGATTAAGCCAGGTGCATTAAAAAATCCACAAATCCTCTCGGCCCCGAAAAAGACAATTTCCAACGGGGCTAACGAACCCGACAGCGAAAACCGATAATAAGGTGTCAGGTAACTCGAACCACGATGCGATGTGATTGATGATTGAGAATCCTCCTATAACATTATTGGACAACGCCGGGCAGACACAGAATAGCAGCGACTGCGGTGCCGAGATTATCGAGCTTGAACTTGATATTCTCGGCGAACCGGTGCACCTTCGCATCAGCGCTGAACAGAGGCAGGCAAAACTGGCTGATATAGTTCCAATGGCACGAAGGCTCTCCACGAGGCTGGCGCTCGTGGTGTTGGGAAAACTTCGAGAAAATGGCAAACATGTTCCCTGCCGCAAGGGCTGTTCGGCCTGCTGCAGCTATTGTCTGATTCCACTGTCGGTCCCCGAGGCTTTTCGTTTTACCGAAGAGGTAATGGCAATGCCGACAGACCGCGGCAGAGCGGTAATGCAATCGTCTCTTGAGACGGCAAGAACAATGCTTGCCGAGCGACCGGCGGAGTTCGACTTCAACAAATCGGCGGAAACAGATTATCAGGCTCAAATAAGCCGGCTCAGGGGATGGTGCGCCGGTCTTCAACTGGCCTGTCCATTTCTGTCAGAACATCTATGTATGCTATACGAGCAACGGCCAACCGCCTGCCGTGAGCATATTGTAACGGGCTCGGCGGGAAAGTGCGAAGCTGATGTGGCGGACGAGCCGCAGGTGGTGAGAATGCCCGTAAGTATTCTTGAGTGCCTCGGAGAATTGACCGCCGAGCTGGAGCAGTCGGAAGTCGAGGCGGTAATGTTGCCTTTAACGCTGCCGTGGGTGCAAGAGAACCTTGAGCGAGCCGAGCAGACCTGGCCGGCGGTGGGTATGGTGAAAAGTTTTGCTGAGATAGTGAAGGCAAAGGCGTCCGAAAATTCCGCAACGGCCATCGCCCAGATTTAGATTTTAGCCATAGGTTCTGCCGTCCTGGTCCACGTAAACAGTGCCTTTGGCCCGCTTTATTACCTTAACTGCCTTCGAGACCTCTTCCAACCTGGGGACTTCGAATAGTTTGCCGCACTTGGGGCATCTTATCCTTCGGTCGGCGGCGCTGCTGTCAAGCAGCCAGGCGCCGTTGCATCCCGGACATTGGGCAATAATCTGCATCGGCAGAATCCTTTCGCAAGAACCATACTCTCAAAGGCTGAAATATTTTAGCCGAAGTCTCGACGGACGGCCATCATAAATTTCCATCCTGTCCTATAATCCCGATGAAATCAGAAGCTTAGCACAAGCTGTGCCGCCTCAAGCATAAAAAGTTTCAGGGCTTAAGCTGCAACTGCGCGATTTTCCTTGATTTAGCAGGCTGGATTTGGTAGAATAATGTTAATTGGGGGCACGGTGATAATGACGAAAAGAATTTCATGTAAAGTTGTTCGGTCAGTTCCGCTCGGCAAAAGCAGCGGTTCACCGCGCCATCCTGTGAATTCGAGATTTAAGATTTCAAATGTGAAATTGAGTGCGATTGGGCCGGAAATGGCCTTTAATGTTCATACCAGAGACAACCACAATTCTGTTACCTATACGAGCCGGGCGGAGTTAGCGAGATTATCCAACGGCGATGGCCCAGCCGGGCGGAATCTTGATTGCCAGGCTTGAGGCCAGAGGGCAGAAGGGCGAAGGATGAAGTACGAAGAGCGAAGGTGAAGAGGGACAAAGGAGCAGAGGGGATTTGAGATTTTCGATTTCCGATTTCCGATTCCCTTGGGGATAAATTGCGGTTGTGGTTTTGGGGAAAATTGGGTTTGATTGGGTTTGAATTGGGTTTGTATTGGCTTTGATTGGCTTTGAATTGGCTTTGAATTGGGTTTGAATTGGGTTTGTTTTTACCAAGTGTCCAATCGCTTATATTTTCATAATCCGTTGTATCATATAAGTTTGCGCTCATTTGACTTTTTCGGAAATTGGCTTTGGGATTTTTAGGCCAAAAAACGATGTCAGCTTTATAACCCTTTGCTAAGACGGAATTTGCGTTCACCTGATTTTCCGGTAAATTGGGTTTGTATTGCATAATTGACTCATGGCCACAAAGCCACTGAGGCACAAAGAAAATTAACCACGAATTAACACGAATTTTCACGAAGATGTTTAAACGCAGAGAGCGCGGAGAGAAGATAGAAAGACAATAAGAAAAATAGCCACAGAGCACACAGAGAGCACAGAGAATTAGTGAATAGTGGTACGTTGTGAATGTCAAAATGGGTAAGTGGTTAAATGGCATTTCGTAGCTCGTATCTTGTATCTCGTGAATAGTATCTCGTATTTCGTATCTATTGCTATTGACCCCATTAGAGTATAAGGCACTCTAACGGGGCAAGCTAGTTTTGGTGGGCAGGCTTGCCCTACTCGTGCGGTTCTCCGCTATATCTTCCGCCATCGGGCGGTTTGCGTTTATCTTCTGATAAACATGTGGGTATTTTAACATATTTTCAGGTAAAAGTAAAGGAAAAAAGTGCTTTATAAGCACATAAATAGCTGGATCCCTGCCTAAAGCATGCAGGGACTCGGGCAGGCGGCGTAAGACAGAGGGTGAGGTAAATTTATTTTTCAACATTATCATGTTTGAAATGGTAACATTTTTATCTCATGTGTATTTACTAAAAACAGTTGAGCATTATTGAATGATCCTATTAATTTCTTAGGTTCAGTGCAATAGTCAGATTTAATGGAAAAATCATCAGAAGTTATATGTATACTATTCTCAATTCCGGATATTGTTATTGAGCATGAAGATAAATCACCCGGATAATCAACAGAGATTGTATCATCGTCGATCTCTTCAATGGCATCAATTAATTGTTTAATGTTAAACGTTTTATCGAATTGAAACGTTAAAGAATTAAACGTATCACTAAAAACTTCATTAAACTCAGTCGAATCAATAGATTCTGGATTCTGTATTTCTGTGACTTCTGTATTTAATATATATTCAGAATAATCATCAGGATTTATTTTAATCCATATATTAACAGTGAAGTCTTTCGTTAAAATTGATATAGCTTCAGAGTCATCATCCAAACTTATATCACGACGTTTATATCCAAATGCCTTTTTTAATGATTTAAATAGATTGTCGGAATATTCCTTAACTTCCTCTTGACTAATTCTCAATATAAAAGATTCAGAAGCACTGTATATTGCAGCAGGCAATCTATGATGCTTTTTGAAGCCACTTAGAGTTTTTATACTTCCATAGTCTTCTCCAGAAAAAGATACTTTTTTCAATTGAGCAAGTTTAGGGTGTATCTTTGCTTTTTTTCTATACAAGAGTTCTTTTAAATCTGCAATTATGAATCCTTTTGAAATATTGCCAAAAACCACAGGGGTTTGGGTATATTTACCAACGTATGTTTTACGTATTGTTCTTGGAACCTCTCTACTCAAATATGTTTGAAGAGAATCTGAAGTAATGAATCTTTTTCTTTCTAATGCGTCTAATGAATTTCCTTTTAGTGCCTCAATAATGTGATAAGACCAAATTCCATGTTTTAGCACTTTGCTTGAATATGAGTATTGATCAATCTGACATGACGCAAATGCTATGTGGTACTTTGAGTCTTTAAAAAATGCTTTAAACTCTTCGTCCGTTATATCTGTTAATATGCCTCGCATGGATTCGTCAATTTCGAAACCGCTATGACATGAATCTAAAAATAAAGTTACTTGATTGCAATGAGACATTTTAATTTGTTTCAATATCGTTTGTATAGAAATACTCGTCTTGATTAAATCACCACGTACTGTGTCAGCACATGTTAAATAGTTATGATCATTTTCAGCGAAACCATGCCCTGCATAGTAAATTATAATCTGATCATTCTTGGTTGCGGAGTTCAAAACTGACCTTAAACGAGATTCAATTCTTGTCTTTGTTGCGTTATGGCTCAGCAATAAAAACGTATTTGAAGAATCAAGGCCATGTAACTGGAGTGCCTCAGCAAATTTCCGTGCGTCATTTTCAGCATATGCAACGCTTTTAATTGATGAGTCGATATAACTTTCAATTGCAATTATTAAAGCAAAAATTTCTTTCATTTGTAATTCCATTACATTTGTTGTCGAACATTGTGGCTACTGCGAACGGGAAACTCAGACTTCTTTCTTCTTTATAACAAGTTCCCGTTGCTTCTTCAATATTTATCCGCCTATGCTGCAAGTCCGCCGGGGCGGGGCGGACTGGTCCAATCTCTTGCAGCCGTCCGAATTGATGAGCTTGTTATGTTTTTTCTGACTCATATCTTCTTTCAATTAGATTCATCTGCTCAATAACGTCATTAGTATTTGAATTTTGCACTTTTCTTTGGGCTCTACCAAAGAAAAGCGAGAGCCCACCGCAGATTAAGGAACTAACACAGATGAACCATGAAATAAGAATTGATGTTGGTGTAGATGAATTATCTTCGGGTTGGCCGAATGTTAACGCCACAACGAATGCAGAACCAGCAACACCAATTAATGCTGATCCTATTGTGTGATATAAATTTGCATTATCGCTGATGCAATGGATCTTTTTCTTAAGATGTTCCCATTCTTCAATAAGAATTGGGTACGCGCGTTTCTTTTGCGGTGGCACTACCTCGTAGTCTTGCGACATTTTGAAGGAGGGTTCATTAGTCATTTTGCCCCTCCTTCTTTTCTGGTTTTTCAACGGCTCCAGACAGTATTGCATTTACCATTATGGTATTGCCGCAATTACTACAGGTAACAGGGACAACAGGAACAATCGGCCCACTGCCAATAACTAAGCCGCCCCCATGAAATTCTCTTAATTCATAGACCGAGTCAGAAATATTCCAATTCCCAACTCCACATAGTGGGCATGGTCGTCCTTCCCACTTACCCTTCAAATGAGTTAAGAAGTTATCCGAATTAAATTTTGCCATGATCACATTCCTTTGTTGTAATTAGTGATATAAACAAGTTCCCGTTGCTTCTTCAATACTTATCCGATCTCTTGTGCTTCAACGAATTACGACCTTTTGACTCTTCTGGCCATTGGGGCATATGTCCAGAAAACAATTAAACTATTTGGCGATATCTTTGCGTTCCATGAAGCGGTTAAATTTGGCATTCAGTACAAATACATAGTCACAAATTGCCTGAGCAAAATCTAAGAGATCTTTTGCGTCATCTTTTGTTATTTTCTCTTTTGTAGCATGAGCGCCTATGTTTCTATGCTTTCTTAGCTCTTCACCCCATAGATAGAGTCTTTCATCGATTATGCCCTTATCCTTTAACTCCTTCAACCCATGAATAAGATTCGTGCCTTTTGTTGAGTGATCTTGACAAACACCTTCTAATGTTCTGCCAGACATGACGGTACAAGCATCATAGGCTTTTGCTTTATAGCATCTTCTAGCCTCAATCAACGAGTTTCTGGCAATTTCAGGTATTTCCCAGTCAATATAGGTTTCTTGTTGCGGCCATAAGCGCGTCAAACTCGACCATTCACTTGTGGTGGGCCCCGTCTGTATCTGATCTGAGCCGCCCAAAAGGGCACTATGACAGGCAGGGCATTTCAAGAGAACGGCCTTAAAGGGATAAGGGTCATCTTCTGGATTGTACGATGTATGCTCACCCTTTACTTCGCCATCTACCTTCGAATCACAATATGGGCACTCAATTATCATTTCATTATTCTCCTCTGTGGCTGTTTTAATTTACAATTTTCCCCCGCACAAACCCTGTAAGTGCGGGACAAGTCTCGTGACTCGTATCTCGTGAAGCGTGAATCGCCAGTTGAGTCCGGCAAAGCCGGCATTTTTTAAGAGAAATCAGTAGTTGCACATCACGCGTTAATAGAAGTAGAATACCACAAAAGAATGGGAAAGGCAAGAAAAAAAGTGAAAAGGCAAAAGAATATCGAATATCTCCGCAGGATGCCTTACGGCGGAACAAGGAATGTCGAATTTCGAATTAAAAAGATAGCGTAGAGCGTTTAGCGGATAGCGTACAGCAGATAAGGGAATAGTGAATGTTGAATCCCGCACCATAATTATCCCCGCCAAAGAAACGCGGCGGCAGATGAAGAGCTTGACTTGTTGGCGGAATTCTCATAGTATGATGCTTAGGCTAACCTGGTTGGGCCTTTATATTGAAATAAGATGAAATACGGCATAGAAAGGAACATGTAATGCAACGACGAGAATTCTTAAAGGCGACGGGCTTAGCGGCAGCCGGTATGCTATCGAATCAGTCAGAATTATCAGGCGCTTCGGGCAAGCGGCCTCTGAACTTCATTGTGATTATGGCGGACGACTTAGGGGCAAAAGAACTGGGCTGCTACGGCAACAAGGAGCACCGCACGCCAAATCTGGACCGACTTGCTCAGACGGGCGTGCAATTCAAGACCTGCTACTCCACGCCTATCTGCCATCCGACCCGGTTCGAGATTATGACCGGCCAATACGGCCATCACAACAAAGTTTACCACTTTCCCGGCAGGCGGGGCGGACCTGTGGCCGGGTCACCGGAGGATGATATAGCGAGGCATACGACGTTCGCCCAGGTACTTAAACCGCGCCGTTACGCGACGGCCCTTTCGGGCAAGTGGCAGCTCACAGGCGAAATACCCACATTGGTTAATGAGTGCGGATTTGACGAATATTGTATGTGGGCATATAAGCACAATCTCCCGCCCGGCGTCAAGCACACCGGAGGCTGGGAAGGCAAGCAAGGCGGCAAGACCTCACGCTATTGGCATCCGTCGATTGTCAAGAACGCAAAGTACCTGCCGACGGAACCGGATGACTACGGCCCGGATATTTTCACGGACTTCATCATCGATTTTGTCAAACGGCATAAGGACCAACCGTTTTTTGTCTATTATCCGATGTGCCTGACACACGGCCCGTTCTACGAAACGCCGGACACGGTCAAATCAGAGGCCGGCAAGTTCAAGAACCTGCGAACGAATTTCAAGGCCAACGTAGAGTACATGGACAAGCTTGTCGGGCGGATTGTGCAAGCCCTTGATGCGACAGGCCTGCGGGAGAATACGATAGTATTCTTCACTGGGGACAACGGCACGGGCGGTCAGGGCAAGGGTCAATCGACAGAGCTTGGAGCGCGAGTGCCGATGGTTGTGAATTGCCCGGGGATTGTGAAGCAACAAGGTACCAGTAACGAGTTAGTGGATTTGTCGGACATCTTGCCTACGCTGGCGGATTTTGCCGGGGCAAAGCTGCCCAAGGGACGGGTGATTGACGGGCAGAGCTTTGCGCCTTTGCTTCGGGGTGAGAAGGGCCCGACTCGGGAGTGGATTTACAGCTATCTCGGAGACCGGCAGATACTGCGGACGAAGCGGTGGCTGCTGGAAGACAACGGCCCGGGACATCCCGGGCGTTTCTTCGATTGTGGAGACAGCCGAGACGGAACTGGTTACAAGGACGCAACTGACTCTTCGGCTGCCGAGGCGCTTGCCGCCAAGAAGCGTTTCAAGGAGATTCTGGCAGACAAGCCGCTGCCTGTGGTGGGTGAAAACCGTCCTTCTAACCGTAATCGTAACTCGTCGCTCGGGGGTCGTCGCTCGTGAATCGTGATTTGTGGAGCGTGAATTGTGAATAGTGGATGGGTGGATGCGTTAATGCGTAGATGAGAGGAAGAGAGTGAATGTCGAATTTCGGATGTTGAATTTCAAAGCTGAGATTGCCACATCGGCCACAAAGCGTCCTCCTCACAATGACATGTTGCATTCATCTGCTCCAGACTACGAGAGATTTTAACTGCATCGAAAACAACTGGATTCCTGCCTTCGCAGGAATGACAAATGTCGTTTCCGCAACAGGAACTATATATCCGATTTGTGGAGTGTTTAGAGCAAATCCTTTAAGTAGTTTCTGAGGTAATATCGGCATTGAGTCAACAGTACCGCGCTTACCATAACGGTTATGAAAGAGATATCGAATGAGACCTCATTTATTACCACGGCCAAGGCTGTGCCCGCAGCAGGAGGGTGCTCGACGTCCAAGGCCACCATAAAAAAGATTGCAACCGCGAGAGTGAGTGGATACCCAAAAATATAGGGAAGGTTGATGTAATAGAACAGGAACCCAACGGCCAAGCAAACCAGATGTCCGCCAATGACGTGCCTGGTTCGTGCCGAGGCGGTAGTGGGCATTGCAAACAGGATGAAAGCAGTGGCGCCCATCGAGCTGATTAAAACCATCCTGTCCTTGCCCAGAATTGGAACAAGGATACACAGAACGGCGGCAGCCATCAAGCTCTGGAGGATGTAATACATCCAAAGCTTTTTGAATTTGCCCCAAATTGTGGCCTTTGCTCCGGTATTCAGCAGATTAGTCATAACTATTATCCGGCGCAAGTTGAAAAATAAAAATACGGCGAGGTATGAGCAACTTTTGGGGGTGCTAAGTGTACACATTTCCTCGCCGAGTTGGTCAAATCCGTTAAGGCTGCGACATCGACCCTCCCTGGTCGGCCTTCAAGATTATAGTCTCGCACTCTGGGATTTATATTAAAAGGTGCTCCTTTAAGGCTTTTCCTCCTTATGTTCCTATATACCATACGTTAAGATATGTTCCGCGGCTCGTCTGGCGTTTGTCGGAGTATCAAGCCGGCCGGACAACACAAGCTCTCGTGCCTTCTGAACGGCCTCGGCGTTAGTTTGTGAAACCTGCATTGCCTGGTCGATTAAAGAGGCATAATTGACCTGCACAGATACGTCTTTGTCATTATTCGGCAGAGGATTTGCAGAGTTGGGTTGTTTGGGCGATTTATCGAACAAATCCTGAATCTTATTGTTACCTATTTTGTCTATCATTGCTGTTCTCTCGTAACTCTTAATCTATATTCTTTCTCGCACATTTTTGGCAAAACTTAAGAATATTTTGCTAAATTTCCTTTTTTTCTAAAGATTTCGTCTTTATCAGACGAAGAAGCCTAATTGTAAATTTTAAGCAAACTCCCAGCTATATTGTCGCCGCCACTTCAAAAGCCACAAATTTTATAAATCCAAGCGGGCTAACAGCCACCAGGTTTTCGTACAAAGTCGTCAAATCTGAACGCTTCTGACGCTGTAAGTAGCTTTTTATTCGATGTTCGGTTGTTTTATCGGCGCTGTCCCAAACCTGGTCAAGGGCCCACAGCAACTGCCCATCCTTCAAATCCAGGAGCTTGAGGCGAAGACCAATGACCATGTGAGGATAGGGCTGATATTCGGTAACAGTACCAACCAATACCGCATCGCAGGTTAACTTCCGGTGAATTGCGAGTAACTCCTCAAGTGTATATAGCGAATCCATGTCCAATTGCAAACTGCGCCACAAAGGGTCGTCCTGTTCGACAACAGTAAGGCCGAACACCTGCCGTTTCTGTAATGCCTGAAAAAGCGCTTTAGTTACATCGGCGTTGATTTGCGGGTAACTCGAAACGTTGGCCAACTCAACAATGGCAACCCTGCCTACGTCAGTCAAATCCTTGTCAGGATTTATATAGTAGTATTCCGCCGCCGGTGGAGGAGTTATATAATTAACACAGCCTAAGAAAAAAACCGGCAGCAACATCAATAGCGCTATTCTTGAATTACTCATTCGATTTACCTGCACTTTCGATTTTCTGCGATTCACTCTCACCTGGCTTATTCAGTAATGCAACAACCGATTCTTCATCACCCATCTGGGACTGAGCCTGGACCGGAACAGAATCTTCCTTTGCTTCTCCGCCGAGAACAACAAGTATCTTGAGCAGCGCTTCGAGCTGGGCTTTTTCGGCGTCACGCATCTCGTCGCGAAAACCCAGGACATCGGTTTTCCAATTGTTCAATTCGATATGCATCTCAATCAGAAGGTCGTTTGCCTCGTTCAATTCCTTTTGCGAGCGCTGCAATTGAGACTCAATAAATACAATCCGGTCTTTAAACTGCTGGTTTCTTGTGATAAGGTCCAGGTTTTCCTGCCGAAGTAAGGCCGCTTCGTTCGAGAGTTTGGCGTATTTTTCCGACAATTCTATCGCAGAAGCCACGGCAGTTGCGCCCTTCGAGGCAGGCTCCTGGAATCTCTTTGCCACAGATTCACTGGGCCGATCTTTGGCCGGTAAGACAATCGACTCGGCTGGTTCCTCTGGAATCGGGCAGCCGGACCCAATGAACATCAGCAGTAACATAGTCGGTAAAATAACAATATTTTTCTTAACCTGCATCATAATCTCTCCATTCATTTCTTTTTAGTCAGATGCCACAGGCCCTGCATTTTCCTCCTGGTGGTCTTCAATTTCCGTTTCTGCCGGTGCGAGTTGAGAGCCCTCAGAAGAAGTTTCGGTCCCGGCATATTCACATTTCAAATACGTTTTTGAACCACAGGAGCACGTCATTTCGATAACCGCAAAATCGGGATGTTTTTCCACAATACACACCCGGGCAGGGCCCGAGGCCGTATTTCCCTCTCGGGGCAGGCTCTGCTCGGCCCGGGCAACATCGAGATGAAACCGGCCTTCGAGTTTGACATCATCGCCCTTTAGAATGCGTCCTGTCGCTTCACTCATCTACTATCCCAACCTTTCGCCTTTCTTTGTATATCAAGAATCCTTTGTTCAAGCACGATAATCAATGGTATTGGGGTCATTTTCGTCTTCAGCAAGCTCATCTTCCAAATCCTGCTCTTCAATATCCTGCTCTTCAATTGAGCCGCTTGGCTCTTGAGCGGACTGGCGGCTATCTTCTTCGGGCAAGTTCCGGCGGCGTTTTCTTTGTTCCCGTTGTCCTGCTGGAGTTAAACGGGCAATATTCTGCAAACCTTCCACCGGCTTTATGTTGGAATCATAACTTGCCATCTTTCCACTGCTCCAATTTTACAGACAAGTTAAATAAAGCGCTCGCGTGCAGTTGACTGACGCGAGACTCGGTAATTTCGAAAACTTCGGCAATCTCTTTCATCGTCAGGTGCTGCTGATAATAAAGCAGCACTATTTGCCTCTGCCTCCCGGACAACTTCTGTATCGCCTCGGCTAATTTATCTATCAGCTCGGCCCGTTCGACCTGCTCATCAGGATGTGTCGTGTGGTCTGCCGCTAAAAGATTGCCCAGTGGGGGCTGATTTTCTCCGAAGCCGTCGAGTGAGACAAAATGCTGTGCACGGGCGTTCTCGAAAGTGGAATAAAGTTTATCCACAGTTATTCCAAGTTTTTCGGCTAACTCGGCATCAGTCGGGGCAATGCCCGTCTGCTCGGTGATTTTCCGGCTGAGCTGCCGGGCATCGCGAATCTGCCTGTTGAGATTTGCAGGCACAAAAGACCAGCCCCTCAACTCATCGAGCACGGCGCCTTTGATTCTGATATAAGCATAAGTCTTGAACTCGGCCTGGTGAGACGGGTCAAAATCGCGGGCAGCCTTGACCAGCCCAACGGTTCCTGCGGAAATAAGGTCCTCCAAAGATAACGGAGGTTTCAGATATGTTACCACCTGCCTGACAATCCTATGAACCATAGGCAAAAACTCAATTAGCTGCTCGTCTTTTACCGACTGTCTTTTCTGGCCGGTGTACGCGCGCACGGCGGCACTACTCAAATGGTTTTGGCCATCTTTACCAAGCAGTTCTTTAGAAATTTTCCCGGTCTTCGTCGGCACTGCCTTGTTCCTCTTCTTGATTCATTTTATTCGTAACCAAAGCGTTCATCAAAATAGCATTGACCGCTTTTACGGCCCAAGTTCCCGCAATATATGCACACACCGCTCCGAGCAAGGCCCTCTTGCAGCAGGTAAACGGCGAAAGGCCGCTAAACCAACCGACCAGGCTCAATCCGAAAAAACATACCACGGCGATACTTACTGCAATTGACCGAACGTTTAACGGCATAAGCGATTTCCCATTTTCGATTTTCAATTATCATCTTCAAGCAGGGACAAGCTGTTCTACTCTTGACTCTTCTGATTCGTCCTGCCGAGTGGATATTGTTTCAATTGGCTCGACCTCTGTCCCAAGTACAATTTCGTCATAAGCCACCACCGGCAGCGGCGGTACAGTTCGCGACAACATCGCCGCCAGTGGGCAGCGTACTCTCGAATCGCACAGCAAAATCACCTTGTCCTTACCGCCGTCCATCGCGGTTTTCCATGCCTGGGCGATTCTTCTGCTTATATCCATTGTTACCTCAGCCGGTAAAGCCAGACTTATTGTCTCGGCTTCCTGACGCAAGGTCGAGGCCATCTGATGTTCGAGCGCAGGGGCTAGCGTTATGGCCGAAATCTTACCGTCCTCGTCGGTGTATTGCTCAGTAATGGTTCTGCTCAGCGACTTTCGTACCATTTCCGTTAAAACAGCGGCGTTTTTGGTCTTTGAAGCGTGTTCTCCCAGCGACTCCAGTATGGCAGTTAATTCACGAATCGGTATTCCATCCCGCAAGAGGCTCTTAAGCACGCGTTGAAGCAGCCCAACAGTAACTTCTCTGTCGGCGCCGATAACTTCTCCGACCAATGACGGCTGAGTTTTGCGAAGTCTATCGACAAGAATTTGTACGTCCTCACGGGTGAGCAATTCATCAGCGTGTCTTTGCAGTGTTTCAGACAGATGTGTAATAAAGACCGACTCAGGGTCGATGACAGTATATCCGTTCAACTCGGCCCTTTCTTTGTTAGCCGGTGTAATCCACAAAGCCGGCAGTCCATAAACGGGCTCGGTGGTTTCGATGCCCTCGATTTTGTTTTCGACAGTACCCGAATCCATAGCGAGAAACTTATCGGGCTCCAATCGTCCCTTTGTCACCGTATGGTCTAATAGTCGAATCTCGTAGGCAGTCGGTTCGAGTGAGATATTGTCTCGCAATCTAACAAGGGGCATAATAATACCGTACTGCTGAGCAAATTTTCTTCGCAACGCTCCGATGCGCTCAAAGATGGTACTTTGTTTACGCGGGTCAACCAAACCAATCAACCGCACGCCTACCTGTACAGAGACTCTGTCCATATCCAGCAATTCTTCCACGGGCTGTTTCTGGCCCTTTGTTTGCGAAGGCGCCGAATGTTTTTTCTCACGGCTTCTTTCAGACCGAGCCGACATTCGTGCAATCAGGGCAGTGGTCGCAGCCAGGAACAAAAACGGCGCTTTAGGCAGGCCGGGCACCAATGCCATCGAGGCAATGATAAAGGCAGCTATAATCAGCGGCTGGCTGGTCTTAAGAAACTGCTTAGAGAGGTCCTGGCCAACGCTGTGACGCGACGAGATTTTCGTTACCAAAAAGCCGGCACTTACGGAGATTATTATCGACGGTATCTGGCTGACGAGCCCGTCACCGATGGAAAGAATAGAATAAGTTTTTACGGCACCGGCAACAGTCATCCCACGCGAATAACCCATAGCTATACCGCCGATTATGTTCACTGCGGTAATAATCAATCCCGCCTTGGCATCGCCGCGAATGAACTTGCTCGCACCATCCATTGCACCGTAAAACTCGCTTTCCTTGACGATATTGCCTCTTCGTTCGTTGGCCTGGTCCTCGGTAATAGCGCCCGCGTTAAGGTCTGCATCAATTGCCATTTGCTTTCCGGGCATAGCGTCAAGAGTAAAACGGGCGGCAACTTCGCTTATCCTCTCGGCGCCTTTCGTGATTACGATAAACTGGATAACAACAAGGATTAAGAAAATCACCAGCCCGACGACAAAACTACCGCCGGCAACAAAACCTCCGAAGGTCTGGATAATTTTTCCGGCATTTCCCTGTAGAAGTATCAATCTGGTTGAGGCCACATTAAGAGAGAGACGAAAGAGGGTTACAAAAAGAAGCAAAGATGGGAAAGTGGATAATTCGAGGGCCTCCTTTGACGAGAGCGTAACCACCAAAACGGCCACGGACAGCGAGATACTGCAAGCCAAAAGCACATCGAGCAACAGCGTGGGCAGAGGTATTATAAGGGTGGCGAGAACAACCACCAGGCCGGCAGCCATAATAATGTTACTGTAGGATGCCAAAGGCACATTGTGCTGATCTGGCGCGGGCATTTTACCGAGACCGGGTCCCGGCAATCCCGATGAACCTGATTGTACAACATCTGCCATTATGATTTCTTTTCCAATTTACGCCTCGGCAGGCTCGTCAGGCTTGGCAGCAGAATCCCCAAGTCCGAGAATCTTCTTTATTCTGACGGCAAACGTGTCGTCCACGACCACTACAGAACCCAGGGCAAATTTAGTATCCCTGAGGTACAATTCCGCCGGTTCATCAATAGGTTTGCCAAGCTTCAATACCGAGCCCGGCCCAAGCTGCAGCAGCCGTCGAACCGGTATCTCTGTTTTGCCGATAGCAACTGTAACAGGAACGTTCATATCCAGCAGAATATCGATACTTCCGCCCGCACCAGAGGCCTCGGAGCCCTCAACCTCCGAAAATTCGACAGACTGAGCTTGTTTTTGGGCGTCTTCCTGCGAAGTATCTTCCTGTTGGGCCTTGTCATTTTCTGCTGTTTGAGCTGCTTTTGCCATTTTTCGATTTCCTTCAGATATTAACGGTTAGGGTATAGCGTTTAGCGTACAGCGCCTACGCTATCCGCTCTACGCTCGATTGGGCCCTCAGTAATTAACAAAGCGTATTGACCGGCCGATTTTACAGGCAGGGCCTGAAAGAGCTCCAATTCTTCGACAACCAATTTCACAGGCTCATCCACTTTCTTATCAAGCATAAGCACATCATCAACACCAAGATTCAATACCTGCTCAAAAGTAAGAACCACAGAACCCAGTTGAGCCATAACGGAAACGTGCATTTGCTGTAAATGTTCAAGAATCACCTCTGAAATATCCGCTTGCGAGAACGCTTCGGCCGCCTGTATGGTTTTTCCCGCGACAGGGGCAAGCTCGTCGCAGAGTATCAGGAAATAAGCTTTGGAACCGCTTTCTGAGTCGGCTTTGTTGACGTCAAAATCGATTTTGAAGAGTTCTTCCGGGCCTTCCAGCTCAAGAGGAAACTGTTCGTTAACAACCTTGTCGGCTGTACGGAAACCGAGGTTGGCACAAGACTCAGAAATCGCTTCAACAAAACGGGAAACGATATCAAGCAAGAGCGACTCTTCCAATTCCGACAATTTCTTTTCCGAATCCTCCTCTGATTTGTCCTGGCCAAGCAATTGTGTTACCAGGACAACCGCGGTCTCCAGGGGTAAGCCAACAAGCCCACAGGGATTATCCTTATCGGCGCCAAAGGCCAGATAATAATCGCTTTGTTCGCTGTCCGAGGACGGATTAAGAAATTCATCGGCAAAATGCTGAGAGGTCGAAGTGATTGTTACATCGAAATCAGCCTGGCAAAGTAAAGCAAGTTTATCTGCCATTGCCGCGGCGGCCTTTTCTGCAAAATCCTTGAGCTTTTTCGACTGCTCGCGACTAAAATAATGAGGCTGGTTCCAATTGTAGTCAAATGCTTCTATATTCTGCTTTGTATCTTCCTGAGACTCGATACCAACGGCAGCAAGGAGCTGCTGGAGCTTTTCTCTACTCAAATTGTTAGCAACTCTGCTGCTCATTGTACGGCAAACTCCCTGAAAAGGATGTGCTCGATTTGAGGTTTGGCATCAGGGAAAAGCTTTTCGTTAAAAGCGTCGCGTATTCTCGATTGAATAGTCCTGAGGTTCCTGTCGCCTCTGATATCTTCAAGGCTCAGGCTTGCAAAGAAGATGTTTAGCCAGTTCGTGAGGATGTGTCTTTTCTCGTCAATAAAAGCGGCGCCTTTCTTTTGGTCCACCTCGGCGTTTATCTCCAGCACTAAAGACGCCCGAACATAGCGCGTTACGCCAGGCTCATCAAGATTTGCGACAACAGGGTCCAATGTCTCGTAATACCAGGTTTCTTGAGAGTCCGCTGCCAAATCATCCGCTTTCAAGTCGTCCATTTTATCCGCCTGGTCCTGCTCAGCAGTTCCGGCCGCTTCGGTTTCGGCAGGACCGGCAAAGAATCGACCAAGTCCGAAGCCGGCACCGGCAAGAAACACGACAACAACAGGTATTGTCATCTTGGACAAGAGCCCTTTGATAAAGGGCTTTTTGTCGCCCTTTTGAGCCTTTGGGTCATCTTTCTTTTCCTGCTCTTTTGTCTCGTCTGTATCTGCCATTTTTTTGCCTCAATTACTCATTAGACTACTCCGATTCGGTTCATCGGAATAATCAAGCCGGCTGCAGGCAATCCTGCCGCCGATATCTGTGTATTTTATCCCGCAGCGTTCGGTCACTGATACCGAGGACCTTCGCAGCTTTCGTCCGGTTACCTCCGGTCTGGTCCAGGGTATCCAAAATCGCCCGGCGTTCGAGCTGCTCGAGCGATATTCCTCCAAGCGATTGACGATTATCAACACTGCATTTTTTATCTTCAACCGACAATTCTTCGCGCGGCTGTAACTCATCAAAGAGCCACGAGACATCGGCCAATGAGAGGGTTTCGCCAACGCCCAAAATCAGCGACGTCCGGACAACATTTCGTAATTGCCGGACATTGCCGGGCCAATCGTACTTGGCGAAAATGTCCATCATCGCAGGATGAAGTTTAGTGATACGTCGCCGGGCTTCGCGGGCATAAAGGTTGACAAAATACCATACAAGCTCGGCCAAATCCTCTCTGCGTACCCTCAGAGGGGGTATTACCAATCTTACACCGCTGAGCCGATAGTACAGGTCCGGGCGGAAGCGGCCCTGATGAACTTCCTGTAATAAATCTCTGTTGGTGGTACTTATTATTCGCACGTTAACTCGAACATTTTCATTCCCGCCCACACGCTCAAAATCCTGCTGCTCGAGCACTCTCAAGAGCTTGGCCTGAAACCTTATGGGTGTTTCCGTAATCTCGTCCAGGAGCAGAGTCCCGCCGTGAGCCATCTCGAACCGACCTTTGCGCTGACTATAGGCGCCGGTGAAGGCGCCTTTCTCGTGCCCAAACAGCTCGCTTTCAAGAAGCGAGTCACTTAAAGCCGCACAATTGACCTTGATGTACGGGCCCTGGGCCCTTTTGCTTTCTTGATGAACCAGATAAGAGAGCAGCTCCTTGCCTGTTCCACTTTCGCCGCTTATCAGGACCGGCGCCGAGGTGGGAGCTATCCTTTTAGCCAAATGGATGGTTTGAACCAGGCTCGAGCTTCTGCCTACAATTTGATAAAGACAGCCGGCGCCCTCCTGAGCCGAAGCTAAAGTCGAGACACTGTGATTGGGCAGGAAAGTATCGAGCAGGTCCTCTACTTTTTCACGGTCGAGCGGTTTGATTAGGAAATCACAGCAGCCCGCTCGAATAGCCTTGACCGCCGTCACGATGGTCTGCTTATGCTGTTGCAGTCCTTTTGTTTCGGCCTCTGCTATCATAATCACCGGCAGTTCCGGCCAATTCGCCCTGACTTCACGAAGTAGTTCAAAACCATCCCTTGCCCGGTCGGACAGGCCAGCCCGCCGATTGGTTCTATCGCAGGCAAATACAAGGTCACAAACGCCCTTGTTGAGAAAGTCCATCGCGCCGTTTTTGTCGTTGGCCAGATGTCCGCGAATCCCTTTGCGAGCTAAAATCTCAAGCATAAATCGAGCCAGCTCAGGGTCGTCATCAACTATCAACACATTCGCAATGTCTTCTCTATTCCGGTCTCGGCTTACACGGCTCCGGTCGGGCGTAAGCTCAAGCCCAATCGGGGCAGGTTTTACTTCGGTTTTGCTCACCTTAAGAAATACTCCACTTTTAATTGAAACTTATAATTTGTTTTCAGAAATCAATTTCCAGGGGTCATCTTTCCGATACCAACCAAGTAATGTCGCCTGCACTTTGGCTAAATCCGTCCACGGCGAGTCGGGATATTCCGTTATTAGCTGTGTGTACATTTTCTCTGCTTCCGGCGGGTCATCACTTCTCAGGCAGTTGCCCATTTGAAATAAAATCCAGGCCCTGGCCGTAGATGAATCGGCCTCGTCCAGGTCCTTGCGATTAAGAGCCACCCGGTAAAACGTCACCGCTTCGGCCAGGTTTCCACTGAGAAACAAAATCTCCGCCAGCTCAAACGGATTACGCAAGTTGTTAGGGTCCTGCGACAGCGCCTTGAGCATCTGCAAAGTTGTTTCGGTTACCGGCTCAAAAGGCAGTTTAGGTTCGATTTTCTTTATCTCGGATTCCTCCGGCGCGTTTGCATCTTCCAAAGTTTCATCTTTTTGAGCTGTCGGTGCCGGCTCGACGACAATGACAGGTTCGGAGGTTTCCTTCTTCGGCTTAAATTCAACAGAGCGAATTTGTGCGATTAACCGACTAAGCTCATCTATCCCTTCGGTATCTTTTTCGCCTTGGGGGATACTAATCCTGGCCTGCCACAATTGACGAGTGAGACGATTATTCGGGTCTCTCGGAAGAGTAAAGCCGGCCTGCGGCAATTTCTCATCAACCTCGGTCGCGAAGTTTGTGGAAGCTGTCACGACGCCGTTAGGATGAAATACGAAGGAACTATTCGGGTCGCCCCGGCCCGACGAAATTTCAGCGCCGGCAAGAGTCGTTACAAAGCAAAGAACAACTAAAGAGGCGGAACACAAAACCATGGAACAAAATTCAAGAGTCTCGGATTTTGAACCATAGCTTGCCACTGCGGGCTTTGAGTATTTCATTCTGACCTTCATTATATTTGCTGTCCTGTTTTACCGAGCTTTCGCAAGTTTTTTGTTCCTGGGCGGGCCGCTGCCAAGCGCTCTTTCTTCACCTGGGGTCTGTCCGGTCTTCCACCGGCCCAAGAGGGCTAATGCCGCCAGGTCATATTTTTTCTGGCGGTTATATGCTGTCGCCAGGAGAGCGAGGGCTTTTTGCTTTATCTGTTCCAAAGGGCTCAAATCCAAAAGCTGCAGGCAAACGGAGACGACCTGGGGATTTTGGTCGAGTTTCAAACATACTTCAGCCAATTTGAGAGCGACCTGGTGCGCCAAAGGCCCTGGTTCGACCACGACAAGAATTTCGGCCAAGCTCTTTCGTGCACGTTGAAAATTTCCTTTAGCGATGTGGCAGTTACATAATTCGAGTGATATTCCGGCCTTTAACTGTGTATCGGTTATGTACTGGGCCCTGTCCCCGAGCGCCACGATTGCTTTATCAATCAGCCCCATCGAACGAAGAATGCCCACCTTAAGCAGCAATATCGCAACAGATTCTTCCTGCGAGAGCCGCCTGGAATTTAGATTTTCCAATAAATCCAGGGCTTTTACGAATTGCTCCTGCCGCATCTTAGCTCCGACTAAAGCCAGGATAGTTTGCAGATATTCTTCCCTGGAAAGGCGCCCCGCCAGCGCACATTGAAAAGCATCGCAGGCTTGCTGCGGTTTGTCCAAAGCCAGGCCGGCTTTGCCCAGGAGAAAATAGGCCAAATATAATTGGTTGTCTTTATTGTGCCCGGCAAGGTCTATGTATCGAGTCAGCCACTTGGCCGCAGAAACATAGTCTTTTTCCTCAAAGAAACATCTGCCTGCACCAAGGGCGGAAGCAGTCCGCAATTGCGAAGACAAACCGAGATTGTACACTTTACCGTAGAGCCGGGCAGCTTCGGGCAAACGTCCGTCCTTCATTGTGGCATCAGCAAGATACAAACAAGCCCGGCCATAGAATTCGTCATCGGGATACTGCTCAACAAGCATCTCCAAATCCTCTCTGGCGCCGGAATAATCAAGAAGGTCGGTTTTCAGCCTGCTCGAGTTTAACAAGGCATAGGCCGTGAGAGACTTCTGTGAAAAGCGATTGGCCACTAATTTATACTCTGCAATTGCTTCGGAGGTTTGCCCTCTTAGAACCCGTATGAGGGCCAGAGCAAAATGGGCATTGGGGATGCGCCGGTCACTGTGAAACACAAGTAGAAATCTTTGCCACAGCAAAGCGGTTTCCCTGGCAAGCAGAGAAGTGTGTTCTGATAAAGAGGAATAGTCAGCGGGATTGAATACATTCACAACGCCCTTTTCATCCATACTCGCCAACAAGCCGGCGTGACCGGCCGCGGCGGTGACAATCTCCTGCGCTGTTGCGGCCGGCATATACATACTCACGGCTCTTTGCCGGACAGTATCTTCAACTCTTTCCGAATCCGGTGTATTGCCGAAAGCCCAGGAAATATCAAGGCCCGCATTTGCGGCAAATCTGGCCAGCAGCTCTTCAATCGACGCCCCGCGGCAAATGACAGACCACCGAGGCACAGCGCCCTCGTTATCGAGCCTCCGAATTTGAGGACCGAGCACACTTTTGTCTAATTGCTCCAAGCCGGAATTCAAAAAGGAACGCAGTCGGGTCTCATTCAGGCCGGTGAAAGGGTCAAACGCCGCAGAATTGCTCCACAACTCTTTGGGAAGGTCTGCGTCGGCATCGCAAAGCGAAAGGATATTCTTAGTCATCGACTCAGCAATCAGAAAAAAACAATCACGCTGCAGCGCAAAAGCCCATTCCTTATCAAAATTTACCGCACCGATTAAGGCGAGGGTCTGATAAGCCCTGGTTCGCGCTTTCAAGTATTGCTTTGTCTTCAGCTTGAGCAGGCCCAGGTTATAATTGGCCGCCACTCTTACAACAGGAGAGCGACTTTGCAGGATGGTTCTGAATAAACGTTCGGCCTGTTCAGAGTCGGCGGCTTGTTTCATACACAAAGCCATTCTGAACTGAAGAAAATCTCTCAGCAATTGGCCTTCATCACCGGTTGGAACGGCCTGGTGAAGGCTGTTATAGGCGGCATAAGCCTTGTCGTAATCCTTTTGCAAATACAAGTCCTGAGCAACCTCCAGAGACAGTGGATGACCGGGTGGAAGCAGAGTTTGCAGTTTTTGTGTTTGCTGTTGCCCTACCTGTGTAATGACCCGGGCCGGCGGTTTGGGAGAAGGCGTTTTCGGGGTCGCAAGCAGCGTCTTAAGGTCAGTCAAAAGCTCCAATGGAGATTTCAGCAACGAAAACACCAGTATTGCCGAAACCACAACGATACTAACAATAAGGATTTTCTGGAGGGTCGAAAAACGCTTATACGAAATCAAGCCCTGCGGCTGCCGGGCGGAATCTTCCAGAAGCCCGTAAAAATCCTCATCGCCGGCAAATACATCCTGTTCTGAGAGTTCCTCATGGGCCTGGCCTGCAAACAATTCGTCCTCTGAGGAAACCTCGGAAGTATCCCCTTCAATAATACTTTCTCGGTCTTCTGTATTACTTTGCTGTTCTTCGGCAATAGTTTGTTTATCTTCTGTATTACTTTGCTGTTCTTCGGCAATAGTTTGTTCATCTTCTGTATTACTTTGCTGTTCTTCAGTATTATTTTTTTGTTCTTCTTTCGCCATAGCTGTCAACTTCCCCCCACCGACACAGTCCCGATAAACCGGGACCAGTTCAAAAAAGACCACTATCACTACCTTTTCTTTATAAAACAGCAATAATCGTGCCAGATTTGGCCTGGGATGAAATGCAAGGTGCGCTTAGGGAATTTTGGGCTAAAAAAGCGGCTTTTTGCGTTGCGTCAACGGATTTGGATTATGAAAAGATGTCAGGATTTTATACGAGCCGACAGATTTTCTGACAAAAATTATACCCTTAAGGGTAATAAATTCCCGCGACTGGGATTGTAAACTACTGTTTTAAGGTTACTTACCCGCGAACAAACGGAAAATTTCAATCGTGAGCACTATAATTCTTGCTTCGGAGAAAAATGAATGTCGATTTGCGAATTGCGATTTGAAATCAGCAATATTCAATCGGAAATCAGGCCGAATCCTCAATATGGAGCCGGCATGGCCCGAGGCAGACCTGGTGCAGAGAATTCATTTTGCTCTTCTTTTGCAATATACGAACCCTTTTCGATTTTGTATTGCTTGACCTTGGCGTAAAGGGTCGCCCTGGTTATGCCAAGAAGAGAAGCGGCCTGCGTTTTTTGCCAGCCCGTCTTCTGCAGAGCCCGAGAAATCAACTCACGCTCGGCCTTGGCCAGCGAATAACCTGTGAACTGGCCCGCTCTTGAGCCATCGGACAGCTCACTGCATTCGGCAGGGTCCAAAATAATGCTGCTCAGGCCGATTTTGCCCGTCGTTTCCCGCAGTATTGCCCTTTCAATAACATTACGCAGTTCCCGAACATTGCCGGGCCAATCGTATTCCATCAAGGATTCGACAGCGAGTTTGGTCAGCGAAGTTATCTTACCCTCCTTGTGTGGGCAAATAGTCGATGTCTTTAAAAAGTACTCAGCCAGGAGCCGGATGTCCTCTCTTCTCTCAGGAAACCTGAGAGGCGCCAAAATAATAGGAGCAACATTCAGGCGATAATAAAGGTCGCTCCGAAAGCGATTTGCCTGGGTTTCGCTTTTCAGATTGCGATTGCTCGAGGCTATTATTGTCGCCCTGCATACGATATTCTTCAGGCCTCCGACTTTTCGGAAGGTTTTCTCCTGAAGAACACGCAGTAACTTGGCCTGGAGGTCCATCGGCATTTCAGTTATTTCGTCAAGGAAGATTGTGCCGGCACCAGCCACTTCGAAAAGCCCCGTCTTATCTCGGTCAGCTCCTGTAAAAGAACCTTTGACGTGACCGAAAAGCTCACTTTCCAGCAGATTTGCCGTCAGGGCCGCACAATTTACGGCCACAAAAGGCTCGTTGGGATGTCTGAGCGCATGTATCGCTTCGGCGACCAGCTCTTTGCCCGTGCCTGTTTCTCCAACAATCAATACCGGGTTGCATCGGCTGGCAGCAATAATCTTAATCATTTTGATGCTATTGAGGATTGCTTTACTTCGGCCGACCATAGAAACAGATGCAGCACAGTCATCGGCAAAGAAATCACCTGATTCCGTCGCTCGTCGCTTGTCGCTCGGTGTTCGCGGCACGGGATGCCGACCCCGGGAGACGGATTCACTTTTTATCCGGCTTACAATCTGCTCGAGCCGGCTGTAATCCCGGCTGCCCTGCAGAAAGCCACAGGCCCCGGCATTTATGAAATCTTCAGATGAGCCGGTGTCACCTTCTTCATCACCTACGACCACAACAGGAACACTTATAGAATGATTATCGGTCGTATCGATGAATTCACGGATGCGGCACGGACTGAACCCCCGGTCGATTAAAACTAAATCAGGATTGACTGTCTCAACAAGACCCAAAGCCTCGGCCAGCTCATCAGCCACCAATACTTTCCGGCTAAACTCCCGTGCCAACCGTTGAACTTCGTCTCTTTTGCTTACGGCAACAATGCTGCGTAAACTCATCTTGTCTCAAAGCAATAAGCGTTAACCCCCACAGTATTATTTATTGCACTTTTTGAAAGTGAGCCTTTCATAAAGAAACATGGTGCATAAACCACGCCCATAAATCGGCATACAACAAAAAAGTACTTTAATTATTTTATGGGACGGGCCAATAATGTCACTGCCCTTTTCAACATAAGGATGTATTGTCATTCCGCGACAGTTTTATAGGACATTCGAGCAAAAATAAAAGCCAAACAAAGAAGCCAATTTTACAGACAAGGAACGCTGTTTCTTATAGGACGTTTTGATGTCACCTAATTCGCTCCGAAACAAAACAACAGAAAATCCCGGCACAACCATCAAGAGACAACCGGCAAAATTTTCTGCAATGCAGGAAGATTTATCCTCAAGGAGAGCCTCACAACAAAAGCTGATTTCTATATTTGTTCAAATTTTCAGTTGTCCTAACACCTGTATTTTCAAGAAGTTATCTATCATAACACAGTCGCCGGTTTTTCATGTGGCACACCAATTGCTTAGGTTTTAGTGTGCAACATTGCTATTGAGCTGCATCGGTTAAGAAAAACTTTATTCGACTACGTTTGAAAGCAAAGAAAACTTATGAGCACCATATCAGAAATAAACTCAGCAGGTAAGATCCAGATGGATTATATGAAACTGCTGATAACTCAACTGCAAAACCAGAATCCCCTGGAGCCGCTGGACAATAACGAAATGGCTTCTCAACTGGCGCAGTTCTCGCAATTGGCGCAGCTCGAATCAATGAACTCGAGCTTCGCACAGGCCCTTGCCGCCGCCCAGCGTACCTATGCCAACTCACTGATAGGCAAGAATGTCGAGTTCGTCGGTGAGACAGAAACAGGCATCCAGGGTATCGTGAGCGGTACAGTCGAGCAGATTTACGTAAACGACGACGGAGAAATCTTCTTAGCGGTAGGAAACTACACGCCTGGTTTAGAAGATGTAATATCAATCAAGAACTAATGTGCGTGATTCGTGATGCGTATTGCGTAAAACAAAAACGCACTACGCAATACGAAATACGAGACGAAAGGAGAAACAAAAATGAGTTTCGCATTGTCAGCCGGAGTTACAGGTCTTCAGGCCCATCAAAAAATGCTTGATATAGCCGGCAACAACCTTGCCAATATCAACACGACCGCTTATAAGTCCAGCAGGATAACCTTCTCGGAATTGCTCAGTGAAACGATAAAAAAGGCATCACAACCAACAACCAACGTCGGCGGCACAAATCCTCAGCAGATGGGCAGCGGGGTCGGAGTCGCCGGCATATCTCCAAATATGTCACAGGGCAATATCGTAAATACAGGGAATCCTCTGGATTTGGCAATGGAAGGGGAAGGATACTTCGTACTGAACGACGGTTCACAGAACATCTATACCCGCGCCGGGGCGTTCGCCGTTGACGCGGACTCGAATCTGGTGGACCCATCCACCGGCTACCTTGTCCAACGAATCGGTTCAACCGGCGAAGTTGACGGTTTCCAGACCGCAGGTGACGGCAACGTAAACGTTCCCTACGACGTTGCGATGCCGGCAAAAGCCACAACTATAGTATCTATAGCCGGAAACCTCAGCGCCGATGCAGCATTCGACACAATACAAACCAACAAACTAACTTCGAATATACGGTTCACCACTAACAGCGGCACAGCAGCGGACGGGAGCACGGATCTCGATGCTCTTGACCAGTTTACGTCCGGGACGTTTAGTTCAGCCACAATTACTGTTTCAGGCTTTGAGCACGACGGCACCGATCTCAACGACACCGCTCCTCTTGCTGTTGACGCGGACACAGATTTGGACGGCCTTATCAGCCACATAAATACTGTTCTCGGCAGTTCCGGGACCGCATCGTTGGTTGCCGGCAAGATACGAATAACCGATACCGACAGTGGTTACAGCAAATCGGATGTAAAGCTGACGTTCGCGAACGACGGCACAGCCGATTTGACAATGCCCGGATATTTCGAGATAACCACCGTGGGCGGTGAGGAGGTCAAAAACATCAACATTACGGTTTATGACACTCAGGGAGGCAAGCACACGCTCTCGGGCGCGTTTGTGCGAACGGATACCGCCAGCACCTGGGATATGATATTGACTTCAATTACGGGCGATATCAATACGCTTGATATATCAGGCCTGAGCGACAGGCGAATCCAGGGTATAGAATTTGATGCAACTGACGGTTCTTACAAGGGTTTGAACAGCACGACAGGTGATACGGCCCAGTTTAAGGTAACCTTCGTCCATGATACTTCGAATCCTCAAACCATTTCGGTAACACTGGGCACCGCAGGCCAGTTCGACGGGCTGACACAGTTTGCCGCCAACTCTACGGCAGTTGCAAGAGAACAGAACGGCTACGAGTCAGGGAGGCTTTCGACCGTCTCTGTCAATAACGAAGGTATAATCATTGGCGTTTTCTCCAACGGAGTTAAGAAAAATATTGCCGCCATACAGGTCTCGTTATTCCAAAACACATCAGGCCTGGAAAGTATCGGCAGCGGATATTTTACACCATCGGCCAACTCAGGCGAGGCGGTAGCCACACAGGCCATGACCGGCGGCGCCGGCTCCATTCACGGCGGCGCACTGGAAAAATCCAACGCCGACGTGGCAATCGAGTTTGTTAATATGATTCAAGCTCAAAACGGCTTCCAGGCCAATGCAAGGACCATCAGAGTAGCCAATGAGATACTGCGAGAATTGAGCAATCTTATCAGGTGAGCGGTAACTGGAATAAGTGAACTAAAGTGAAAAGTGCCTAAAGTGAGCTAAAGTTAAAAGGTAACCAACAACTTTAGGCGCTTTAGTCACTCCAAACTTCAGGCACTTTCCTGATTACCAATCACCTTTCAGGAAGTTTAGGATGACAATAACACCCATAATTGCACCCAGCCTTAACGCCATTATCCCGGCACTCACGCCAGAGGAACGGTGGAATGCCGCAGGCAGCCGGTTAGGCGTCGGCTTTATAGCCGACCACTGGTTTGTTCTGGCAACAGCGCTTGTGATAATCATATTAACAGTGCTGCTCTTAGTGGTCAGCAAAAAGCAAATGGTGCATAAACAAAAAGATACCACTCGTCTCTTCGCTGAGTACGCGAGGAAAAGCGGCCTGAGCGGGCGCGAGCGTCAACTCCTTTTTAACATTGCAAGGAAATCAGGACTCAAACGAAGCGAAACGATTTTTACTATGGGCAGCGCCTTCGACAACGGAGCCGCTAAATTAATGGAAGAAAACCTTACACAGGATGGAACTGAAGAAAGCAAACAACTGAGGACTGAACTATCATTTCTGCGTGAAAAGCTCGGCTTCCAGAAACGAGCTAAGGTCTCAACAGGCGCGCCGGCGAAATCAAATGACCTGAGCAGCAGGCAAATTCCCATAGGTAAACCACTTCATATAACACGTCGCAAAACTCGCAACATAGCCGATATTGAGACCACCGTTATAAAGAACAACGATATAGAACTCACAGTCAAACTGACAACACCGTTGGAAAGCAGGCCTGGAGACCTCTGGTGTGCACATTATTATTTTGGCACCTCGGTTTGGGAATTTGACACCTCTGTTATCTACTGCAACGGTGAGATTCTGGTTCTGAATCACAGTGATAACGTCCGGTTCATAAATCGGAGGCGTTTTTTGCGTGTTTCGGTAAACAAGCCGGCTTTAATCGCACACTTCCCGTTCACCATAACACCGCAGCCAATCAGCAGCAGCGCAGAGGAGGATTTTGACGAAGAACAAGGCGACAGAGGACAGAGAACAGAGGACGGAAGACAGAGGACGGAGGACGGAGGACGGAAGACGGAGGACGGAGGACGGAAGACGGAGGACGGAGGACGGAAGACGGAGGACGGAGGACGGAAGACGGAGGACGGAGGACGGAAGACGGAGGACG
>JAUWPZ010000139.1 GCA_030611315.1 Sedimentisphaerales bacterium
GTGGCTCGCGGAAATCTGGCTCGACCCTGAAGTGAGAAAGGCCATAAATGAAGATGCGTGGCTGAAATTTATCGAATCGGTAGCCGAATCGTCAAAAGAGGAAAGGCAAAATTAGTTAAGCCCGTTTTCCCACGGCCAACAAAGACTGCCATAAGGGAAAAAACCGAAGGCGCAGAGAAAATACTCTCTGTGCCTTTGTTTTTAGCGTTTTTTCTAAATGTTTGACATATTCAGCGGGGGGTTATATCATATTGAACCAATATAATTGCAGCGTAAAATGCAGGCGAGGATTAGCCTCGTCTTTGTTGCTTTTGGTTGAAAGGCTTTTGCTTTATGGCGAAACAAGGCGTAGTTCTGAAGAACAGGCCGTTTGTCCTTATCATCCGCGACGGCTGGGGTCATAATCCAAATCCCGATGAAGATGCATATAACGCCGTCAAGTGCGGTAATACGCCGGTGGACGATATGCTGATGGCCGAGTATCCAAACTGCCTTATCCACACGAGCGGCGAAGATGTCGGCCTGCCTGCCGGGACGATGGGCAACAGCGAGGTGGGGCATCAAAATATCGGCGCCGGAAGAATCGTTCCTCAGGAATCCGTTAGAATCAGCAAAACCATTCGTGACGGCTCTTTCTTCGAAAACAAGGAATTTCAAAACTTAATCACGTTTGTAAAGAAGCATAACGGCAAAGTTCACGTTATGGGGCTGTGCAGCGACATCGGAGTGCACTCGCTGCTGAACCATTTGTACGGTCTGCTTAAATTAGCAAAAAGAAACGGGTTAAAAGATATTTTCATCCACGCCTTCACTGACGGGCGGGACTCGCCGCCGAACAGCGGAGCAGGATATATAGCAGAGATTGAAAACAAGGCCAAAGAAATCGGCATCGGCACAATCGCAAGCGTTATGGGCAGGTTCTACGCGATGGACCGGGACAGCCGATGGGAGCGCGTACAAAGGGCCTACGAATGTATGAGGACAGGCAAAGGCCTGAAAGCGGCCAGTGCGGCGGAGGCAGTCGCCAATAGTTACGCAAAAGAAGTGACCGACGAATTTATCGAACCGACGTCTATTGTCAACGAGGACAATGAGCCGGTAGCCATTGTCGAGGACGGCGACGGCGTAATATTTTTCAACTTCCGCGGCGACAGACCCAGGGAAATCACCCGGGCGTTCGTCCAGCCGGACTTCAAAGATTTTGCGAGAACAACCTTAGCTGATATATATTACGTCTGCCTTACGGAATACGACGCAACGATACCGGCGCCGGTGGCTTTTCCAAAACCGCCAAAAATGAAAAATATCATAGGTGCATACTGGAGCAGCCTGGGGCTGAAACAATTTCGCTGCGCCGAAACAGAGAAATACGCACATGTTACCTTCTTTTTCAATGATTACACCGAAAAGCCGTTCGGCGGGGAAGACAGACAAATTGTGCCTTCGCCGCGAGTTAGAACTTATGACTTAAAACCCGAGATGAGCGCTTACGAGGTTGCCGATGTCGTGCTCAAACGGCTCGATTCGACCCCTGCTTCCGCAGGGGTGTCATCCACGCGAAAGCGCCGATACGATGTAGTAGTGATAAATTTTGCCAATCCGGACATGGTTGGACATACGGGGATATTGTCGGCGGCGATTAAAGCGGCAGAGGTGGTGGATGAATGCGTGGGCAAGATTCTGGAGAAAGTCAAGGCCCTGGGCGGCGCTGCGATAATCACGGCAGACCACGGCAACTTCGAAAAGATGATTGATGGAAGCCCTGATAATCCCCACACGGCACACACAATCGGTGACGTTCCGCTGGTCGTATTCGACGAGCGGCACAAAAACAGCAAGCTGCGGGAAGGCGGCAGATTGTCGGACATCGGCCCAACGCTGCTGGAGATGATGGGCCTGCCGCAGCCTGAGGAAATGACAGGCCAAAGTCTGTTGAAGAAATAACGAATGTCGAATATCGAATGACGAACATTGAAATTCTATATTCGATTGCTCTTGTACTCCTGGGACCTTTGTATACCCTTAAGGGTAATAAATTCCCGCGATTAGGATTGTAAATTATTGTTTTAAGGTTACTACCTGTGGCACAAGTTGCCCGCGAACCCGCCGCGGCGGGGGAAATTTCAATCGTGAGCACTATACTTTTAAATCGGGGCGGGGAAATCCAATGGGTCAAATAATCGTCCTTGACCAGAATATGGTTAACATGATTGCGGCGGGCGAGGTGATTGAGCGCCCCGCCAGCGTGGTTAAGGAGTTGATGGAAAACAGTATCGACTCCGGTGCAACGAAGATAACGGTAGCGGTCGAAGACGGCGGTAGAAAATTGATGTCGGTCACGGATGACGGCCAGGGGATGGACGGCGAGGACCTGGCCAGGGCGTTCGAACCGCACACCACGAGCAAAATCAAAAGAAGCAGCGACCTGCTGGGTATCTCGACGCTCGGATTCAGAGGTGAGGCATTGGCAAGTATCGCTTCGGTGGCGCAGGTCAAGGCCGTGAGCAGACCCAGGACAGAGGGCAGAGAACAGAAGACAGAGGACAGAGGACAGAGCGTAAGCGATGGGATAAGACATGAGGGACGAGGGACGCAATACGAAAACGGCGCAAACTGCATCGAGATAGATTGCGGGAAAAAAGGGCCCGGCAGCGGTAAGGATGGGGCGAGCCCGTGCAGCGGAGATTACGGGACAACAATCCAGGTCAGAGACCTTTTTTACAAGCTGCCGGCCAGACGAAAATTTCTGCGAACGGCCAACACCGAAATGAGCCATATCACCGAGCAGTTTATCCGCCTTGCGCTGGCAAATGCAGCTTCGCAGGCCAGGGAGGGGTTGGATATGACTCTGAAGGCAAACAACCGAGAGGTCTTTCGGCTGCTGAGCAAACAGGGTCTTGCCGAGCGGATAGGTGAAATCTTCCCGATGCTGCCTCGTGAGAATTTGATTGAAACGCAAAGCAGCGAAAAAGGGCTGCGCATTTTCGCCCTGTTAGGCAAACCGAGTATCTCAAGGACAAACAGCAAGTTTCAATATACATTCCTGAACAGCCGATTTATACGCGACAAATTTATCACGCATGCAATCAAAGAGGCATATCGCGGAACCCTCGAGCCGAACAGATACCCTGTGGCCTTTTTGTTTATCGAAATGCCCTACGAAGACTATGATGTGAACGTGCATCCGACGAAAATCGAGGTGCGTTTTTATAATTCCAACCTGGTCCATTCCCAGGTGCTCGGATGTCTTCGGGAAAAACTCTTAGCGACAAATCTCGAGACGGAGGCACAACTGCCGGGAGCGAAGCATTTTTCCGGCAGAGAAGGCGCGGCCGGGGGCGGCTACAGAAGTGGGAAAATCGCCGATGCAATGGCGGAATTCTTCAAAAGGCACAAAGCTATTCAAACGCAGCAGCAATTCGAGCCGGCATCAAGAAAGCACTTCGCAGGGCCGGTCGGCGGGCAAATAACCGAAAGCCGGACAGTTAGTCCCGGAGAACAGGTTGGCACTATCCAAAGGCAATTCCTGCAAATACACGACAGCTTCATCGTTGCACAAACCGACGAGGGATTTGTCATCATCGACCAGCACGCGCTTCACGAGAGGATAATATACGAACGATTGTGCAGACGAACTCGCGAAGGCAAACTCGAATCACAAAAGCTGCTGATACCTGAGAGCTTCGAGGTAACCGCATCCGGAGCGGAGGCGCTTGAGACCAACGCCGAGCTGGTTGAGAAACTGGGAATCGAGCTTGTGCCGTTCGGCCCCAGAACGATGGCTATCCAGGCGTTTCCCACGCTGCTCTCAAAGGCAAGCCCGCTCGAATTCATTCAGGATTTAATCGACCTGCTCGACCAGAAAGATACGGGCCGGGATACGGAAAGACTGCTCGATGAGGTCCTGAATATGGCTGCGTGCAAGGCGGCAATCAAGGCCGGCCAAAAGCTCAGCCCCTTCGAAATAGAACAACTGCTTGCGGACAGAGAAACGACCGAATCTGCAAGCCGGTGCCCGCATGGCAGGCCCACCACGATAAAGTTTTCGATTAGCGATTTAGAAAAGCAGTTTAAGAGGACGTAATGAAGAAGTGGCTGCTGCTATTGTTGGTAACCTCGTGCTGGATGGGCGCAGGATTTGCAATATTCGGTTTTCAGCATTATCAAAACCGCAGCGATGCCCCCCAGCCGAGCCGGACGGACAGGATTGTTTCGCTCGCTCCCAACATAACCGAAATACTTTTTGAATTAGGGCTCGGCGAAAAAATCATTGCGGTTACCAGCGACAGTGACTATCCCGCCGAAGCAGCCGCGAAGAAAAAGGTAGGAACATTCTGGCAGCCGAATATCGAGTCGGTGATAGCAGCCAAGCCGGACCTGGTGATTACGCTGTGGTTCGACCAGCAAAGAGGGCTCGCTGAACGATTGAAACGAATCGGCTACGACAGCCTGATGCTAAACATTGAAAAGGTGGACGAGCTTTTCGAGGCAATCAAAAGAATTGGTGCGGCAACCGGCAAAGAGACCGAAGCAAACGAGCTGGAGAGCAACATCAAGAAGAAACTGGATAACCTCGCAGCTTTGGTTGGTACGGATGAGCGGGTCAGGGTACTTTGGATTGTTCAAAGAGAGCCCTTACGTGTGGCAGGGAGAAATACATTCGTTAACGAGATGATTAAGCTGGCCGGCGGCGAAAACGCCATCGGGCCAACGGTGCATAAGTATCCACCAATCGGAACCGAGCAGGCTATCGCCAGTGGCGCAGATGTTATAATTGAGCCGGCGATGGGACGCGAGAACGCGGCCGGACAGCGGGATAAAGCGCTTCAGTCCTGGAGCAGGTTCAAGAATCTGCCGGCTATAAAAAACGGGCGGGTTTACATCATAGACGGCGATACAGTCTCACGGCTTGGACCACGACTTTACGAAGGTGTGGAGACCATCGCCAAGTGTTTAAGGCCGGGGCTCTTTGAGAACTAAGATAATGAAGGAATTACTGACAGCAAAAAAGTTAGTTACAAGAACCACACTGGCGTTTGCGGCAATGGTAGTTGTGATGCTCGTGTGCTCTTTGATAGGAACTGAGAGCGTCTCATTGAAAGCGGTATTTAGTGGGCTCGACACACAGCAAACAACCAATACTGACTACGAGATATTTGTGCACGTCAGGCTGCCTCGCATTATTCTCGCCGCCATTGTTGGCGCGGCACTTGCATGTTCGGGTGTCGTTTTCCAGGCCCTTTTGCGCAATCCCCTTGCAGACCCGTATATACTGGGCATATCGAGTGGAGCCGGTCTGGGAGCAATTGTCGCAGTTATTGGCGGTTTGAACTGGACGCTGTGGGGGCGTTCTCCGATAGCGGTTTTCGCCTTTGCAGGGGCGCTGGGGACCGTATGGTTAGTGTGGTTCATCGGCCGCTTTACAGGAAAGTCCCACGTGACGGGCCTGATACTTGCAGGGGTGGTGGTTAATGCCTTCTTTTCGGCGGTGATTATGTTCCTGATATCGGTAGCGAAAAGTGACGAGGTGTATGCGACAATATTCTGGCTGATGGGCAACATGACAGAAGAAAGCTTTCTTGTACTATGGCTCGGAGCTGGGTGTGTAGGGGCAGGGATATTCGCGCTATTTTACATCAGCCCGAAGCTAAACGCCCTTAGCTTCGGCGAAGACGACGCAAGGAGTATGGGCGTAAACACCGCCGGGACCAGGACAATTGCCTTTGCGGTTGCAGCTCTAATAACAGCTATCGCGGTCAGCTTAAGCGGTCTTGTGGGATTTGTGGGGCTGATAGTTCCGCACGGAGTAAGACTGGTATTCGGCCCCGACCACCGTCAGTTGCTTCCGTTAAGTGGTATCGTGGGGGCCATATTTTTGGTAGCCGCTGATACTCTGGCGCGTGTCATTGTTGCCCCTGCGCAATTGCCTGTCGGGGTGGTGACGGCCATTGTAGGTGGGCCTTTCTTCCTGGTTTTGCTGGTTAAGTACACACATAAGATTGGCTGGCCAAGTAAATGAGCATTATAGAAGTTAGCCATTTGAGTTTTGGGTATGCCGAGGCTGAGGTTCTGCGGGACCTGAGCTTTGAAATTAGGCACGGGTCATTTTTGGCAATAGCCGGCCCGAATGGGGCAGGCAAAACCACATTGCTCAACCTGCTGTGCAAAACACTAAAAGCCAAATCCGGTACGATAAAGATTGATGCAACAGTTATAGAATCATACAGCAGCAAAACCCTTGCCGGCAAAGTGGCGGTTGTGCGGCAGGAATTCGTGCCCGTATTTGGCTTTTCGGTAATTGAGATGGTTTTAATGGCAAGAACAGCTTATCTGGGAACATTTGGATTTGAAAGTAAGGCCGACAGAAAAATCGTAGCTGAGGCGCTCGAGATGACCGATACGGCTCAGTTTGCCTCGCGGCCGCTGGGAAGCCTGAGCGGCGGCGAGCGGCAACGGGTTTTTATCGCAAGGGCACTTGCACAGGATACGGATATTTTGCTTTTGGATGAGCCGACAAGCCATCTGGATTTTAAGCACCAGGTCGGCATATACGACCTGCTCAAAACGATGCAACTTGAAAAGGGCAAGACGATTGTAGCCGTAACGCACGATATCAACCTGGCGGCCCAATACGCAGACGTTACCCTCCTTCTTGGAGCCGATGGAAGTTACGAGTACGGGCCCGCCAGAGACGTTTTTACGTGCGAGCAAATCAAAAAAGTGTTCGGCGTCAGTGTTTTTGCGGGCAAAGTCGGCAAGGAAAATTTCTTCATTCCCTTAGGCAAATTTGCGAAAGACAGCGGTCAAATCAGCCGAAAACCTTAACAGCAACAGGCAAAAGTAGGCACAGCAGCGTGTTTCTGTAATAATTTTCCAGGATTTTAGCGATGACCGGGTGATTTGGCTTGAAAAACTTGCTTATTTCGACTACAATGACGGTTCTTAGTCATAACATTTGGATAAAACAAATAATATGCACAATATAGTTAATATGTTATAATCCTATTCGCCGAAGACCTGAATAAAAGTTTTGTAATAAGAAAGGCAAACAAAGAGGTGGCACAAAAACGCAAAAAGGCATCCAAAAAGAAGCCGAACTCGGCCCAAACCAAAAAACGCCGTTTGACCAGCGCACAGACCAATCATTTGAAAAAAATGCTGTTGGAAAAGCGCAAGGAAATCCTGGTAAACGTGAATGAGATGGAAGACGAAGCGCTGAAGAAGTCCCGATTAGATGCAACGGGAGATTTGTCAAGCATGCCGATTCATATGGCCGATATCGGAACGGACAACTACGAGCAGGAATTTGCGTTGGGATTGATGGACAGCGAAATAAAGCTGCTTCGAGAAATTGATGGTGCTTTGGAGCGCATCGAGCAAAAAAGTTACGGCATTTGCGAAGGCACAGGCGAACAGATATCAAGAGCCAGGCTTGAAGCAAAGCCCTGGGCCAAATACTGTGTCGAATACGCCCAAATGGCGGAACAGGGCCTGATAACCAAGCAGGAAGAAGAAGAAACACCAGATTGATATCTTAGTATGAAACCCAGATGTCCGGTCTGTCACAGAATTGTTAAAGTGTTACCTCGTGAACAAGCTGAAGGGGCACAATTTTTTCCTTTCTGTTCGCGGCGCTGTAAATTGGTGGATTTGGGGGCTTGGCTGGATGCCGACTATAAGATGGTTTCCAAATTACACCCTCAGGAATCCAGCGAGCCTTTAGACACATCCTCCGATGTGCCTTGAGATAAACGATAAATTAAAATACTAAAGAACAAAATATTATAAAATCTGTTGAAACAGAACGATATTAAGCTATAAATACTTGTGTTAGTTCTTTACGAAAGCGATGACAATTGTAACCTTTTTGAAAGGATACAAGATGGTCAACGAACAACAATCGCAGCAACTGTGTGACAATCTTCTCTTTCCGAAACTATTCCAGACTTTCCGCATTGCCATTCACCACAGCAATTTAATAATCGCATTTTTGGGTGTGGTTATTATATTCGCATCCGGTCGGCTGATGGACTTGAACAAAACGGTCGTTGTCAGCCGTGACAGCCAGGGCAAAATTATACAAACGGAGCTGCAGAAATACATCAGTGACAGCAACCAGGTAGAATCGTTCATTGAAGAGTCCAAGGACAACGGTCAGCGTATCGGTGTATTTTTCACTCTTTGGCAGTTTGCAGCGGAAAGATTTCAGGGCGCGGTAGGTTCACTGTTCGCCTTCGACCTCCACGGGTTGGTGGAAAATATCGCAAATTACTTCAGAGCGGTAAGGTGGGCAATGAAATATCACTTTGTATATTACATTATATTTTTTGCAATAAAACTTGCGGTGATATCTGTTGCGGGCGGAGCTATCTGCCGACTCGCGGCGCTTCAGTTTGCCCGTGGAGAAAAACCAGGCCTGACAGAGGCACTTCGCTACAGCACACAAAGATTCGCAAGTTTTTTCTCCGCCCCTCTGGCGCCGCTGTGCATAATTGCGGTCCTTGGTCTGCTCATATTTCTATTAGGGCTGATAGGCAACATTCCACAGGCCGGCGAACTGGTAATAGGCATATTCATGCTATTTGCTTTAATTATCGGTACATTGATAACGATCGTTATGATAGGAACGTTTGTAGGGTTTAACCTGATGTTCCCTGCGGTTGCATACGACGGCTCAGACTGCTTTGATGCGATAAGTCGTTCCTTTAGTTATGTCTATGCAAGGCCCTGGAGGATGGTTTTTTACACCGCGATATCAGCGGCGTACGGCGCAATCTGTTACATATTCGTCCGGTTTTTTGCCTTTCTGCTGCTTTGGTTCACGCAAAGGTTTTTACGCCTTGGTATCTGGGTCGAAAACAGCGAAGGCGTCAACAAACTTGCCGCGATTTGGTCGGAGCCGAGTTTTATGAAGCTGGCCGGCGCACCGCTTCCTGCGGCAACTACCTGGTCGGAAACAGCGGGGGCCTTTTTAGTACAGCTTTCCCTGTGGCTTGTTTTCGGATTAATACTTTCGGTGATAGTGAGTTTTTACTTTTCCGCCAATACAATAATCTACTCACTGATGCGCAAGAAAGTTGACAACACAGCTCTGGATGACATTTATACACATTTCGATGACGCAATAACCGAGCCGATGATCACAACCGAAGCGAAGGGTGAAGAAGCACAATCAGAGACGCCAGTCTGATTCATCATCCTGAAGTGTTAAGGGGTGCACGTCATCTTTGTAGGTAAAAAACCTGTGTATTTGGACTTATTCGTATGTCGATAGTCGCTTTAAGGCTTGGATTCCCGCTTTCGCGGGAATGACAGAGAGGTGATAGCTATTATTGACGGAAAATTGGAGTTGAAG
>JAUWPZ010000011.1 GCA_030611315.1 Sedimentisphaerales bacterium
TTTTAAAGATAACAGCGCCGAATCGATGTCGAGCTTACATGCTGTTGAGCACTTTGGCCTTGGGCGGTATGGAGATACTGTTGACCCCGAAGGCTGCTTCAAAACCATGCGGGAATTGTGCAGAGTTTTAAAACCGGGCGGTCATCTTTATTTTTCAGTACCAATCGGCAGAGAGCGCCTCCAGTTTAACGCTCAGCGTATATTTTCGCCCTTGACGATATTAGATAATTTTAACAGTCTTGAATTATTATCATTTTCTGCGGTGAACGATTCCGGCCGGTTTGACCCTGATGCCGCTTTAGAGAACTACTACGATTCAAAATGCTCCTGCGGTCTTTTTGAGTTTACAAAATAATCAGATTTTAATGGGGCCAACCAATTCTGCCGCACATTTGCCTGATTTCAATGTTTAAGCTTACAACAAGAGATTTTAATTTATGATGCGTATTATCCGTTATGCCCGAAGAATTTTAGGCATTATCCACTCTGTCCCCGGATACCGAATTATAATTGCGCTGCAGTTAGTCAGCGGCATGACGAGTCTTCTTGGCATTCCTCTTTTAATTCCCGCGCTAAGGTATATGAACAATCAATCTACTGCGGCGAGCGCCGGATTGATTCAAAAATGGACAGAATCTTTTTTTGCATTCATCAACGTCCCACTTACCCCGAACCTGTTATTGATTACAATCTCAGCGCTCGTGATTAGCGGATTGTTGTTGAATATATGCTCGTCGCTATTAATTCATTACACCTACCTCAATATGTATGCTCGTTGCAGCAAAATGATGGTCCAAAGTTATCTGGATGTAAAGTGGCAATGGCTGGTAAATCACCATTCAGGAGAGATGAGTCATGCATTATATATCGAGATATCCCAATGGTCTAATACGGTATTCTGCTCTCTAAAAATACTTATTTCGCTGATTCATTTCATCACCTTTTTTGCCCTGGCAATTTATATTTCTTTGCTCAGCACCGTATTGATTGGAGTAGTATTTGCTGTTTTAATGGTTATCAGCGTTCTTAACTCGCAGGCTATTAAGCGCTACGGCCTGCAAAGGAACGAAGAGCAAAAAGTTTTTGCCGCTTTTGTAAATTCGGCGCAACAGAACAAAAAATTCCTCAAGGCGTCCCTTATTCAAGATTTTATAGTCGGTCGTTTCGGCAGGATTATTGATAATGTAACTGGTTTTGCCAAACGTACAGCATGTCGGCAACAACTCCAAAGTTTTTGGATACAGGGTGTAGTGTTTTTGTTTTTGGTATCAATAGTAGCTTTTCACCAAAAACTACTACTTAGCTTTGAGGCTTTAGCGGTATTGTTATTAGTCTTTATGCGTTTAATGCCGCAATTAAATATTCTGGCGTCAGATTATGCGACGTTCAGCCAGACATTACCTGTTTATGACTCTGTGGAGAAGCGGTTTGCCGACCTTCGTGAAAATCGGGAAGTTTATGGAAAGCATCCTTACCGAGACGGCAGTATGATCAGGCTGGAAGATGTCAGCTTTTCTTACAATAACGATAAAGATATCTTAAAGGAGGTTTCATTAACCATTCCCAGCCGCTCTGCGGTGGCAATAGTAGGAAGCTCCGGCGGTGGGAAGTCGACAATTCTTGATTTAATTCTGGGGCTTTGGAGCCCGTCTTCCGGGCGGTTGTGGTATGGCGATTTGACAAATGAACAGATGGATTACTCCACACTGCGGAAACGAACCGCATACGTCAGCCAGGAAACAACGTTGTTTAACGGCTCTCTGCGCGACAACCTTACGATAGGCAATCCATTGACTTCGGAAGAAGAACTTGAAGAAGTATGTCGAATGGTATTTCTGGGAGGTTTGATAGACGAACTTTCCGACGGACTGGACACGGAAATAGGAGAAAACGGGATACAGCTTTCGGGAGGGCAACGCCAGCGTGTCGCACTTGGAAGGGCTATGTTGATGAAGCCGGATATTTTGATTTTAGACGAAGCTACAAGTTCTCTTGACCTTGAATCAGAACAGGTTGTTCGGGAAGCGGTTAATTCCCTGCATCAAAATCTAACGATTATCATAGTAGCCCATAGACTTTCTACCGTGAAAGATGCCGACTTGATTTATGTGCTGGAGAAAGGGCAAGTGTGCGAATCCGGTAGTTTTGAGCAACTCATGCAGCAACGGGGGCGATTCTCCTCTTTATATTCAATTCAATTAAATGATGTTTGTGACGGTAATAAAGTAACAGCACAAGAAGAAGCATAAATGAAAATACTTTTTGTCGGCGTTCTCGATGTTGACTGGTCAACGAATTGCTCTATGAAACGTGTGCTTGAAGATTTGCGGCATACGGTTGTTGACTTTAATTATCGAGCTATTACGGACAGGTACAATTGTAGCTCTGTTCCCAATAATCTGCCGGAAAAATGGATTGATAAATTAGCCAGCTTACTTCGCAGCGACAGGGTTCCTCTTAATTTAAGTTGGTACTATTATCGTAGCAAGCGCGAGGAAATGAACGATTTGCTGCTTGAGGAAGTCAAAAGAGGCCGCTTTGACCTTGTATTGTTAAGTAAAACAGATACCGTCAATTATCATTTACTACCGGAAATTAACAAGTATTCTCCTACGTGGTATTTCTTTATGGACCCGATGGAGCAGGCCCGGCGGATTAATGCAGGCGCGTATGCCGCCAGAGCAACACGGGCGAGCGCTACCTTTTCTGATGTTACAGAGTATTTTAAGAATGCCGGCGCGAGGGCGTACTGGATTACGCAGGGGGTTGACGCCGACGTTTTCACCCGGAAAGACACTTCGAAGGTTTACGATGTTGTATTCGTAGGGGCCAAAACCGCAAAACGTTCGCGATACGTTGATGCTCTTGGAAAAACGGGGAATCCGGTTGTTTGTTTCGGCGACGGATGGGGAAATGCTCCCGTATATCGGGAAAAACTTGCAGACGTATATCGCAAAAGCCGCATTGTTCTGAACTTTTGTCGTCCCGGCACGGGGTTTTCAATCAGGGTTTTTCAGGTAATGGGAACCGGTTCTTTTCTGCTTAGTGAATATTGCAGGGATTTTGAGAACTTTTTCAGAGCGGGACGCCATATGGATTGGTTTAAAGATAAGGATGAGCTTGCTGAGAAAACAAGGCATTACCTTGAAAATGAATCAGAACGCCGGAAGATTGCGTTACAGGGTAGTGTTTATGTTCACAATAATTATACCTGGAAAAATATTATGGAGAAAATCTTAAACATTGCGGCTGCATCATGAGCATCTCTTGTTCTTCAGTTGAGACCATTGCTTTTGGAGGAACACTTGGCGACGCATTTATTGTCCTCTGCAAGCTCTACAATCAATATAAAACCGAAGGGAAGCATTTTCGCCTTATTCGGCACTCCACGCGTCCCGAAATGGACGGGATAATTGAGAAAATGTTCAAGACAGTATCGTTCATAGAGTATCCCACTCCGTGTCGAGCGTTTAACAATATCGAAGAATTGTATTACGCGCTCAGGAACAGTCCATACGGGATTGTTAACACAAAATGGCAGAAGGGTGATTTGGAAACATATTTTATTGATTATGGAAATCTAAACCCATATCCGGTATTCGAGATACCGATAACAAATGTTCCGCGAGACAGGTTGAATGTTGGAATTCAGCTTCACTGCGGCGCCGAAGGCGCTAACGGCAGAGGTTTTTCTCTACGATGGCTGGAAAAAATACGAAGGAATTTTCCTTCGAAAGATTTTTGTATTTACCTGTTTGGGACCGGAACCGCTTATTATCCCGAGACGGCAATTGAGGATAGCTGTAAAAAGCATCGTATTAATAATTTAGTGGGAAAGCTTGATTTCGCAGAATGGCTGTCATACATAAAATCCATGGATGCATTCATATCTTTGGAGGGATTTGCCGCGCTTTTCGCAATGTCGCAGAAGGTAACAACTATTGAATACAATCAATATCCCCGCAAGCTTGACGGTTCGGTCTGCCCTGCCTGGAGAAAAGACAATATCATATTCAACATAAATTCAAACAGGCTGCTGCGCAAAATACGATACTGGAAACGTAAATATATGAAACTTGAAAATTTATATCTGCCGCGCAATTTGCCGTACGTTAGAGACTTTATTTGCAACAGTATATCCAATGACACGAATGCAAACTAAGATACGGAGATAGTTTGTGAAATTTACTTTTATTATACCCGATATGTCGTGGCTTTATGATTATAAGGCGCAGTTTTCGCTGGGAATATTGTATTTATCGTCAGTGCTCAGAGAATGCGGCTGTGAAGATATAGGGATATACGACACAAATATTCACTCGATTGACGAAATCCCACATGCGGATGTGTATGGATTCTCGGTTGTTTACAATACGTATAAAGATAGTGTTGCGCTTGCAAAAGCTATTAGAAAAAAACATCCGGACAGTACGATAATAGTAGGTGGAGTACATGCGACGCTGGACAGCGACAACATCGACAACGTATTTGATTCCGTATCAAGGAATTTTATACTGATTGCGAAAACGGCGGCCAAAAGAAGTATTATCGTCAGGATGGAGAGGTCGAAATCGACGATTTATACCCCGACAGGTCGTTTCTGCCTATTGATTACATAAAGACAAAATCGGTTTTTGCCGGCGGCGCTCAATACGATAAAAACGGCTCAACAACAATTATGTTTTCGCGTGGATGTCCATATAAATGTGCATTTTGCTCCAGCCCTCAGCTTTATCATCAAAAAGTTCGGTTGCGCCCGGTCAGCTCGATTGTAAAAGAAATAAAGGATATTATTGAAACTTATAATGTTCGACAGTTCCGAATACAGGATGATACCTTCACGCTCGGCTATAAATATGTAAAAGAATTAACGGATGAGCTGAAAAAATTGAACATTTATTATCGTTGTTCTACCCGCGTCAACAAAGTGACCGATGAAATCATCAAATGTTTGTATGAATCGGGTTGCAGGGAAGTAGGATTGGGAATCGAAGTTGTAAATGATGATGTTTTGAAAAAGCTGAGGAAGCAAATTACTGTTTCACAGGCAGAAAAGGCCGTTGAAATAATACGAAAATACCCAATCGCCGTCAGATACTTTTTTATGATTGGCCTGCCCTTCGACTCGTATGACACTATGCACAACAATATTGATTTCATAGAAACAACACAAGCCGATAATGTGGTGGTCGGCAATTTCATACCGTTCCCGGGCAATGATATGTACATAAACAGGGCAAAATACAATATCAAATCAATTAAAGAAAGTTCCTGCATGAATATCGCTCAGCATCTTGAGTTGAGACCCAACATTTTACGAACGGATATGCCCGAGGAGGAGCATATAAAAATCATGAAGATATTTTATGATTATTTAATAATGAAAAAATTTATTTGATTTTTTTCCTCAAGACCTATCATTTACAGCACCCGGAAGGCCTATTTAGTTCCTGTTGCGGAAACAACATTTGTCATTCCTGCGAAAGCGCCGAATCCAGCTTTTTTCGCCGTAAATCCCTGCTGCCTGCTTTCGCAGGCACAAGTTTACCCCCGCGAAAGCGGGGGCAGGGGCGACATTGCCAGTTTCGGCTTTCCGCAACAGATACTATTTAACCGACCCAGTCGCATGCTGAAGCATCGCTTTTTTGGAAAGTGCAGACATAAAATGAAGCATACAATAATAAAAAAGCAAAACAAGAAACAACTGACATTCTGGTACAAGGATTCGTTATATCCGGCCTATATAAAGGCGGGGAACGCTGCCGGCTATGTAGTTCCTTTTGCAAAGCATTATTGCAAAGGCGAAGGTTTGGATATCGGCGGCTTTTTTGACTGGACGTTTCCCGGCGCAACTCCAATCAACATTATCCTTGACGACGAATGGGATGCTTACAATCTGCCCGACGAGAAATACGACTATATTTTCAGCTCCCACACGCTGGAGCACCTGCCGGACTATGTAAAGGCTTTGGAATACTGGAAAACTCGCTTGAAAGATGGCGGAGTTTTGTTTTTGTATCTTCCCCACCCGGACATGCAATACTGGCTGCCGCAAAACAACCGCAAGCACCTGCATTGTTTTTACCCAAAACAGATGTACCAACTGCTTGGAGATATCGGGTTTGAAGAGGTGCTTTACAGTGAGAGAGACCTGTATTGGTCCTTTACGGTTGTCGGTATGTTGTAAAGATTTCGTAAGATTTCGTAAGGATGGAACCGTGACAAACCTGCTTGGCTGCAACATTAAAACCTTTATTGAAGAGAATTTCAGCCCCGGTTTCCTGGACCTGGATTTGTTTGAGAGGGCCTTGGAAGGGCTTCGGGAATATTGTGAAGATAGTGATATTGAATTCGATGGGATTTGCGCAGATTACATAAACAGAGAGAGCTCGGAAGATTGGCGTTTGGAGGAAAAAATCCATGAAACCGAATCCGAAGAACTGATTCGAGACTATTACTCAACGACTAAAATGTATTTAATCGAATTGACCGTGCATGAGTCAACTGTCGGATATCAAAATCTATTCAGGTCAATAGGCCAATTTGTCAAAAGGAATAAAGTTCATAACGTTCTTGATTTTGGTGCCGGCATAGGCGGATTGGCTATTTATCTGAGAACTATAGGAATTTGTTGTGATTGCGCGGACATCCCGGGTGAAACATGGAATTACGCAAGACATCGTTTCCAAAAAAAAGGCGTTGATGTATCACAGCTAACCGAGGGAGAGCTGGCGAAACTCTCTTCAAAATATGACCTAATCGTGAGTTTGGATTGTTTGGAACATTTAAAACCCCTGCCAAAGTATATTGCTTTGTTCAATTCCGCCTTGAAAATCAACGGTTTTTTGTTGCTTAAAAGCACTTTTCGGGGGAAGGGATTGCATCTTTCATCTAATTACAAATACGGTTGCTTCAAGACATTCAACAGGATGATGAGAAATAATGGTTTTGTTTTCAACGGGTGGTTGGCTGCGCGGCTTAAACTGAACTTTTTAATTCCGCCTGCCATTTTGAATTGGCCAACAATATCCAAAACCAGCGGAAGAAAAGTGACTTATATCAAAAGAAACAATTTATGAAATGGATATTTATATAACCTTGGGTTGGTAATGGACTTATCACAATTGAAAATTCACTTTTACGGCAGATACTATCTTGCTGATATTAAGTGTGTATATGACGTTCTAAAAGATTCGTATTCAACAACATACGATTTTCACAATGACAGACAACGAATGTCTGATTTTTCCGAACCTGTTTCAGCAGACTTTATTTTGACGGAAAACACACGCCCCTCATATTGTTCCGGAAGCAGTATAGATGTAGGCCACGGTCTAAACCCGGCCCTTGGAGTCGGCAGTTCCAAACAGAAGAACTTAGTGAAAGTATTAACAGATGAATTTGATGTTATATGTCTCTACGGCCAATTACAGAAAGATGCGTTAATCCGGACCGGCTACCCGCAGGAAAAAATAATTGTGTTTGGAATGCCATATTCAATAGATTTATTAAAACAGACGGATGACGCACAAAAGAAAAAGTTTCTTCTGTCCCAAGGCTTGAACCCCGACAGAAAAACGCTTCTTTACGCTCCCACCTGGAACCAGAGCTTGGCCGGAGGCCTGTTGCAAAAGTTATTTACCAAACCTAAGCCTACACGTCAGTTTTTTGAGTTATGGTGGAAGGACGGCAAAGAGCGCCAAAGGGTGGAAAAACTGTGCAACTTTTGTCGCGTGAACGGCTTGAACTTTATTATCAGGATGCACGAGAAGAGTCGGTACGATAAGGACTGGTTGTCTTTATATTCAGATATCTTTGATAAACACGGCGTTGCCGGACATTATATGAATGAAGATGCGGACAGTTCTCCATATCTGAAGTACTCGGACGTATTGCTCGGGGATATTTCCGGGATGAATACATATTTTTATGTCATGGATAAACCCGTGGTGCATCTTAATAAAGGTGTTCCTTTTGAATATAAGGTCAGGTACAGAGTCGGCGCTATGGATATCAGGGACAGGGCCGGTTATGTAGTTGATGAGTTTGAGGAAATGCTCGCTTGTATTAAAGATTCATTTGAAAAGCCCGAAAGATTTACAGAAAAAAGGAAGGCAACCGTCAAGAAATACATCGATTATGTCGGCGGTGAATGTGTTTCGGCTATTCGTAGGGAGTTTCAAAGAGTGTTCAGCCTTTAAGCAATAGTATTATCCTTGAATTTGTGAGGAACAAAGAGATGTGCAAATGGGTCAAAGCTTTTCATTCCCTCGAAGAGGTCAGAAGTATCATAAAGAAACTCCCAAATCAAAAAACCGTTGTCTATACATACGGGGTATGGGATTTGCTTCACCCGGGCCACATAAATCTTCTGAGGCGAGCAAGGGAGATAGGGGATTTTCTGATAGTCGGCGTTGTTGCGGATGAGCCGGTTAGAAAACTCAAAGGCGGTGGTCGGCCTGTACAGAATTTTGACGACAGGTTATCAGTTGTAGGGTCCTTACGCTGTGTTGATGCCGCAATACCGCAAACCTTATATGACCCTTCCGATGAATTATTGTTTCTCGAAAGGATTGATGTTTTGACCAAAGGTGACGACTGGGAGAATATTCCGGGGACCGAAACTATAGAGGCCATGGGCGGGAAAATGGTCAAATTAGGTTATAGCCGCGGATATTCGACGTCACAAACAATATCCAAATTAACGGGAGAAACAGTAACAAGTCACGGAGAGCCGATATGATTTTAATATCACAACACAGCAGGCTTCTGGATTTCCAATTTCCACCGGGAGCAGTTTTCAGAGTGAACGCCGCCTGGATAAAGACCAAAGCGGAATTATTTGAGTTATTAGAACAAATCAAAGGCAAGGTGTTTTTGGATTACCCCAACAACAGAACAAAACCACCTAAGCCGAGTTTGTTCCTGGAAGATATGTTTGAGGCGATGGAAAGGTTTACAAATATCGAATTCTTTGCCGTCTCTAATGTTGTGAACGGGTATAGTGTCGAAGGAATACGAAGGACTCTGCCGGAACGAATAATTCTTGTCCCCAAAATAGAATCGAAAGAGGGAATAGACAATCTCAAGATAATAATGGATAGCTTGAATAAAGACGACCGCTATCTAATGCTCGACAAGGAAGACCTTTACATAGACCTGAATAAGAACGACTCACTATTCGAAGAGTATATCGACATAATTAGAGATAAATGCAGGAAGCATGACTATCAATTACTCGAGTTGATGGGTGTTATTTTCGGTAATGAGTTTGCGGAGCAGGATTCTATTACAGAAGAAATCAAGAAGAAAACAACTATAGAATCCGTCCTGTTTAACAGGCCGACGATAATCCCTGAAAAAAAGGATTACGATAAGGCCAAAGCCATGCTGTACGAATCATAACCGGCTCAGTGAAGGAGCTGAAATGCCGCGAGAAAATCAGAATGTTGCTTTTATTGGGAGGCAAGTCGAAAATGCTGGAACTTAAAACCCAAAGAAATAACAAAGAATTAAGGGATTTCCGCAGTAAGATGGGTACTTCTTTGTCAGAGAAAGGATTTGACTTTTTGGTTTCGGCGGTTACTCAAGCAAATCCTTTCAATGATATCACCTCATTTTTGGAGTGGTTTGACGAGAAAAAGAAACAACAATTTGAGGTTGGCGAGATACCATTGGATGAAATGAGAGACTGGTATTTTGAGAAGGATACGGGCAATTTAAGACACAAATCAGGCAAATTCTTCAGTATAGAGGGAGTAAGGATGGAAACAAGTGCAGGAAATGTTAAAGAGTGGTCACAGCCAATCATAAACCAGCCGGAAATTGGGGTGCTTGGTATCCTAACAAAGAAATTCAACGGCATTCTTTATTTTCTTATGCAGGCCAAAATGGAACCTGGAAACATCAATAAAGTTCAATTGTCCCCGACTGTACAAGCTACTAAAAGCAATTATTCTCAAGTGCATAAAGGTAAGGAAACCAAATATCTGGAATATTTTTTAGAGCCAAACAAATCAAAAGTCCTTTTGGACCAACTGCAATCGGAACAAGGCGGGCGATTTCTCAAGAAAAGAAATCGAAATATAATAGTCGAAGTTCCCGGCAGTGAAGAAGTACAAATTGAGGAGGACTTTTGTTGGTTAACGCTGGGCCAGATAAAAAAACTATTACAATACGACAACATTGTGAACATGGATACGAGAACAGTAATTTCATGCGTGTATTACCACAACCATAGGAGCAACTTTCCGGATGTGACTGGTTTGAAAGAATACTTCAATCGTTCCCCTTTAATTACAAATAATCTGTCCGACTTTCAGCTTGGCATATTAAGGTCAGCCACGGAAACAAACTTAGGAATACACGCTTTGGACGACATTCGAAGTTGGTTTACAAACTTGAAGACAAAGTATTATCTTAGTGTTAAACGCATCCCTTTAAATAAAGTAGAAAAATGGAAACGCGACAGGTTCAGAATATTTCATGAGAATGGAACTTATTTTGAAGTTATCGGGTCATCTATAAAAACAAGAAGTCGCGAAGTTCAAGGTTGGTCTCAACCTCTGATTAAGCAGATAGAACCGGGTATTGTCGGGTTTATAGTAAAGAAGATAAATGGGCTTATTCACTTCCTGGTTCAAGCAAAGATAGAACCCGGCAATTTCGATATTGTAGAAATGGCTCCTACAGTACAATGCATAACCGGAAGTTATCGAGACGAAAAACCGGAAGACCAGCCTAAATACTTAGACTTATTTCTGAACCCCAACCCCTCTAATGTGCGCTACCGTGCATTTCAATCAGAGGAAGGAGGGCGGTTTTATCATGAGCAAAATCAGTATTTGATTCTTGAGTTCGGCGATGAATTTCCCGTTGAAGTTCATGAGCATTACATATGGATGACCCTGGGGCAAATCACAGAGTTTATCAAATACAATAATCATCTTAATGTTGAAGCGCGAAGTCTTATTTCTTGCTTAAGTTTTGTATAGTAGTTTTCTCTCACAGACAGTAAATCTGGTTTTCAAACAAACTTGGACAAAAGATGAAAAACATCTTGCGAATAGGAGTGATTGGCTGTGCAAGGATTGCGGAAAAATACACGCTCTCGGCCATTAGGTCAAGTGAACATCTGTGCCTTGCTGCAATTGCCAGTCGGTCTAAAGAGAAAGCGGAGAATTTCGCGAAAATGTACGAATGTGAACCTGTGTGGGGCTATGAAAACATGTTAGTCCGAAAAGATATTGATGTGGTCTATATTCCATTACTGCCAAATCTCCACGAAAAATGGGCGGTCGAATCGCTAAAAGCAGGAAAACATGTTCTAAACGAAAAACCTTTTGTCACTAATCTTTCATCAGCAAAAACGGTAGTAGGCGAAGCAAGAGACCGAAACCTTTTGGTTATGGAAAACTACATGTTTATTCATCATCCACAACATGCTTTTGTAAAAGATGTTATCGAAAGTGGAGCAATAGGAGAAATTCGCCTTTTCAAAGGCTCGTTTGGTTTTCCACCTCTTGCCAAAAATGATTTCCGTTATGATAAAAACTCTGGAGGCGGAGCATTGCTGGATGCAGGGGGTTATCCCATTCGTGCCGCCCGTTTTTTTCTCGGAGATAATCTTACAGGAATCGGCGCGAATATGTTCATAGATAAAGTTTCAGGAGTCGACATCTATGGTGCGGCTATGTTCAGAAATGACGCCAACCAAGTGGCTCAAATATCTTTCGGCTTTGATAATTATTATCAGTGCAATTATATGATTTGGGGCAGCAAGGGAGCTATTGTTGTCAAACGGGCTTACACTATCCCCCCCTGGATGGAGCCCGAAGTGACGGTAGAAAAACAGGGGCTTGTGAAAAATTTCACATTGCCGCCGGAAAACCATTTTCAGTTGATGTTGGATTATTTTTGTAAGGAAGTTTTAAACGATAAAAATTATGAGTCCCACTACTCTTCTATTATAGAGCAGGCACGGCTGTTAGAATATGCAAGAAATAACTCTTGTTAAGAACAGGAGGCTGTCCAAATGGAATCTATTTATGTAACCAGACCGTTTCTTCCTCCATTAGAAGAATTTACTGAGCACCTTAAGCAACTATGGCAGACAGGAATTTTTACACATAATGGACCTCTGCTGCAACAATTCGAAAAGGAACTCCAGGATTATCTAAATATCGAACACGTCGTTTGTGTATCAAATGGAACCATAGCAATTCAGTTGGCAATCAAGGCACTCGAGCTCGCCGGAGAGATCATAACAACGCCGTTCACTTTTATTGCAACCGCTGATGCTATTATGTGGGAGAAATGTACACCTGTTTTTGTTGACATAGATCCGGAAACCCTAAATATACTACCGGAACAAGTTGAGAAGAATATTACCGCCAAAACCGTTGGTATTCTGGGTGTTCACGTTTTCGGCAATCCGTGTGATATAAGGCAAATTGATTCTATTGCCCGGCAAAACAACTTGAAAGTCATATATGACGGGGCCCATGCAATAGGAGTAATGGTCGAAGGCAAAACAGTATTTTCTTATGGTGATATTTCCACAGTTAGTTTTCATGCGACCAAACTTCTTCAGACTTTTGAGGGTGGAGCTGTAATAACAACTAATGGGAGCCTGGCGCAAAAATTGAGAAGGTTACGATTTTTCGGATATGAAGGTCGAACGATAACAGACGTGGGATTTAACGGCAAAATGACAGAAGTTAGTGCGGCCATGGGACTGGTCAACCTGAAATATCTGGATGATGTAATTTCACGTAGAAAAGTGCTTTACGAGAAATACCTTTCACAATTGTCTGCTTGCCCAAGGATTTCTTTTCAAAAAATCGATTCACAGAAATTTAATTATAGTAATTTCCCTGTTATTTTTGAGACGGAACAAGATCTTCTGCGAACCAAAGAGTGTTTAAATAAGTCAAATATTTTTCCAAGAAGATATTTTTACCCTTCCTTAAACACTTTAGACTTTTTTCCTTTGAAGAGAAGCGCACCTAATTCCGAAAGAATCGCCAAAACTATCTTGTGTATTCCTTTATATGACTCGATGGATGAAGAGTCCGTAGAAAGGGTCGCTCAAATCATAGTTGATGCTAATGAAATGTGATTACTGGTTCGCAGTGTGCCTACGTGTATTGTATGCGTGAAAAAAGCTAAATATAATTGAACCTGACTCAAAAAAGGATAAAGTGAATGAGGGTTACACTAATACAGCCGTATTATCATAATATCTGGGAAGCTATAGGATTAGCTTACATTGCATCCTATTGCAAAAAGAATTTTCAGGGGAAACTTGAGTTCGGTTTTTACCAAAGCTACTTCGACTGCGATGAGGATATAATCAGCGGCGCGGCAAATTCGGATATTGTCGCATTTTCCTGCACCTCGCCGACCTTCAAACATGGAGTAACATTGGCTAAACGTTTGAAAACGCAGAATCCGAAAATAAGAACAGTTTTTGGAGGAAACCATGTTTCAGCCTTGAGAGATTTGATAGCTGAAGATTGCATCGACCAAATGGTGATAGGCGAGGGCGAAAAAGCTTTTTTACAAATTCTTGAAGGTGATACCGACAGATGTGTCTATGGCAAGCCGATAAACTTTGAGGAACTGCCATGGCCCGACCGAGATTTAACAAAGAACCATCGAACAGTAGATCTTTGCGAACAGATGATAGGCAGGCGAACCACAAGCTTTCAAGCCAATAGAGTCTGCCCGTTCAGGTGTAGATATTGCGCAGAAAGAGTCATTACCGGCATCCATAACAAGAAAAGCAACCCCATCAGAACTCGCGACGTAAAAGACCTTATGGATGAAATCGAATTTGTTGCCGATAAGTACAAGCTGGATTTTTTCAAATTTGTGGATGCAACTTTTGACACGTCTGCCGAATATGTAATTTCTTTCTGCGAGGAGAAGATAAAGAGAGGCTCGCAGTTGGAGTGGGAGTGTATGATTCATGCGGGCATCGCCGGGAAAGAAATGTTTTCATGGTTGGACAAGGCCAACTGCAGGCAAATAAATGTCGGCTGTGAAAGTGGAAGCCCGAAGGTTTTAAGAGATATGAGAAAGGGCACAAAAGTCGAGGATATTATTCAAGTTTTCAACTGGGCAAAAGAGTTCGATATAGAAAGAAGAGCGTTTTTCATTTTAGGGCTTCCAACTGAAACAAGAGAAGACATCATGATGACGGAAGAATTGGCCTTGAGGATCCAGCCTGACGTATTTGGCGTAACTATTTTATGTCCATACCCGGGGTGTGATTATTACGACCATGAGAGGATGAAGGACATTGATTGGGCCAAAACAGATGAGTACTCGAACGATTTTTGGTGTACTGAATATTTTTCTAATAATGAAATTAAGCGGTGGCAGCGATATTTAACAAAAAGATTCGAAAGCAACTTAGCCTGGCATCACAGCATAATGAAAAATACCACCCCGGAAGAAATACTAAAGCCATGAAGACATTCTATTTGAATGATGAGCAAAAACAGAAAAGGGCTGTTGTTACAAGAGCCAGGGATAATTATGAAATGGCAGTTACTACTCACCCTGTATTAAAAGATTATGCAAGACGGTGCAAGGCTGATTTTATAGTAATTAATCAGGAAAAACTTGAACTTGGCGAGTACTCATTTGAAATTTTTCAATGTTATGACCTCTTCGACACGTATGAACGTATTTTGGTTATTGATACGGATACGCTCGTAACTATGTCATGTCCCAATCTTTTCGAGGTTGTACCTGAAGGCCATATAGGAACCATTTACGAAGATAAATATAACCGGAAAAAAGACCGTTGGGGACGGATATTCAAAGTCCAGCAGGCCTGGGGGGATGTTGGCTGGCGAAAAGGATATATTAATACCGGGGTGATACTATTTTCAAAATGCCATAGACAGGTCTTGACGTACGAGCCGGACAAAATATGGGATGATTTAGGATACGATGATGTGCTAATCGGCTACAATATTCACAAGTATAAATGTCCTGTTTTTGAACTACCTTACAAGTTCAATCATATGAGTGTATTTTCAGAGGCCGGTAAGAATCGGTTAAAATCACATATTATTCATTATGCCGGCAGAGGATTCAGCGGCAAAAAGAGTCGTCCCGAGCAAATAGCCTCGGATTTGCAAATCCTTAAGCGTTTTTCCAATTCATTTTGGTTGAATTTCTGCAATATCCGGCAGCGGTTGAGGCTCCTGGCAATAGGTGTACTGAATTTTCTTAGAGATAAGCAGAACTAAGTTTTGCCAATCAATAACCTGCCAAACGTAGATAAGGTTTATTTATAAGAATTTTCATCGCGAGCTTTTTGATACACAGCCAGAGTAAAATCTGGAAAAGGTCGGCCCTCTTTCTCAAAGCCATAGAGTGTGCCATTGAGTTAACTCTTTTCATTAAAGAATTTATCCATACATGGGCAACCTGATAAATCACAATGTAACACAATCCTGTTATCTAAAGGTGTTTACCATTCTAATCGGATTGGCGGGAAGTGTGATATTTTCAGGGATTATCTTTGGTGCTTATCCGTATCCCTATGTAGCCCGTGACCCGGACAGCATCTACATATTCAGTTCTTTGTCTCTTCTTGCAAATCATACGGTAAAGCACAACGACCATCCGGGTTTGATTTTGCAGGTGGTTGGAACTTTGCCTGTCATTTTGGGGACAGCTTTTATCATATTTAAGGGACTTTTAACTCCGGAGAATACCCTGGTCCAAAAGTTAATAGCACAGAAAGAAGCGGGCGTTGAACCTCTGCACATTTTTAGAGATACTCTGACTCAGAATGTTATAGAAAACGTTCCATTTTTCCAGCAATTATTTCTGGCCCTTGTTGTATTGATTTATGTTGCGGTGTTAACAATTCTTCTGTGGACACTATACCGGCAGAATAAACAGAAATGTTCCTTCGCTTTGGTGATAAGCGGGATTGCGCTGATGATGCCTCCGACATTGGGCATGGCCATAGGAATTAATGCCGATTTTCTTGCATTTTCGTTTGGCATTCTGTTTGCCGCTTCGCTTTTGTGGAAACGCAATTTGAGAAACGACGTGTTGACGGCCCTGTTTTTCACTCTTGCCGCCTATACCAAAATTACGTTTGCCCCTCTGGGTTTCCTGATGCTTGCCGTGGATGGAAAATCTGTGTGGCGACTTCTTAAAGGAACATTTGCCTGGACGGTGCTTATTTATTTATTGTTCTGGGATTTTGGACGATTTTTGGACTTTGTCGGATTTATGGTAGTACCTGCTATATCTAATAAGCCCGGCAACCTGGACATAGCGGCGGTATCGGGATTTTATTCAGGCCTTTTTGTGCAACATCCGGTTCAGACCTTTTATTTGCTGCTGTTCGTTCTGTTTGGGATTTTACCGGTGTTAAAGCAGGGATTTCGTATTACGGCAATAGTTGGATTGACGGTGGTAATGCTCGTTGTTGGTGTTACTGTTTTGCGTCAATATAAAGCCGAAGTTTATATGTGGCCGGTTTATGCGGCAGGATTGCTTTTGACGGTCAATATGTTCAAGGCCTATCCGAGTTGTGTACGTGTAGTAGGAATAGTATTTGTTGTGTTAATCATAATATGCACCGGCATTCTATATAAAGATGTTACAAACTTACGGGAAGAGCGAATAGCTCGATTGGAATATCGGCGGGAATACGAACAAACGGTAAAGCAGGCTTCCGGAGACACACTCCTGGAATCTGAAATAGGTTCCCTTTCGCTCGGCAATTCTTATTGTTTGGCTAATGCGTATGCCGGGGGTAAATATAGTTCTTGCCTTGAAGAGTATTTTAAGAAGCGGTTCGGATTGCAAAATCTTTATAGTCTTCAAAAGCAGAAAGATGGGAAATTAACTGTGAAACAGTACTTTTCAGGGAGTGATTCCAAGGAGCTGAAATGGTTGCCGAGCGGAGGTTGTTATCTGGCGATTCAGAAGGGAGAGGAAAGTTCGTTCCGGCAAAAATTCTCGCAGTTGGATATTCGACTGGTAAAAACGATTGAGCTTTGCAATGAGCCTGCGGTTAATGTTTGGGATGTGCAGTATAAGATAAAATAGTACAGCACAAGAGGGTAAGAAAAGAGGATAGAAAATATTAAGGTGTAAATATGGACGTACGCATTGAAGGGCAAAAATGGTTTTATCTCGCACTGGGAATGGCGGCGTTCATCAACCTGGCTCTTTTATTGGGTAGAGTTTCATATTCCGGCTATACGAAACTATTGGTGTTACTCGGAGTTTTCTTTGCCGGATGTTTTATATTGTATCAAAAGCAAGTTTTAGCAACTTTTTACATTTTGCTCATCCTGGCGCTTTCACCATTAATATCAAGATTAATTCCTTACATACGCCTTGGGGGGTTCGATGTCAGCGAATACGATATAATCAGTGGAGGAGTTTTTGTTTATTATATATATCTGCTTCTGTACACAAAAAAACGTTTTGAAGGAATCCAGCAAAAGGCCAATAAATTCTTTTTCTTGATTATGGTAATAGGCTTGATACCCGTTCTAATAGAAATTGCGAGGGGGTCAACCGATATCCTGTATCTGTATCGATTTTTCTTCTATTTTGTGTGGGTTCCGGTACTGATAATGCTGGTGCAGGAACATCATGAACCAATTCGAATAGTCAATTACATGGTTGTAATCAATTTATCGTTGATGACCATAGCGCTCATTAAACATTTTACAAATTTTGGATTCCGGCTGATGTATCTTGAAATTTGCCAGGAGATAAACCTGTTTGTCCTGCTGATGTTGTTTCCATTTTGTATTTTCCAAAAATCTCTCCTGGGCGGTACAAGAACAACATTCATAATATTTCTGGTGTGTTTAGCCGGCTTGTTAATCGACCACTCCCGCAAAATGTACCTGGGCTTTTTTGTTGGTTGTATTCCTTTTTATTTTATATTTAAAGGTATACCACTAAAGAGAAAAACTAAACTTATAAGTACTTCTTTAATTACTGTGTTATTAGCTTTAGGGTTCTGCCACTATTTTGGGCTCCTTGAAAGTATTATTTATCGTACGAAAAGCATTTTTGTTTTACCCAGCATGTCTAAAATATATTCAGTTGACCAATCTATTCGTACCAGGTTGTACGCATGGGAAGAAGCCAAAAGAATAATCTTTGAACATCCCCTTGTCGGGAGCGGCAACGCTGTAGCTATAGATATATCAAATATGCTTGAAGCAGGCCGCGAACACTATAGCCTTACGTACAGAGGAGGCAGTATGCACAGTTTCCACATTAGCGTTTTGGCAACCTATGGTGTTGTTATAACAGGCATTATTTATTGCATTGTGATTTCTCTTCTAAAGAACGCTTGGGAGAATATAAAAAGCGTATCGGTAAATTCCGGAAAATACCAGTTTGTCGCAGTCGGAATGTTTGCCGGTTTTTTGGGCCATGTAATTGCGATGTTTTTTGAGGGTTTTGAGGTTGGAAGCATGGTAACTACATGGTTCCTGTTTGGATTGTTTCTCGGTTTTGCCAATCTGGTCTCTAAGGAAAAAAACCGTGAAACTCGATAAACGTTGTAACGGGAAAAGACTTTGATGAAGAATTTCAAACTGACCGGTTTTCAATTAACATATTGACATAAGTGCTTATCTACCAGCGACATAGAGTATTTTACCATTCCCTCGCAACTTGTGCCCGCGAAACTTGTGCCTGCGAAAGCTGGTAGCAGGTAGCGGTAATCCACCCGCGCACCGCGTTACTGGGTCCCTGCTTTCGCAGGGATGACACGCCGAATCGGCCGGTTTGAATAAGAATATTTACCGAATTCATTGACAAATCCTAACTCGCTAATTTTGCTTTTATCAGGTTTAGGCAATGCGGTGCTGTTGATACCAATGCTTCGTGCGCTTCGTTCTTATGAAGTCAACGGCAATATAGAGTTGATTATCACGCAAAAAGTTGTGCAGGACCTGCTGACGCCCGAAAATCTTATAAATAAATTTATTTTTTACGACAATAACCGAGCGAAAGGTTTTTTCCGTTATCGTTTTTCGCAGGCACGACTGTTAAAAGAAATACTCGGCAGATATTATGACCGTTTGCTTATATGCGAAAGCATGATTAACGCAATACCTGCACTCGCCGGCATGGTATCTGCGAAGACAAAAGTTGGCTATCAGTACGGAGGCCGGCGAGACCGTTTGTTGAATGTTGCTATGCCGGTCCGAACCGATGTCCATGAGGTGGAAAGGAGACTCGATTTGCTGCGGGGATTGGGGTGGGATGTACCGTATGAACCGCCGAGTCTAAAACTCACGGAAGAAGAAAAAGCAAATGGAAAAGACCGAGTTGCGAAAGTCTCGGATGGACAACCTGTTGTAGGATTACATCCCGGTTGCAGCGAAGCATTGGCGTATAAACGTTGGCCTGCCGAGCGTTTTGCCGAACTTATGAGGTGTCTGTATTTTGAATACGGGGTCAGGTTTGTTCTGTTCGGCGGTCCAGGTGAAGATTCTATTGTTGAGGCTATCCGCTCGCATTCAAAAGACATATTTATTCCTTCGTTCGTCGGCAAGTTGAACATTCGCCGGACTGCGGCTGCTATCGCCGCATGCGACCACTTTATAAGCAATGACAGCGGACTTATGCACGTTGCAGCAGCCGTTAAAACACCACAGATTGCTCTTTTCGGTCTTACCTGTATCACAAAAAATGCTCCTCAGTCACCGGATGTTATAGTAATCGACGGTACACAATTAGGGGGAAACGAAGAGAATTCGATAAATAATATCAGCGTACCCCATGTGCTTGAGGCCTTCGAGCAATTGACGGATAAGACTACGCAAAAAGTACGAGCGAAAAAGAGCTTCACGAAAAGTAATATGCCGGGAAAATAATGAAAGTAATGCTCATTACCAATATGATAGGTCCTTATTGCGTCCCCTTCTTCAACTTCGTTTCCGAGCAGGGCGGCTTCAATTTCGCGGTGGTTGCTTTAACAAAGAGGGAGAAAAATCGAGACTGGAAATTTAACGAAGATAAAATCAAATTTCAGTATCAGATTCTGCCCGGTCGCCAGTGGTTTTTCTGCGGCAGGAAAAGGGAATTGGCGATTCATTTAAACAAAGACGTATTTCATACACTTCGACAATATAATCCGGATGTTGTTGTTACTACCGGTTATGACACGATTGCATATTGGCAGGCCTTTCTGTACTGTAAATTTGCGAAAAAGAAATACATATTATGGAACGGAACAACATTTTTAAGCGCCCACGGCACCAAAGGTCTTCATCGGTTGCTTAAAACAATTATTATCAGAAAAGCTGACAAGTATCTTGCTTACGGAACAAAGGCTAAAGAGTATTTAGAATCTTTCGGCGCCAAACGCCAGGACATTCATATCGCAACGAATACGGTTGATGTGAATTATTTTCGAAATGAGATTCTACGGTATCGCAACAATAACAACTTTCGGGAAGAGAGAAACAAATACCCGAAGATTCTGCTGTTATCTGTCGGCCAATTGGTAAAGCGAAAGGGAGTAGAGCAGCTCCTGAAAGCACTGCTTTGCCTGGATGACCCGGAGATAGGGTGTATTATTCTGGGAAACGGGCCGGAGGAAAAATACCTGCAAAGATTTTGTGTGGACAACAAGCTGCATAATGTTTTTTTTGAAGGATTTCGCCAACAAGAGGATATGCCGAAGTATTATGCTCTTGCGGATATATTTATTCTGCCGTCTTTTGAGGAAGTCTGGGGATTGGTAGTAAATGAAGCGTTGGCAGGCGGGCTTTATGTGTTTTGCTCTAAATATACCGGAGCTGCTTATGACCTCATTAAGAAAGATTGGAACGGCGAGCTTTTTGACCCTTCTGAAATCGCAGATATTTCTGCTTTAATCAAACAAGCAAAAGAGAACATCGGATCCATTCGGTCGAGACGTGAAGATATCAGCCGAAGTATCTGCAGAGAATATAGTATTGCAAAGTCAGGTCGGTCTTTTTTGCGGGCGATAGATTCGTTAAAAATATCTTCTCCTTCGCTTGATAAGAGATTGCTCACAGGCCAAACGATTGGTTTTGAAAGCGAGAGTATGCGATGAAAATTCTGCAGATTTGCCCATATTATGCACCTGCCTGGGCCTATGGCGGTCCGCCAAGGGTTATGTTTAGTTTTGCGAAAGGATTGGTCTCCAGAGGCCACGAAGTTACTGTTTATACTACCGACGCCTATGACGAAAATTCCAGAATCGGAAAAAGCTATGATATTCTGGAAGGTGTAAAAATACATTATTTCAGGAATGTAAGTAATCATCTTGCATACAAAAAGCGGTTTATTCCTGCCGGATTTAGAAATTTTCTTAAGAAACACATCAACGACTTTGATATTGTCCACATCTCTGATACGAGAGCCTATCTCTCTTTATTTGCCTACTTATATAGTAAGAAGATGGAAATACCGCTGAACTCGCGGTGCGGTTATGCAGGTAATTTGAGGGGGGACTGTGGTATGGTGTGCGTTGTCCACACGGGGCGGACGGTCCGGACACCGCTGTTGTAAGCTAACAGCCCACTTGGAGAATTAGCCATGAATATCTTTGTTACCGGCCATAGTTCTCGCCATGGCGGCGGGGTCTCGGTTGCCAGGAACCTGTTCAGTGCGTTCGGGCGGGTCGCGCCCAAGCACGACTACTTCTTCACTATTCCGCCGGATATCGGGTACGAGGAGTGTTGTAGGGTTGCGTCCAAACACGATATCTTGGTCTATCAGACCTCAGGATTGGCGCAGCGCTGGTATTGGGAAACCGTGAACCTCCCAGCGATTGTGCGGAAGTTTCGACCGAATGTGATATTCAATGTCTCCAATCGCGGGCTGGTATCGCCGCCCTGCCCCCAGGCGACATTGATTCAGGATACACATCTCCTTTATCCGCGTTTGTACTTCGGGCGGATATCCGGGTTAGAGCGATTCAAGTTCTGGTACCATCGGCGGCACTTGAGGAAATCTTTGAAGGCCACTCAGTTGTTGTTCTGTCAAACGCAGGTTGCCGAGCAAAGGCTGCGTGGCGTTTATGGCAATGGTTTCCTGATTAGGCACTGCGCCAACCAGTTTTCGACGTTTGTGCGTCCAGCGGAAGAAACCGCTTCCGAACCTGAGCTATTGCGCCCGTTTTCCGGCAAGTTCAAACTGTTTGTGCTCACACGGTACTACACTCATAAGAACCTGGAGATTATCCCGCGGCTGTTTCGAGTCCACCGACATGAACTTCGCGACGTGGTCGTTGTGCTGACGATTGCACCGGACCAACATCGCAACGCAGCGAAGCTCCTGAGGGACGTGAAGAGACACGGCCTGGAGCAGAACATAATCACGGTTGGACCGTTGAGGCAGGATGAACTCCCCGTGTATTATGAGCACACGGACGCACTCTTACTGCCGACGCTACTTGAGTCGTTTAGCGGAACCTATCTTGAGGCTATGCAGTTCGGCCGGCCAATACTGACCAGCGACATGGATTTCGCGCATGTCGTCTGCGGCGACGCAGCGCTCTACTTCGATCCCCATAATGTGGATGACATTTGCGAGACCATTCTCCGGCTGAAGAACGACAGTGACCTTTGCCAGAAACTGGTCAAAGAGGGCAAAACGCAGCGCCAGGTTCAGTCGCTGACATGGGATGAGATTGGCCAAAGCGTGATCAGAGAACTGGAGTTGCTGGTTGAAAACGCAGGCCAGCGCAATTCCTGCCGCGACTAGCTGACGCAGCCGAAGTGCTTCCGAAACTCGATTGCGTTCACAAAGCGTTGAACACGAAGAGACTTGCATGATGAAGAATATACTGACCACTGGCGCCGGGGGGGTCTCGGCCTCAATTCTCGCCTGGATGAATTACAGGCGGCAATATTAAGAGCGAAGCTACCGTACCTGGATGAGGAAACACAAAGACGACAAGACCTGGCGGCAGCTTACGACCAGATACTATCGTCAACAGACTTGGTATTACCTGCGTGTATGTCGAATGCCACCCATGTGTACCATCAATATGTGATACGTTCGAAACATCGCGATGTCCTTAGAGAATTTTTGCGCGATAAAGATATCGGGACGTTGATTCATTATCCTGTGCCGGTTCATAAACAACCTGCATATCATAATAGACTGCGATGTGCGGACTCAATGAAAAACACCGAAATAGCTTCACGGGAAATTCTGAGTCTGCCGATATTCCCTGAATTATCTGTCGAGCAGGTTCAAAAAGTCGCCGGGTTAATTGCCTCCCGGATGAAAGATTAAAAATATGGACATCAAAAAAATTATTCTGATTAAACCTGCCCGGGAAAAAGCTATACAAGGCCAGTGGTACCACAGACCCTGGTTAGGCCTTGGAGTCTTGGCTTCCTTTTTGAGGGAAAGCGGTTATGAATGCCAAATCATCGACATGCAGTTTTTTAATCTTTCCCTGGCCAAAACATTAGACGTAATTGAAAGCAGTGAAGCAGACTTCTTTGGCATAACTGCTATGACTCATGAGATTGAGCGTGCTCATGAGATCGCTGTTGAAGTCAAGAAAAAACGACCTTGTAGCCTGATAGCAATAGGAGGGCCTCATTGCACAGCTTTACCATTGCAGACGATGAAGGAATTCTCTTCATTTGATTTTGGAATATTTGGAGAAGGTGAGTACACTCTTAAAGAGCTTGTAAATGCCCTTAACAATAAACAGTCTTTGGAAGGAATAAAAGGGCTTGTTTTCCGTAAAAATGGCGAGACCATCGTAAATCAACGCAGAGATTGGATAGAACGCCTGGATTCGCTTCCTTTTCCGGCCTGGGACCTATATCCGAAAGTAGAAGAATATCCTGTTTTTAGTTCGAGAGGGTGCCCTTTTTTATGCAAATTCTGCATGCGAATTTTGGGAAGAAAGGTCCGCTATCGGTCTCCGGAAAATGTAATCAGAGAGATAGAGTATGTTGTAAAAAAATTTAATGCCAAACGAATTTCATTCCAGGATGAGACTTTTACTGTAAATTCTAAAAGAGTAAATATTATAATTGATATGATGATAGAGAGAGGATTAAACAAAAAAATTGCGTGGGATATATGTTCGAGAGTAACGGAACTTGACTCCCGCCTGTGTAGAAAATTAAAAGAAGCGGGGTGTGATAAAGTAGGGGTGGGCATTGAATCCGGCAACGATGAAATACTAAAAAAAGTGGGAAAGGGAATCACAACCGCCGATGCCGTTAAAGGAATAAAAGCCGCCAAAAAGGCCGGATTAAAAACAGAGGCATATTATATATTAGGTCACCCTGAAGAAACAAAAGCCGACATAAAGGAAACCATTCAATTTGCAGCCAGGTTAAATACCACGACGGCGGCATTTGGTATTATGGTGCCTTATCCCGGTACTGCTATAAGTGAGATGATAAAAAAGGGAGAAGGCGGATATAAAGTAATTGCACAAAACTGGCAGGATTTTAATAAACACCTTGGCAATGCCATAGAATTGGAGGGTATAAGCAGGAAAAAGCTCGAACTTCTGCAAATACGCGCCTATTTGACATTTTACATTAAAAATCTGCGATTCAAAGAACTGGTTAAATACATAATAGAAAAAAGAAAAGCCGTGTTCTTCATTTTGAAAAAACTATTGTTTTAAAGAACGCTATCGAATGTATATACTGGGAATTAATTCATGTCATGCGGATTCATCCGCTTGTCTGATTAAAGATGGCCGGCTTATTGCTGCGGCAGAGGAGGAGCGATTTACAAGAACAAAACACTGGGCCGGTGTGCCGACACAGGCAATTCTTTATTGCCTTACCGATGCCGACATAAGCATTGATAGTATAGATTATATTGCGGTTAATCGTAATCCACGCGCAAATTTCACAAAAAAAATAATGTTTGCTCTTTCTAAGCGCCCTTCTTTCAAACTGATTGTTGACCGTTTAAATAATGTGTCCAAGATTAAAGATATCAAAGAAGTACTCAGTGATAAATTGGCCGGCGGAGGAGAAATAAAAGCTCCTGTTTATAATGTGGAGCACCATATCGCCCATCTGGCCAGCTCCTTTTATGTCTCGCCGTTCGACGAAGCCGCTGTGGTTTCTGTGGATGGGTTTGGTGATTTTGTAGGTTTGATGTGGGGCATGGCCGAAAAAAGTAAAATCAAGGTAATACACCGGACTTTTTTCCCGCATTCACTCGGATTGTTTTACTTGGCCTTAACTCAATACCTGGGATTTCTAAAGTATGGGGATGAGTATAAGGTCATGGGGTTGGCGCCATACGGTGAGCCGGAATTTTTGGGGCCTATGAGAACAATCATAAAAACCAGTAACAAAGTTGAGCAAGATGCTCCGCTGTTTGAGATGGCCGGCGATTATTTCAATTACGACAAAAACATTGCAATGACGTGGGACAATGGTGAACCAAAAATGGGTATAGTATTCTCGCCTGAGCTTGAGGAGCTTCTTGGCCCCTGCAGAAAAACCGGTGAAGAAATCAGCCGACGGCACAAAAACATTGCTGCTTCCCTTCAGAAAAGATACGAGGAAGTCTTTTTTCATGTTCTAAACCATGTGCACAAACAGACAAAAGCTCGGAATCTTTGTATTGCAGGCGGATGTGCTATGAACAGTGTTGCAAACGGCAAAATTTTTCGGCAGACTCCTTTTCGCCGGGTTTATATTCAGGCGGCGGCAGGAGACGCAGGAGGCGCTCTGGGTGCGGCGTATTACCTCTGGAACGAGATATTGAACCAGCCTAAAAGTTTCGTAATGAAAAATGCTTTCTGGGGCCCCGCCTTTTGTAATGGTGAGATTGAAAAAGAATTGGAACTAAAAAGTACCAAGCTTGAAGAAAATGGCTGTACCATTGAAAAAATTGGTGATGAAAATGAATTGTGCAGAAAAACAGCTGCTTATATTGCCGACGCGAAAGTGGTAGGATGGTTTCAGGGACGAATGGAGTGGGGGCCGAGAGCCCTGGGAAACAGAAGCATTGTGTGCGACCCGAGAAGAGCCGATATGAAGGAGATTTTGAATCTCAAAATAAAAAGACGTGAATCGTTTCGTCCCTTTGCTCCTTCGATTCTGCGAGAATCAGTAAAAGACTGGTTTAAAACTGATTATGATGTTCCTTTTATGCTGCAGGTATATCAAATCAAAGAGGATAAGCAGAAAGAAATTCCTGCGGTTACTCACGTGAATGGTTCCGGACGACTTCAGACCGTAACGCAAGAGCAAAACCCCTTATATTACAAATTGATTAAGGAGTTTGAAAAGGTAACCGAAGTTCCTATCGTGTTAAATACCTCTTTTAACGAAAACGAACCGATTGTATGTAAGCCGAAAGAGGCATTGGATTGCTTTTTGCGTACGAATATGGACGTTCTGGTGCTGAGTAATTATATTCTGCACCGAAACAATCTTGGCCGCAAATAATTTAATAATAACGAGTTATTACGCTTACCAAAGCTTTAACACACTCCAAGTCAATCTGAAAACAACAAATCCCATAACACTTTGTCAGAGGTGCCGTTAGGTTCTAAACCTAACGAAATGTCACCTGTTGGCAATTTCCCAAAACAGCCAATGGGCCGGGCTGGATTTGAACCAGCGTAGGCTTACGCCAATGGGTTTACAGCCCATCCCCTTTAGCCACTCGGGCACCGACCCTTCTTCGTATATCGTATATCGTATATCGTTAATTGTCAATAGCCGTTTGAAAACGATTTAATTCAGCTCCATGGGGAAATATTCTCTGGCATTGTTGAAGCAGATGTCCTCGACCATTTTTCCGAGCAGAGTCATATCGGATGGTAACAGACCCGCCTCGACGTCGCCGCCTAACATATTACACAGTATTCGCCGGAAATATTCGTGCCTCGGATATGACAGGAAGCTGCGCGAATCCGTGAGCATGCCGACAAACCGGCTCAAGAGGCCCATATTCGAGAGGATGTTCATCTGCTCTTCCATTCCATCTTTCTGGTCGAGGAACCACCACGCTGAGCCGTACTGCATTTTGCCGGGCACCGAGCCACCCTGGAAATTGCCGACCATCGTGGCAATCATCGCGTTGTCCCGCGGATTGAGGTTATAGACAACGGTCTTGGGCAGTTTGTTTTGCTTATCGAGCGTATCGAGGAATTTTGAAAGCGGAGCGGCTGTTTCGAGGTCGCCCATCGAATCGCACCCTATATCCGGCCCGATTGCTTTGAACAGCCGGGCGCTGTTGTTCCTCAAAGCGCCGAGGTGAAGCTGCTGTACCCAGCCTCGTTCGGCGTCCATCAGGGCAAATTCGACCATCATCGCCGATTTGAATTTCAAACGCTGCGATAAATCCAGGGCCTTCTTTGACCGAATCTTATCGAAGATTTGCTTGATTTCGCCGGCGGTATAGTCCTCTGCATAGGCGGTATCCAGGCCGTGGTCGGAGAGCCGACAGCCGTTCTCGTGGAAATAATCGTGGCGTTTGCGGATTGCCTCGATATACGAATCGTAACCGGTTATCTGCGTATCGGCGGCCTCTTCGAGCTTGTCGAGCCAGGCATTCAGGACCGAAACATCCTCGACTGCCATAGCCTTGTCCGGCCGAAAAGCCGGATGGACCTTGATTTCAAAGCCGTCCCGCCTGATGCTCTGATGATGCTCCAGCGAATCGAGCGGGTCGTCGGTGGTGCAGACCAACTTGACGTTGGCTTTGCGCATTAAATTGCGAACGCTAAACTCGGGCGTCTTCAGCATCGCCGTCGTGGATTCGTAGATTTCCTTTGCGGTGTCGGGGCCCAAGAGTTTGCCGGTTATGCCGAAGGGACTCTTTAACTCCAGATGGGTCCAGTGGTAAAGCGGATTTCGCAGGCAATAAGGAACGGTGGCGGCCCACTTTTCAAACTTTTCATAATCGCTCGCATCGCCGGTGACGAACTTTTCCGCGACGCCATTGGCCCGCATCGCACGCCACTTGTAGTGGTCGCCGGCAAGCCAGGCCTGAGTGATATTGGCGAACTGATGGTCGGCGGCGATCTGCTCGACCGGAAGATGACAGTGATAGTCGTAGATGGACATCTTCACGGCATGCTCATGGTAGAGAGTTCTGGCCGTGGCGCTTTGCAAAAGAAAATCTTCCGTCAGAAATTGTTTAGCCATTTTTCTCCTCTATATTTTCCAGCATTTAAGCCGGTTTATTGTTGAGACTTCTCTTGATTTTCCTTGTTGCGCTGGGCTTCGAGTTCCCGGCGTCTTCTCAGCGCCTGCTCGCGCGGCGACTCGGATTCTTTAATCTTCTGTGCCCAGTCGGCCAGTTCGCTATTGGTCTTCTGCAAGCGTTCGGATTTCTGGCGGGGCTGATTCTTCTCTTCCTTGAGCATCTTACGGTTCCACAGCCAATACACCAGCCACGCAGCAGCCAAAACCGGAACGGCAATTAACATAAATAATTTATATATATCCATATCATAGTCCCTTCATATCGTTCGAATACAAGTGAAACTGTCGTGCATCAGAGTCCTCCAGCCTTCTCAGGCCGTGTAAGTTGAAGCTGCGGTGGTTCCGCCGCGTCCGGTCCAGTTGGTGTGGAAGAACTCGCCCCGCGGTTTATCGACCCTTTCGTAGGTATGGGCGCCGAAGTAGTCCCGCTGGGCCTGGAGCAGATTGGCCGGCAGACGCTCGCTGCGATATCCGTCGTAGAAGGCCAAAGCGGAACTCATAGCCGGCATTGGGACTCCCATCTTTATCGCGGTGGTAACGACACGACGCCAGGCGGGCTGGGCCTGCTGGACGGCCTCGGCAAAGAACGGGTCGAGCAGCAGATTGCTCAAATCGGGATTTTTGTCGAAGGCCTCCTTGATTTTGCCCAAAAAGGCCGAGCGGATGATACAGCCGCCCCGCCACATCAGTGCGATGCCGCCGTTGTTAAGGTTCCATTTATACTCAGCGGCGGCGGCACGCATCAACTGATAGCCCTGGGCATAGCTGACGATTTTCGAGGCGTAAAGCGCGTCCCTGAGGTCGTCGATAAAGGCTTCCTTTTCACCTTCGAATCCGGTTTCCGGGCCTGTGAGCACTTTTGACGCCGCGATGCGCTCTTCCTTCAACGCCGAGAGGCACCTTGCAAAGACGGCCTCGGCGACACTCGTCAAAGGCTGCCCAAGAGTCAACGCCTCGATGCCCGTCCACTTGCCCGTTCCTTTCTGGCCCGCCGTATCGAGAATCAGGTCGATGACGTCATTACCCTGCTCATCGGTATATCCGAGGATGTCCCGCGTAATCTCAATCAGGTAGGAATCGAGCTTGCCCTTGTTCCACTCGCCGAAGACCTCGTGCATTTCTTTATTCGTCATACCCAGGCCCTTGGCCATCATCTGATACGTCTCGCATATCATTTGCATATCGCCGTACTCGATGCCGTTGTGCACCATTTTGACGAAGTGCCCGGCGCCGTTTTCTCCGACCCAGTCGCAGCACGGCTCGCCGTCGGCTGTTTTCGCGGCAATCTTCTGGAAGATGGGCTTGACATGCTCCCAGGCCGGCGGCGAACCGCCCGGCATTATCGATGGACCGCGAAGAGCGCCTTCCTCACCACCGGATACGCCGGTGCCGATATACAGCTTGCCCTGGCTCTCGACGAGCTGGGTGCGTCGGATGGTGTCCGGGAAATGTGAGTTGCCGCCGTCAATAATGATGTCGCCCTCTTCGAGATGTGGCAGGAGCTTTTCGATAAAGGCATCGACCGCCGAGCCGGCCTTGACCATGAGCATAATCTTGCGCGGTTTGGCCAGATTCTCGACAAGCTCTTCGATTGATTTGCAGCCGATGATGTTTTTGCCCTTGCCCCGGCCGTTGATAAAATTATCGACCTTCGAGACCGTCCTGTTGAAGCAGGCCACCGTAAAGCCCTTGCTCTCCATATTCAATATCAGATTTTCCCCCATAACCGCCAGGCCCACCAGGCCGATGTCAGCTTTTGCCATTTTGTGCTGCTCCTCTTTCAATTCATCATTTATAGTGTTCACGAAAAGAAATTTCCCGTTTGTTTGCGGGTAACTTGTGCCACAGGTAGTAACCTTAAAACAATAATTTACAATCCCAGTCGCGGGAATTTATTACCCTTAAGGGTATATCAAATGCTTCCGCGCCAAATTCCACCGAACACGTTTGAGAATTTGACGATGGTATTTTACCGCCCATTCCGCCTGAAATCAACACTCCATTCTCACCGAAAATGGGGCCGCTCAATCAATAGAAGCAGGTCCCGGTCGCCCTTGACCTCAACCTTCAGGCCTTCGCGGAGTTCTTTGCCTCTCCGCCGCACAATCGTCCCGGCCCTTATATCGACAACGGAGTAGAGGCCCTCCGGCTCGACAGTGAACCACTCCGGCAGCGTATTCATCCTCGGCCAATCCTTCTCAAAACCCATATAAAGGCGGTGGCGCGGAATGTCAAAAATCAATTTGCCCTTCCAGGGCCTGTCCGCTTTGAGCACTATTTTCAGGCCGCTGCCGGTCTGTTCGGCGCCGAGTTTGAGGTCGCGCCGCCAGGGCCGGGCAATCAGCCCGCGAGTATGCATCAACGCGTGCATTATCACCGTCCGCACACCGTTGGATTCGAGCTTCATCGTCCCCCACAGCCTGGCCGTCTCCAGCGGCTCGTTCGACCGCGCCACATTCCCAGCCATCTCACCATCGACCCAGGCGAATCCTTCTTCGACCGGGACACGGTTCAAAAGGTAAATCGCCCCTTCAATCGAATCGGCAAATCCGTCAATCGAGCTGCCCTCCCACTGGTAATTTTTATACATAGGCTTGGCCAGCTTGCCGAGCGTCTGCCTTACCTGCCCGCGATAAACATCTTCGCCCACCGCCATATCGTAGCACAGATTCCCGACGTAATTATAGCCCCAGCCGTCACTGAGCCGCCCCTCGTGAGGCCCCGGCTTATCGGAAATCATATTTATCATAAGGCCGTCTTCATTGAGTCCACGCAATAGAATCTCATCGAGCATATACTTAATCGCCTTTGCGTACTTTTGGGCCTTCTTCGGATTCACCCTGGATTCGACGCCTAACAGCAGGCCCAGCCCGCCTATAATCTCGCAGCCGTGGTCGCGCAGCCTCTTGGGGACAAAATCGCCGCTCGACAAATAATAATCCCCCAGACGCTCGGCCCAGGTAAGGAACTTTCGCTCACCCGTCATCGTGTACAGCCGAACCAGGGCCTGGAGTTGTTCCCCATTGACCTCGGTATTGGTCGATGGAATCTTGCCGAAGGGCGTATCAATACGGGCGTGCTTCCAAAGGTCCTCCTCAATCCCTTTCATCCGCGTAAACCACTCGTCCTTACCTGTAACCTCCACTATCGCTATCAGCCCGTCTTTGACGTACTCCGAGGCCTGAAATACCATATCATCATACGAAATATTCTCGACTTTTTTCTTCTTTTCGAAATCATACGGCGCCGGAATCCTATCCAGATGGTTGCAGAGCTTGATTTCGGCGTGCAGGACCTCGCGCACCGGGCCGTTGAGAGCTTCCTCATCCACGACATAGGCGGCCCAGACCAGAAACGGATAGCAGTCAGCAGCGGTGTCGCGGTAATTCCATTTGCCGTCCGCCCGGTAGAGCTTGGTCTCGGGTTCGATTTGCTTGAGCGCCTTCTCGTGCAGCCAGCGGTGCACCTTGCTGAGTGAATAGCCCGCAATCTCGGCCGATTTGGCGGCCTGGGCAAATTGCTTCTCCATCGCGTCTTCAGCATTTGGTTCGCCCGCCAGTGCTGCGCTTACACATAAAGACAACACCAGGATAATCCCAGCCGTTACACTTATTGTTCGTATCATTTGCTCTCTCCGATAAAGACGCATTGAATCTGAAATCTGAAATCAGAAATCTCAAATTGTAATTGTCGGTATATATCCGCCGGCCAGCCTGTGGAGCACTTCGCCTGCGTGATGGACAAGCAGAATCCCTTCGTCCTCCTTGTTTTCGTAGTCGGATATATTTATCTGCTCGGGGTCCATATAGCCGAGGTTCACCTTTTCGCAGCGCTCTTTGCCGATGCCGGTGGCAAGGACCACGTTGGCCCGTGGTTTCTCGACGCCGTCGATAAACGTCCCTATCCCCTTGACGTGCGTTGAGTGGGCGAGAACGCCCCTGGGGACGCCCGCGAACTCGTCCATACGCTTGAGGAAATAATCGCGGGTGTGATAACCGACCTTATCGAGGTATTTGCCGTGGGTGTAGGATATTTCCGTGATGTGCGGGGCGTAGATAATCAGCGTTCCGCCGTCGGCGAGGACCGGCTCAAGCTTGTACATCACCTTGCCCGCCGTCCATATATCGTCATACATCCGAGGCGCCAGCCCAAGAATCGTATGGTAGCTCCTGTCCTTGTAAACAATGTGGACCTTCTCGGAAAGGTCCGCCGCCTTTTCCCAGGCCTGCGCCACATCACCGATGAAGATTCCCTTTAGCTCATCCTCAACCGCCACTATGGCAAAGAGCTTTCCGGGCATTTTAATCAGCGAGGCGCACTTCTCCACGACCTGCCGTGTCGGCGTCCATTTATTGCCGTTTATCAGCGGATTCGTGACCACCGCACCGAGCCAGTGGAAAAAATGAATGACCTCGTCACCGGCGATTCCGGGAAAGATATACTTATGTCCGCCGGAAAAGCCCACGACCTCGTGCGGAAATACCGGGCCTAAGATAAAAAACTCGTCGTAATCGAAAATCAGCTTGTTTATAGCCACGTCAACCTCTTCGCGAAACAGCCCGCCGGAAATCTGTTCGATTTCGTCCGCCGATATCCGCCCGATAGACTTGAACGTCTGCGGCTTGTCCCATTCGTGATTGAAGAACTTCACCGATGCGTATTTACCCGCCCGTTCGCTCGCTGTCATGCTGAGCCTGGTACATATCTGCTCCTCACTCATCGGCTGATGCGTCCCGAGCGCCGTCAGGCAGTCAACAGCCTTGGCCTTTGGCCCTATGTGCTCATAAATTTCCTTGAAGACCTGTCCGATAGGCCCTGAACGGGTATTGTCGGGAATTAAGAACAGAATCCGCTTGCCCGCATAATCGTTTTGGCCGAAAAACTCGCCGACCGCCTGGCGAACTTGGTCGCCCTCAACACAGCCGTCTATATTTTCTCTAAAAGTAATCATCTCAAAGTGACCGATTTTCACTTTATTATTGTGATAACATTCTTGAAAACAATAACTTATAGTAATGTGCCGACAAGACAAATTGCCCACTATGAATCTTAAGTTTTGCCGTAAAATCTTTATTCTGGCTTCTGACTCCTGATTTCTGGCTTCTTCAAACTGGCCGACCGGCCAGTTTGAGTAATCATATCGAATACAATAGCTTCTCCGCGTTAGAACTACCAGCTTATTTTTGACGTGCCTTGTTCAATACTCCCTCTTGTCGGGTGTGAAATTATTTTCTGGCACATTGTAACCCTATTTATAGTAATGTCTTACACTCATTTGTCATTCTGAGCGACAGCGAAGAATCTGACTTGCGAACTGAGAGTTTCCTTTGTTCGGTCGGTAACATCTCATTCTATGGCCAGATGCTTCGCTTCGCCTTGCTGCGCTCAGCATGACATGAGGAAGTTTGCTTGCCAGAAAATAATTTCACACCCCTCTTGTCTTCGGCCTTGTTTTTTTGCCGTTCGGTGATTTGGTTTATATTTGAGCATTTCGCCCCATAGATAGTCCCTGTTGCGGAAACAGCGTTTGTCATTCCTGCGAAAGCAGGGGCAGGGGTGACATTACCAGTTTCGGCTTTCCTTCTTATCTATCCAGGTAGCTAAAAGCGATAAACTCCAGCCCGCCTCTGGCGGGCTGATAAAAGCAGTTAAGTGTTGCGCTTCAAATTAAAATACGCCAGAGCCGATAAGTCTGTTTCGCGTTTCGACCAAAGCCCGCTCAAGCTCTTCAGGTGTAAGCAGCTCAATCCGCCCATTAAGGCGTAATACGCTGCATCGTCCGTCATGAGCAGGCTGAGCTTCGTACAATAACACGTTGCTGCCGTGCATATCCGGGCCTTGGCCGGGAACATAAGTGTATTGCTGGCCGTCAGGAGCCGGACAGCGCAATAGTTGGGAGTTTCCCTGCCACTCGGCTAAGGCTTTCGACGAAGGCGGAAATCTTCCATTGGCCACGGCGTACATTTGCAGGTTCTGTGAAATGGTCCGCAGGTTCATTTGGCACTTTACCGTTATTGCCTGATATTTTGTTTCTATCATGACGCCGGTATATTGTTCGCCGGCCCGGCCCAAACTCTTGATAACCCACCAGGCTGCCAGGGCGAGCAGGCCGAAAAATATAACGGCAACGACGATATTTATATAAGTGCCGCCGGATAATTGCCCTCGTTGGGCCGGTGTGGACTTTCGGCAAGCAGGCTGTGGTTCGCTGAAACTTTTTTTGCATAACTGCGCCATAAGAGCCTCTTTTCTCTGTATTCAAGCAATCTGTTTTGTTCTTCGTTATCCGCCCAGTTCGGGCAGGGGCAGACCAAGTAAAAAGTAAAGAAGCCCGACCACGGGAAATACAATCCTCTCGACCCCTCCAAGCAAAAAAAATCCTACAAGTACGAGCATCCCGTATCGGGCAAAATTGATATACATTTTTATAGCATGAGGAGACTTCAGAGTGGCATAGACCATTTTGGAGCCGTCCAACGGAGGTATGGGAATGAGGTTGAAGAAGGCCAGGATAAGGTTGAACAGAATAGCCAGTAATACAAAGTTGCCCAGGGCCGGCAGAGCCTTCAGGCGAAAGAGGTGAAAAGCAACGGTAAGGATAAGAACCATGATCAGGTTTGTAGCGGGGCCGGCAGCGGCTACGGCGAAAATCTGCTTTTTGGTAAGGACGGAAAAATTAACGGGTATTGGTTTTGCATAGCCAAAATTTATCAACAGCGGAAGAATAATCGTACCGAACAGACTAATATGCGCTAAAGGATTTAGAGTCATACGGCCCATTTTCTTGGCTGTGTCATCGCCGTATCTGTAGGCCACCCATGCGTGCGCATACTCGTGTATAGTTAACGACACAAGAAAAACGCAAAGAACAAACAAATAATCCGATAACCGGCCAACCGACATCGCATTCACTACCGTAAAAACACTTTTTTTCTCAGGAGCAGGAAAGGTTTGGGCCCTTTGCCCCGGCTCAGTTCAATCATTGCACCAAATGAAAACAAAACAGTCAACAAATTCTTTCGGTATTTCGTGAAGATACAGGCAATGCAGGCACAACGGAGCTTTCCAGCCGGGAAATTATCCATCAGATGAATCGATTAATGTCCCATTCGGGGAATGGGAGAAAATCCCTCGTCTTCAGGCGAAGACTTTAGTATTACAAATTCGAAACATGAAAGCTGAAAACCTAAAACTAAAAATGCAAAACCACAGCTTAAAATTCAAAACGATATTCTTTTTTACCTTGTTTTGTCGCAGATGACGCCAGGTGAATAAAAATTTCAAGTTTTGAGCTTTGGTTTTACGTTTTGAGTTTAACACTTTGCCTTGTGCTTCGGATTTTACCGGTTTTAGCTTACCTTACAGCCTGCCTACCAAGCTATTGCCTTCAAGCGGTAGTAGTTGACTTTCACCAGCGCAAGTTAGCGAGCGTTCGGTTGAGTGGTCAGGCTGAACTGGCCATCGAAATCCGGTCGAACCATTTTCGAATGCACCGTAGTATTCTGGAACAGATAAATGCTTAACTGTTATTGCGAGGAGCTTGCCCCTAAGGGGCTTGCCCCTAAGTGGCGAAGCAAGGAAGGCCCTGAGCGCAGCCGAAGTGCCGAAGGGTAACAATCTCAATCTTCCGAAGGCCGAATATTGCCATGGCCTTTCGGGGATGACACCTCATCGAATCGCGGGTAACTGACTACTGGTCCGTATCGGCCCTGAATACCTTTACATTCTCTGCTAAGTGGAAGCCAAACTTCCTGAGAAACCACGCAAATACGCCAAGTTGCGCTTTGTGGCTTCATTGAACGCTTCCACTCAGCACGCCATCGAAGTGCAGCCTTCTTGTTACTCTGTGGGACTGCGGTCACTTGACCCGCCGCCTCCACCGCCGGCCCCCACGGCAACTGCGGCGGCACCCCCGCCGATGGCACCGGCGGTCCCCAGGCCCATGCCTAAAAACTGTGGGACAGCCATCTTCATACCCCCAACGCCAATGACACTGGTTGACAGCGCGCTGCTTACGGCTCCTACTGTGCCAATTGAGGGTAATGTGCCGAAACTTTGCATCGCAACTGTGCGGGTTGCAGGTATGTAAACTGTTGCGACAGGATTCAAGGCCCCCTCGCAGGCGGTTGCCGCACATATATTGGCTACCTGGGCGGCCGCTAAACCTTCGGATTTGGCCCACTGAGGTAATGGCCCTTCTTTAACTACCTTCAGGCTTTTCCTGTTTAATCCCACTTTACCTACAAGCTTCTCAAAGCTCTTGCCCAAACCACTCAAATCGCTCGACACTCCCGCAGCATCGGTCTTGTAGGTTGCAATCTCATGTCGCAGATTCTCCCTGGAACCATTGATTTTTGTTGTTGCCTCGAAAACGGATATGCTCATATAAATATTCTCAAGTTCCGAGTCGAAAAGGTAAACGGCGCCAATCTTCGATGTAATATCTCCTGTGCCGCCCTTTTCTTTGACGGCCTTAACAATAAAGGGCTCTGATAAAGCCCTTACGGCTATCATTTCGCCGGACGTTTTTGTTTGGAGCTGTATCGCCGTCAGAGTAAACTTCAACTCCCCGCCGAGCAAATGCTCAAGGAACTTCATCTTAAAACTTTGCTTCCAGGTTTTACCGATATTGTCCTTTGTTACCTTCTTGAGAGATTTGACACACTCGTTGTTTATTCTCTCAAGAAGTGCCATATCTTTGCCTGCCCCTGATAAATACCCGGTTTTACTATCAATAAGGAATGAAAGTTCGCCGGAAGTTGACTGTTGTGGAGATTTCAGACCGCCGCCTAACAAGTCAAAATCACTCGAAGAAACAGAGTACTGCACCTTGCCGTTTGACTCAATCTGTTTTTTGACCGTCAGCAGCGTCTCTACCTGATTTTTAAACTGCGTCTTTCCGGTATATTCCACGGAGGTAAGCATCTTGAAGTGCTCCGTACTTTGGGCTTCCACTGCCCGGCTAAATGGTACCAGAAGCGCAATGCTCAATGCTATCATTGCAAAAAAATCTTTCCTGGCACAAAAGCGTCTTGTTCTGTACATGTCTGTCCCCTTTCAAAAAGTTCTCATTTTTCTAAATAAACCGTTATTAACTCATTTCTCACAAACACAATTTTTGGGTTAACAAATCCCTTTTCGAGGCGTTGTTCTGACTCGATTACCTGTCATTATTATTCGAAGTAGGCCCTTGGCGTCAAAAACCGATATTGTTGGTCATTTGTCGGGACTACACGGCTCTCTCAGAAATCCGGCAATGCTTAATCTGCAAACAAAGACCATTATCGGCCAAAGAGCATCATTCTCGGACTAAACGCGTGCCTTACAAAAAACCCCCAGTTAAGAGTTACAGCGTCATCTGTAACATCGTTAATATAACTTTATCTATATCGGCAATTTTGCCAACATCGATTTCGTTTTTCCCCCTTTTTTTTTGCAAACAGCCAAAATATTCTTTCCTGAGCTGCTGTTACGCAGTCATTAGACAATGAAAACGGGCAAATATGCCACTTTCTGGGCCGATGGCTTGGTGGAACCTGCCAACCGGCCGCTTCAATGTCTAAGAACTTACTACAGGCTCTTAGTTTAACTCTCAGGAAGACGCGGGCGCAGAATTCCTGCGCCGATGGTTTCTGCGCGGTCAATGCGTTTTCCGGCTAATACGACTTACAGGATCCAGCCGTCCCGGAAAGGCAGACGGACGTATTTGTCGGCCTCTTGGTCATTGGTAATCGTCAAGTTTTTGACATCGAATATCAATTTGCGATTCTGGTTACGCATTGCTAACGCACCGAGCAGTGCCATTTCCGTGAGGGGACCGCCGTAGTCAAAGTTTGAACTGGCCGGCTTTGCGCCTTTACAGGCAAGGACCCAATCCTGATGATGGCCTTGGGAGCGGGGTATGACCTTGGGAGGCAGCTCATAAGCCTTCATCCTGGTCTCCGGGACGATACGAACGCCGCCGGCGCCGTGGGAACCGTGCATGATGTTGCCCCTTTGACCAACTAACAAAGCGCCCTCGCCGCCGAATTTTCGGTTAATTTCCATATCATCCGGCCGAGGAGGACGAAGTCTGCCGTCCGACCAGGTCAGCTCCACAGGCGGCATATTCCCGCGGGCCGGGAATTTATACCGAACAATAGAGGCAACAGGGTAGGTCTCCTTGATAATCTCCTTATCGAAATGAGTAGTCGTAGCTTCGACCTCAATAGTATCCGCCTGGCCCAGTTTCAGTGCCCAGAAGACGGGGTCGAGAATATGGCAGCCCATATCCCCCAATGCCCCGGTACCGAAATCAACCCAGCCGCGCCATTTGAACGGCAGATAGGCGGGATGATAGGGGCGTTCTTGTGCTGGCCCAAGCCAGAGGTCCCAATCCAGGCCCTCAGGAACCGGCGGCGTATCTGTGGGACGTCTCATGTTCACGGCAAAGGCCGCACCGCCGGAAGGCCGACTGCTCCAGGCATAGACTTCTCGGACATCGCCGATGGCCCCGTCCCGGACCCACTCGCACATCATGCGAATCTGCTCCGAAGAATGCCCTTGGTTGCCCATCTGGGTCTGGACCTTGTACTTACGGGCAGCCTCGGTGACCCGGCGGACCTCGTAAATCGAATGAGCGAGAGGCTTTTCACAATAAACATGCTTGCCCATTTTGATGGCCCTGACGGCGGCGACCGCGTGGGTATGGTCGGGCGTAGAGACAATCACCGCGTCAATGGATTTGTCCATTTCGTCCAGCATAATACGGAAGTCTTTATATCTTTTGGCCTTGGGATACGCTTTGAACGTACTTGACGCCCGGCTGTCATCCACGTCACACAGTGCGACGATATTCTCACTCTTAACGCCATTGATGTTGCTGCGACCCCGGCCGCCGGAACCGATAGCAGCGATATTCAGCTTGTTGCTGGGGGCATCTCGTCCCAGGACATGTGCAGGCACAATGGTTACCGCTGCCGCGGACGCCGCCAGCCCGCCCATAAATTCTCGTCTGGAAATACGCTTTTTTCGTTTCATTGTCATACCTTCCTAATAAATTGAATAACCTTTTGCTTACACCGGCAAATAAGAATTATATCGCATCGCTTGTATCTTACTACTATAACATCATCTTTGCAAGCAACACTTACGACGTTGGCCGCCACGACGTCGAAAGCCTCTGGAAGGCGGGAAAAATCCACCTGCAAACGTGAACAACACGCCAACGGGCTTACATATACCCTATCAGTCGTCTCACACTTTCACGGGGCCGGTATAAGTATAAACGCAATACGAAATCGACAATCGAAATTCAAAAACATGTCCCTTCGACAGGCTCAGGGCAGGCTCTGAGCGGAGCCGAAGGAGCGCAAATTCCTTTCTATCCCCTAAACCCTCTTTTCCTTTGTGCCTTGGTGTCTTCGCGGCACTATTCCTATCTGGCTGCTTGCCTTTATCAACGTGGGTGTGCTCCTTGTTGCTATGTTAGTCTACTCTGTAGCGATTCTGGTTCAGTATGGCTGGGGGGGCAAAGATGGCGAAAAGTGAGTTAACAAACCGGGTTCGCAGGCTGCGATTCGACAACGGCGAAATGACCCAGCAGCAGTTGGCCGAGCGCGTAGGCGTAACCCGCCAGACTATCATCGCCATCGAAGCCGGCAATTACTCGCCTTCGCTGACCTTGGCCTTCAAACTGGCCCGCACTTTCGGCGTCTCTATCGAACAGGTCTTCCAGTTCGAGGAAGATAATCCATTACACGAAATCCTAAAAACCGAACCCTGAGAATTCGGGCAAGCCTACTCGAATTCCTGCAGGAGTTTGAGCAGTTTTCTATCGAGCTTATGGCCGTGGTAGTCCTCGTATTGAACGTCCTTTCGCCCCGAATCGAAGATACCGAATGAGCCGCGGAAATTCCACATCGCCAGGCCGATATTATGCCCGGTAAGTATTTCCAGAACGTCCCGCAGCCAGGCCAGAACGACCTTGTGAGGCGTTTTGTTATAAGCTCCGCCCTCGCCGCAGTGCACGCCGACGCCCTTTTTGGCTAAGTCCGCCCACTTGGCGTAGTGCTGCTCTAAGCGCTTTCGGTCCCAATCGTGGCCCGGCCAGGCCGGATACGGAAACCTGTCGCCGCTGACCCAGGAGGCCTTGTAGTGGCTGATGAACATTGGCTGATACGCCCGGGTGCTCTGCGCGGTTCCTAAGTCGGCCAGCTCCGGCGTCGGCTCATTGCCCCAGCTCATACCATCGACCACGACGAGACGGTCGGGATTTATCTGGCGAATCGCCGCGACCGCGGTGCGGACGACCCGCTCGTGGTCGGCCCGGCTCATCTTACTGCCGATAGACGGCGGCTCGTTGATAAGGTCGAAGCTGAGCTTGGCCGTCGAGATGCCCTTGTATCGTTTGGCCAACATCTGCCAGTGAAAGCAGAACGCCTTGAGCGGCTCGTCGTCTTTCCAGAGGTTATGCGGCTCTTTGAATTCCCTGTTGACCGAATAGCCCGGCCCGCGATGGAAGTTCACGCTGACGTGCAGGGAGTATTTAATGGCGAGTTCTATGGCACGGTCGAGCTTTTCGAGCATCGGCTCATGGATTTTGTAGTCGTCCCCGTCTTTTATCCACAGCCGATAGCAAAGAGGCAGACGGACGAAATCAAAGCCGAAATCTCGCATCCAGCGAAAGTCGTTCTCGACCCAGTCACCTTTGCTGCGCATCGTGAACATATCCTGCAGGTTAAACCCGCGCCACCTCGGCAGTACCGTTTGAGCCTTGGATTTGTTTTGTTTTTTCTTTAATCGTTTGTTCTTCGCACCGCGAGCGTAGCCGGGCAGCGCCGCCACAGCGGCGCCGGCAGCGGCCAGCTTCAAAAAATCACGTCGATTATTTTCCATAAGATTTCCTTTTAGTTGTAGAAACTCATCTGAGCTTAACAAAATTGAGCATTGACTGATAGATACATAAGATAGTAAAAAATAAGTAGAAAATAATCAATTAGAAATCGGATTGTGTTATGGCGTTACCTACAGTAGCAATAATTGGTCGGCCGAATGTCGGCAAAAGCAGTCTTCTGAACGCGTTGGCGGGCAGAATGATAAGTATCGTCGAGCCGACGGCAGGCGTGACCAGGGACCGTGTGAGCACGCTCATCGAGAGGGACGAGAGGTATTTTGAGCTTGTCGATACGGGCGGATACGGGATAGTCGATGCCGACCAGCTCAGCGACCATATCGAGCGGCAAATCATCCAGGCGATTGAATCGGCTCAGCTCGTCCTGTTTATGGTCGATATCCGGGATGGGCTCGTGCCGTTAGACAAACAAATAGCGAGGCTTTTGCGGAAACACGACCTTGACGTTATCGGCGTCGCCAACAAGGCCGACAACGCCGGGATGTTTCCCGCCGCCGGCGAATTTACGAAGCTGGGCTTCGGCGAGTTTTTCTGCATCTCTGTAAAGAACAATCTCAATAAATCCGTTCTGCTCGATAAGGTCTTTGACAAGCTGGCGGATTTGAAATCGGACAAGCCGGCACAGCCGACTATGAAGCTGGCAATTGTGGGCAAGCGAAACGCCGGCAAGAGCACGCTGGTCAACGCGATGGTCGGCGCCGACAGGGTGATTGTCAGCGAGACGCCGGGCACGACGAGAGACGCCGTGGACGTGCGATTTGAAAAAGACGGCAAGACGATTGTAGTCATCGACACGGCGGGGATAAGAAAGAAAAGCAAGATAGCCGACAGTATTGAATTCTACAGCTACGTTCGAGCGACCCAGTCGATTCGGCGTGCGGACGTGGTGCTGTTTTTGATTGACGCGACATTGTCGGTTTCGCAGGTCGATAAAGAATTAGCCAGGTTTATCGCAGAAGAAAACAGAACCTGCATACTAATCATCAATAAATGGGACCTGGCCAAGGACTCGACCGTTACCGGTGACTACGCCGAATACCTGACGAAGGTTCTTCCGGGTTTGAAATACGCGCCGATTGCTTTTACGACCGCGACCGAGTCGAAGAACGTCCAGAGTGTTCTGGATTTGGCCGCCGAGCTCTTCAAGCAGGCCACGACGTGGATACCCACGGCGAAGCTGAATAAGACATTCGAGATAATCAAGACCGAGGGCGTCGGCGCGGCGAAGCGCCGCAGTCGAAGGGGCGGCGGTGGCGGCTGGCCGAAGATTTACTACGCCACGCAAATCGCCGTCAACCCGATAACGATACTCATGTTCGTGAACAATCCCAAGTTGTTTGAGGAAAATTATCGTAGATTTATCGTAAATCGGTTACAATCGATGCTGTCGATACAGGAGGTGCCGATAAGGCTGTTGGCACGCTCGCACAGAGAGCAGTGATTACCATTATAATTTAGGAATCCGTTAAATGAGTTCTCTTCTTCTTGCCGGAATTTCGATTTTTGCATTGCTCTTGGGATACGTTTTTTACAGCCGAAAAATCGTAAAATGGATAGGGCTTGATGACAGCCAAACCACACCTGCGGTCGAAATCAATGACGGTGTAGATTACGTCCCGGCGAAGCACTGGACGATTCTGTTTGGGCATCATTTCGCCTCCATTGCCGGGGCTGCGCCGATATTGGGCCCGGTAATCGTGTGTCTGTACTGGGGCTGGCTGCCCGCGGTTATCTGGATTGTGGTCGGTGGAATATTTTTCGGGGCCATGCACGATTTCGTGGCGCTGGTTCTGTCACTGAGACATCAGGGCAAGTCAATTACGACTATTACCGAGTCTGTAATGGGTAAGGCCAGCCAGATTCTTTTCAGCATATTCGCCTTTTTGGCGCTGATTCTCATAGTTGCGGTGTTCGCGGCGGTTGCGGGCCAGACTCTTGCAAGTACGCCTGAAGTCGTAATTCCCACGTTCGGCCTGATAGTTGTGGCCCTGATTGTCGGCCTGCTGATGTATCGTATGCAATTGCACGTGCTGTTATGTTCTGTGATAGGAGTGCTGCTTCTGTTCGGTTTGATTGTAGCCGGCTACTATGTGCCGATTGAGCTTGGCGTGAAGAATCCGGCGGCCTGGTGGACTGTGATACTTCTTGCTTATGGTATGATTGCATCCGTAACGCCTGTAACTTTGCTGCTTCAGCCGAGGGACCACCTGGCCGGTGCGGTGCTCTATCTGGGTATGTTCTTTGGATTTGTGGGGCTGATTATTACTCATCCTGAAGTCAAGGCTCCGGCGGTTATCTCTTTTACAGGCGACAAGGGGTGGCTGTGGCCGATGCTGTTCGTTACGATTGCATGCGGAGCTATCTCCGGATTCCACAGTCTCGTTTCGAGCGGGACGACTTCGAAGCAGGTTCGGCGGATGGGTGATGCGCGGGTCATCGGCTATGGGGCCATGATTATGGAAAGTGCGCTTGCGATTCTGGCGGTAATAGCGGTAACGGCTGGACTTTACTGGAAGAGCGCTCCGGAAGGAGTGCAGGGCCTGGTGTACCAGGAGCTTTTCAACGAGGGAGGCTGGATTAAGGCGTTCGGCGCAGGATATGGTGAGTTTACAAAGGTGTTTTTCGGTGGGCTGGGAGCGCTTATAGGTATAACCATGCTCAAAACATTTATCATGACAACGCTTGACACGGCGACGAGAATCAGCCGGTATATGTGCAATGAGCTGTTCGGAGAAACATTCGGAATACGCATTATGAAGAACAGGTATGTGGCGGTCGCACTTGTGGGTGTTTCTTCGGGGGCGCTTGCTCTGGGTAACTGGAAGGCTATATGGCCGCTGTTCGGTGCGGCAAACCAGCTCGTTGCCAGCCTCGTACTTATCGTTGCAAGTATATACCTGCTTACACACAAGCGCAACTATGTGTTTACCGCTGTGCCGGCCGTCATAATGCTTGTGACGACGATTGCCGCCCTGATATACCAGGCATACAATTTCGCCACTGCCGAGAAACCGAACTTCCCGCTTGCAGCCGTTGCCGTGATACTCATATTCCTTGCGTTGTTCCTTTCTTATACGGCGTTGGTTGTTATCGCAAGGACAAGGAAAAACAGCGTTTAAGCAGGGAGTGGGGACTTTGCTTACTTTAGCCGCCCGGTGGAGTCTCGGTGGAAGGCAGAGGTATCAGTATGAATTCGGCTTCTGCGGGCTGCTGTGGATTTTTCAACTCGATTTCGCCTTTGCGGACGAACTCCTCGGGGAAATTGTACACAACCTCTCTGCTTTTCTTCTCATCCGGTTTTTTGGCATCATCATCAAAAATGTGCAATGTCATAGGTGGGTACGGCTGGTCTTCATAGGCCTGTTTGGCTTTCGTAGTGGCCCTGACGATAATAGGAAGTATTACCTCATCGAGATTGGTTATCTCAACTTTGTATTTTCCCTGTAGGTTCATACTCAAAGCAATATCGAGCGTTGCGGTTACCTTGTGCTCGCGAAGTGCGTCTTCAACCGGAAGCAGCTTGATTCCGACCGCTGTGTTCGCCTGCCTTACATGGTCTTGTGCCAGTGTAACGAAAGGAGTTTTTTCGATTGGTGTCAATACTGCCTGCTCGATTTCGGCTTTGGTCAGCTCGACCTTCGCCGTCAGCCGGCTGTCCACAGGAACCCACGCATCGACCTTTGACGGCTCGATGCTCTGGGGCTTGAGAAGATTTCCGCTTTCATCAAAACATTCGACAGTCAATGATTTCTTTTCAAGCTGAACAACATTAACCCAAAGCTCATTCGGGTCGCAGGATTGGACCTTCAGGCCGCGTCTCCTGAGCTCCCTGTCTTTGCGAAGGAATTCAAGCAACTTCAGGGAATATTCGCCGGGTTTGTCCATCTGCTCCTGCACAGCGTTAAAGACAAACTCCAGCGGCTTTAGTCCCTTGCGAAGCTCCCTGTCCAAAATAGTAACCGCAGTATGAGGCCCTGAAAGGGTTATTTTTATGTCGGCCGACGCGGACTTATCGAAGCTTATCCAGAGCTTCGGGGCCACCGATTCATCTACGACAACGACGGCGGGCTTTTCCGGCAGTGTCTCATCGAGGGCCAGGTCCGCCCAGACCCAGATTAGCAGCGTCAGGAATATCACAATCGCTATCTTGCCGAATTTGACTTTCTTGAACATCATATTCCCTTTTGTACAGCTCGCGGCTCGACCGGCGATTTACGAAATCGCGCCGGCAAGGTATTCTCTCAACTCAGATTCCTTTACATTCCGGATAAGCTTGCCGCCCCGGGCGAATGTGATAATGCCCGTTTCTTCGCTCACCACCAGACAGACGGCGTCCGAACCGGCGGTTATACCTATGGCCGCCCGGTGGCGAGAGCCTAATTCTATGCCATCGACACTGCCGGCCTCGGCCAAAGGTAATTGAACCCTGGCCGCGACTACGCGATCGCCTCGGACTATCACCGCCATATCGTGAAGAGCCGTGCCGGGGTGGAAAATGGTCTTGAGCAGCTCAGCCGTTACCCTGCCCTCGACCCGGACGCCCATCTCGATAAATTCGCCCAACGCCACACGCTTTTCAATGACGATAATCGCCCCGGTCCCGGCGGCGGAGAGTTCCGTTGCAGCGGTAATCAGCTCTTCTACGGTTCTCGATAGCTGCTGCGATGAGCCTGCCCAGAAGCGGGGCCTGCCTATTCGCATCAAGGCCCTTCGTATCTCCGGCTGAAAGGCCGCGACCGCGATAATCAAAACGCCAATCAAAAAGCCGTTGTAAAGGTACTGCAATCGCTCAAAGGGAAACTGGCCGACGAGAAGCTTTAAGATGAGAAAACCCGCGATGAGAATGAATATGACGCCGCGGAACAATCTCTCTCCGCGAGTGCCTTCGAGGAAATCCACCGCCCAGTAAACCACCAGCCCGATGAGAAAAAGCTCAATGGCAACGACCCACCCACCATGGCTCGCCACCCGGCTGAAATAGTCAATAAGCGTTCCCACAAATCAAATCCCTTTGTTCTCGTTGTGCGCTGTGCGTTATGCGTATTGCGTGAAAGCTAATACAACGCAATATACGCAATACGATATACGCAATACGCGATACGAATCAGGGTATTCTTTTGTCGGTGAGTTTGCTGGGCTGGTCAAGCAGCAGAAACCGGTCGATGTCGCCCATCATCGCTTCGTTATTGATGCGAAGAGCGCGCTTGTGCCTTCTATGCCCCTCGGCGGTGGTCTCACCCAACTGGTTCCAGCCGCAACCGAAAGGCAGGAAAACCAAAACACACAAAACAATACCCAAAATCGCCTTGCATACTGAAAAAGAAACGCTTTTCATCTTTTTTCCCTTATTGAAGTCCGACAAGTCGGCTGCTCTCGGAAAATCCGTTTTATTATCGGCCGGCCGACGTTTTTAACATTCGGGGGGAAAACCACCCCTGATTATTAGTTTATTA
>JAUWPZ010000203.1 GCA_030611315.1 Sedimentisphaerales bacterium
AGGCCAAAATCAATGCGCTTGCGTCCCCACTTTCGTTTTACAATATCTGGCTTCGGTTGGGGGGTGTTTGAAAAGATTAAACAGCCCGCCTTTGGCGGGGCGATTCCTTCTATTTTTGCCCACGAATTATTTCAGAGAGCCGATTTTCCGTTTGTTATTTTAATTTTTATTTTTTGATTTTTGAGCATGTAGAACCAATTTTTACAACACAAGTTGCGCTGTAGTACTAAGGATTTGGCAAAAATCGGGAACGTTAGGTCTTCGGCAAGTTCTTTATAAACGCCTTTTGTACCCGTTTTCCGAGTTGATGTGATAAAACAAGTAGCGGAGTAATACCTTTCTCTGACCAGCTTTCGGCAGAATATTTCGTATCTTTTGCAATACTCGACAGTCATAAGTTCATCTTAGGCAGCTTTCTTGGTAGAGCCGTTGTCCTTACGTTCTTTTTGCTTCTGCCGAATTAATTGGGTTATCCAGTCTTTGGTGAAACCGTATAAATTGTTTTTAAGAACATTGGCCAGAGCAGTTCGTGTTACGAATTCCGAGGGGGTATTGGCTGAAACTGTTCTGAGCCAGCAGTTGGCTTTAGTTTTTACTTCTGCGGGAAATTGTTTTGCGATCAGTTGCAACATACCCAACACAAGCAGTTGAACATTGACAAATTTCTCGGTCGCGGCAAGAGTATTCTGAGTTTGTGTGGGATTCAAGGAGTTTTGCTTTTGGTCTTTTTTCTTTTTTGGACGACGGGATGCGGGACGGAGATATTGTGACCGGAAGTGGTAAGCCATTGCACCCAGCGTATTCTTAAGGGTGTTAAACATTGTCTCGATGGTCACTCGTCGACAGTACATTTGTATCGCTGTCACCGGATTGAGGTTAAGGTCGGAGGTCATTAAAACAATACGGCCGCGAGATGTTTCAACCAAAACGAAACGCAGCATCCCTTTGACTGGTTTCCAAAGTAAATCAAGTATAAGGTAACGGATGTTTTCACTTTGGCTGTAGATGTTGGCTTCGATTGTCTGGAAGGTATAACATTTGGCCTTTGAATCGAAAAGTTTGAACAACTTCAATTTTTTGCCGTATTCTCTTGGTCGCCCTCTTTTATGTTTTTTCCTGGCAGGTGGTTTACAGTAAGCCACCACGTTTTTCTTTGCCCGTGTCAGAATGTGAACGAAATTGCCTATGCCATTGACTTGCTCAGCGGCAGCTAAGAATACCGGTCCCACGGCAAAATAAGCATCAAGCACCAGATACGCTCCCATTCCCATAGTTACAGAGACCTGCTTGGCCATCTCAACGATTTGGACGCTTTTTGACAAATGACGTCTGTCCGCAGAATCCGCCAAAAGCGCCGCATAAATCCCTTATTTACATATTATACCACAAAACCATCCACAAAATCAAGCAAAATCCTATGAGAATTGCTGCCGGTTCCGAGAACGTCATGGTATCTCTGCTGGATAGGCGGCGGGACAAAAAAACTTCAAAATCCCCCGTGTCGCTAAAAGTTTTTGACAGCAATACTTAACTGTAGTATAATCCTCCTATGTAAAATTGGCTGAAGATGTTTCAGGGCTGTAACCTCTGGCGTTATCTTTTATCGGAAAGGCGGGCTTATGTCTGGTAATTCGAATGTTTTTCTTGCGGTCTTATGCGTGACCACGGTACTGATGTTACTTTTTGCCGGCTGTAACGAGGAAAATAAGGCCGTTGATTTTTACATCGACGGAGTATTACTCACCGAGCTTGACGAAAGGGAATTGGCCGTTGAAAGGCTCAACCTGGCGGTGGAATCAGACGAAAATTTCTCGCGGGCCTACTCCCTGCTCGGCGAGGTTTACCTGGATATGAACGATTACGAAAAAAGTGCCGCTTCTTACGAAAAGGCAACGCAGCTTAGGCCCACGTCTTTCAAGAACTTTTTCAATCTGGGCCGAGTTTACGAGATTATGGAAAATTTCGCACAGGCCGTAAATGCCTATGCCAGGGCCTGTGAAATCGACCCGAACCATCTCCAGGTGCATATCAGCGCCGCCAAATCGTCCTCCAAAATCGAGGACTACGACAGGGCTTTGAGATTTGGACAGAGGGCCGAGGAGATTGACCCGAACCTCGGTGATACCCAGATGATGCTCGCCGAAATCTACGAATCGAAGAAGGATTATGACGGGGTTATCGGCTCCTACAAACGCGCCCTCGAAATTGATAGTAACAGCCCGGAAATTATGGTTCCCCTGGCGGTTGCATATCTCAAGACCGACCGCTATGAGCCTGCAATAGAACTCTTGACTTCGGTAACGCAGCTTCAGCCGGAAAACGGCGATGCCTACCAGTATCTTGGATATTGTCATCTCAAACTTTCCGACCCCAATGCGGCGATAGAATCCTATGGCGGAGCGGTTGAGATAAATGACAGGGATTGGCAGGCCCATAGAGGTCTCGGAGTGGCTTATATGTTAAAGGCGCTTAACAGTGACGACCAGGCATTGAAGCCCAAGGCGATAGAGCATTGGCGTGCATCTTTGGACATCAATCCGGACCAGGCCAATTCAGAGGCCTTGTTTGAGTTGATACGAAAACATTCGAAAAAAGTGGAATAGATACCGGATACGAAAGGCTTTTGCGGCATACACTGATAATGACGGATTTCAAAACAGAGCAAAGTAGCGCCTCGCAAGGCCGGAGCCTCCCCTTTTTGAAGCGTAAATCCATCGCGCTGCCCGACTCAAAGGCGCACCTTATTTTTTGGTCCATTTTGCTGGTCGGCCTGGGGCTGGATTTGTGGAGTAAAAAGGCCGTCTTCAAATTCCTGGGTCAGCGAGAGACCTTTCCGGTAATAGATGGTTTCTTACAATTGGTAAGGGCCTTGAACGACGGCGCCGCCTGGGGGATGTTTTCAGGAAAGTCTTATTTCCTCACGGCGATTTCCCTTGTTGCCTTGCTCGTGATATTTGCGGTTTTCCTTTTCGGCCAAAGCCGCCAGAGGTCGGTTCACGTTGCTCTTGGACTCTTTGCCGCCGGTATCTGCGGAAATCTCTACGACAGAATCTTTAATGATGGTTTGGTACGAGACTTTATCGATGTCGTGTACTGGCCCGGCAAACATTGGCCCGCTTTCAATGTCGCCGACAGTTTGCTGTGCATCGGCGTCGGATTGCTCATTATTTCCACCTTTTCTACTGGGAAGTCTCCTCGAAAACGTGCTCAGCAACGTAAATAGGAGCGTTGCTCGCCGAACATAAGGCAATCGCATCGGAAGGACGCGAGTCTATCTCGACGCTTTGCCCATTCAGGCTCAGGTGTATCTTCGCGTAGAAGGTGTGATTTTGCAGGTCGTTTATAACTATTTTTTCGATTTTCGCCCCCAGCCCTTCGATTACGTCGGCCAATAAATCGTGTGTCATCGGCCGCGGCGGCTTGATGCCTTTTAATCGGCGGTCGATTGCAAATATCTCAACTATCCCGATAACAATAGGAAAGCTCCGCTCGCCGTGACGCTCCTTGATAACGATTATCTGCTGGTCTGATTGCTCGTTTATAATGATACGCGACAGTTCGGCTTCCTTTTCCATTTCTTTCACCGCCTTTTCGATATCAACCGTCTAATTCGGATAAATGTTTCTCAACAGTCTGCAACTGCTCGGAAAACTTTGCCAGGTTCTCCCTGGCCTGCTCTACAACCTCCGGCTTGGCCTTCGTAACAAAATTCTCATTGCCTAATTTGCCTTCAACCGCTTGTTTAGCTTTTTCTACCTCCTGTTTTCGTTTTTCGAGTCTGCCTCGCTCAGCTTCCGGGTCAATCACGCCCTCCACGTAAATCTGCATGTCGTCAACAATCGCAGTAGCTGCAGCTTTGGATTTGACAACTTCGGTTCCTGCCTGAAACTTCTCGACGCCTGCAAGGTGACAAATCAGATTGGCGTTGTCATTTAAGATGTTTACAATTTCAATCGGAGCGTTTACCGAAGTTGTTACCGGTTTTGAGGGAGCAATCTTGTATTCGTTTCTAATGTCCCTTATCGCGCGAATAGGACTTTGGGTAATCGAGATTTGTTTTTCTGTTTTCTCATCGACAAGAAAATCAAGTCCCTTGGGCCATTCAGCGCAAACTAATGCCTCTGCCTCTTTGCCGTTCGCCAGTCCCTCAAGCCTTCTGGCCGGGGCGATTTCGTTCAGCTTCTGGAATATCCCCTCGGTAATAAACGGCACAAACGGATGAAGCAGCCGCAGAGTTTGGTCAAGCACAAACGCCAGAACATTTTGCACAATCGGCCTTTGCTCGGCGTCCTGAAATCGGGGCTTGGCCCACTCCAAGTACCAGTCACAGAAGTCATTCCAGAAAAATTTGTAAAGTCCCGCCAGCGGCTCGCTGTACTTGAAATCGTCCAACGACTTTGTAGTCTCATCTATCGTTCTCGCCAGGCGCGAAAGAATCCACTTGTCCGTGATGTCCATCTTCCCCGGCTCGAATTTGCCCGGCTCAATTCCGTCAAGATTCATCAGCGCAAAACGCGATGCGTTCCAGAGCTTATTACAAAAATTCCGCCCGATATCGAACTTCGGCGACGTATTCGCCCTGCGGCCGTCCGGCAGCATCATCGATACGACCGGCATCCGAATGTCCTGTGTCTCGGTGGTCATGCTTGCTAATGT
>JAUWPZ010000170.1 GCA_030611315.1 Sedimentisphaerales bacterium
AAACTGGTGATGTCACCCCTGCGGAAGCAGGGGTCTATATCGAAAAAACCTGGATTCCTGCTGCCTGCTTTCGCAGGCACAAGTTTACCCCCGCGAAAGCGGGGGCAGGAATGACAAATGTTGTTTCCGCAACAGGAACTAGTAAGACGGGCCAAAAAAGTTAATAACCTGATATGAATTGTGAGTTATACCCTTAAGGGTAATAAATTCCCGCGATTAGGATTGTAAATTATTGTTTTAAGGTTACTTGCCCGCGAACAAACGGGAAATTTCAATCGTGAGGGCTATAGAATGGATATACCAAATTTTAAAGATATTTTAGAGAAGCTGAGCGTTCTTAAGAATTCATCGCTTCTGTCGCCGATTATTATAGGTGTGGTCGGTCTGCTTCTTTTTATACCTACGCAGATAATGAACGGCAGGCTCAAGAATAAGGTGGAAGCTGAGAGTATTAGAAAACTGGGCAATCAGGTCAGGTTTCTCAGCGGCAGCGCCATTGCCGGCAAGCAATGGGAAGAGGAGGCAAAGCTTCAGCAGGGTCACGCAAACGACGCCAATGAAATAACCCGTTTAGCTCTGCAGAGCACACAAAGGCAACTGTTAAGCTATGAGGTATTTCCTGAGCCGAAGGGCACGAGTCAGTTCATTTTCAAGGGATTCGGTCAGCGATTTCGCAGCGCGGCCGAAGGGCTGCTTGTGCGTGTTAATGCACGAGACTGTCCGACGGATGCCGAGCTGAACAGGGCGACGCAGAGCTCTTTAACAAGTTCGCGTACAAGCAGCGTGTATTCTTCGAGGAGGTCTTATACAGGGACAAGGTCTTATACAGGGAGTTCGAGGTATCCGTATGGAGGCGGTTTTAGCAGGACGGATGAGGTTAGTTCCACGATAGTGGATGGTATTTGCCGGGAGAGAGCGAAGTCGGCCTCGGTTTATGGCAATCCTATTGGTTTGGGCGGATACGAGTTCTGGGAGGATTACACATATGCCGGGCCCGAGCAGGCTGTTGGGGATTGCTGGTATTATCAGTTAGCTTACTGGGTGATAGAAGATGTTGTCGATACGATAGAAACGATGAATTCCGGTTCGAGCAGCGTTTTCACATCGCCGGTCAAGCGTCTTCTTGGGGTGCATTTTTCGGCAGGCAAAATGAATTCTTTGAAAGGTACGGGTTACGGGACTTCAAGGACCAGGTACGCCAGGAGTCAGACGGCCTCGACAATCACTGATGACAGGCCTAGTTATGTTCTTTCGATGGAGGACGGTCTTACGGAGCCCTGTACGGGGAGGATAACCGACGAGGATGTTGATATTATACATTTTAATGTTGCTGTTGTGGTTAGCACGAAGGCGATTTTCCCTTATATGCAGCAGCTTTGCAGCGCCAAGGAGCATAAGTTCAAGGGATTTTCCGGCAATGAGCAGGAGCAGAGTTTCAAGCATAATCAGATATCGATTCTGGAAGACAGGATAGTGCCGGTTGACCGAGAAGAGCAAAATCACGCGTTATACCGTTATGGGGAAGATGCCGTTGTTGAACTGGACCTGGTTTGCGAATATATCTTCAACAAAAAAGGCTACGATGCAATTAAACCGGAATCGGTCAAGACAGCTTTAGCGGGCGAGGATACTACCACTACTACTACTATTATTAATACTCCCTACCGGTGATTTGGCAAATAGCGTGGAGTGAAACGGGCAAACAGATACGAGTTAAGGGGCACGGAAAATGTTAAAGATAGGCAGCTTTTTCGAAGAACACGTTGAAAAGATTGTATTTGGCATTATTGGGCTTATTTGTGCCTGGCTTCTGATTACGCGAGTTGTTTTAAGCCCGAATGTGCTGGAGTACAATAACGAGAAGTTCAGCCCCGGCGCGATTGACAAGCGCATAAACAAGCAGGCCAAGGAGCTTGAGGAGGAGCTGGCCCGTTTGCCCGAACCGGCGGGCCCGTTTAAGTCTCGGGTTCCCGAATTTATGGCGGTGTTTAACTCTCCCATTAAGAATATAGACGTCAGCATTGTTCCCCCTCAGCCCTATATCAGTCCGAGTGGTCCCAAGAGGTCGTATCGTCTTCCTCAGATTGGCGCAATCAGCAGTGCGGAGGTTGAACACCTCCGTGCGGTTGTTTATGTTCCCATCCGGGAAATTACCGGGGAAAGCGCTTATAGCCAGGCCGAATATGAGCCGAATGATATTGATTTTGTAACAGTGGAATCGAGTATTGATGTTTCGGCCTTGTATGGGAGGTTTCACGAGTGTTTTGCCGGCGATGACCTTAAGGAGCGATGGCGTGACCCTTGCCTTGCGAGGCCGATTTTCGCGGCGGCACAGCTTCAAAGACAGGAGCTGGGCGAGAACAACAATTGGAGCAACTGGCAGGAAGTGCCTCGAATCAAGATAGAGCCCCGCTCTAAATTGTTTGAAGTTATCGAAAATGTTTCGGAGCTTCCGGCGGGCGGTCTGGCGGTCCGGATACTTCAGTTTGGAGAGAGAGAAGTTCAAATGGACCTGCTTCAACCTGCGGCTTATCAAATCGCGTCTGCCAACGAGGAGTGGTTTCCTCCTGTGCTGCATGAGAAGTTTTTAGAGATTATGGAAGCACAGGCCAGGCAAGAGAAGCGGGAAGCCCTTGAGGCCGAAAGAGAGGGGCGTGAGGACAGGCGGGACGGCCGGCGCAGCGTGGGCGGCGGATATGGAGATACGAGGACTCGTACGAGGGGGTACAGCAGCGGAACGGCGGGTTTGTACGGGGCTGTGGATTCGCTTTACGGCGGAGCGAGCAGCCAAAGAATGCGCGGCAGCGACAGGACTACGGGGCGGTATTCCGACGGGCGTACCAGGAGAAGAGGCGACAGTGAGGATGACCTCGAAAGAAGACGAGAACTTTTAGCAAGAAAAAAAGAGCTTTCAATGGGACCGACGATAGATGATGTTTATGCTGAATTCGATGAGATTTTGATTACTCCGATGACGGACCTTGCCAAGGCAAGTCCGTTGGTGTTCTGGGCACATGATGATACCATTGAACCGGAAAAGAGCTATCGATACAGGATTCGATTGGGAGTTTTCAATCCGATAGCGGGAACGGAGCAGTTCGACTCGCAGTATGTATCCCGGAAGAATGACGTTATTTTGTGGAGTGAGTTTTCGAATGTAACGGAATTGGTGTCGATACCGGGAAGGATGTACTTTTTCGCAAAGGGCATTCAAGAGGCCGCCAAGACCGTTACTATCCAGGTCTCTAAGCTTGTTCTGGGTTCCTGGTACAGTAAGGATTTTCCGGTCAAGCAGGGCGAGGTAATAGGAGGGCTTGTCGAGTCGGAGACTAAGCGCGTCTCGAGTGCCGGGATTGGAAGTCCGCGATTATCATATACATCATACAGGTACGAGAGCGATGTTGTAGAGCCCGAGGTGATTGATTATGATACCGGGGCGGTGATGGTTGACGTTGTGGCGGTGAATGACTGGCTGGTCGGAAGCAAGATGCGCGCGCGACGTTATTTTGATATGCTTTACAGTTTTGATGGTGCGACTATTGAGCATATGCCGGTGAAGAACAGCTATTGGGCGTCGGACTTGCAGGTTGTGTACAATGATATAAGAAAATCGCAAAGTGAGCCGAAAGGAGAGTTTCGACCTTTTAACAGCGGAACGGGTGTGCGCCGTATGCAGCAGCGAACTACTACAGGAGACTACGACCTGTATGAGGAGGAACGGTTTTTCGATGAGATGATAATGGATGAGAGAAGGCGTTATTGAAGACAGAGGACAGAGGACAGAAGAGGATGAGGGGAATATCGAATATCTCCACAGGACGCCTTGCGGCGGAACAAGGATTGTCGAATGTCGAAGTTAAGGGATTTGCGATTGCCGAATGTCGATTGTTCAGAAGGACAGCCGCAAAAGAATTGCGGCGTTTTTTTGAACAGATTCATCGGATGCGAATGACAAATCGGATTTTATACCCTTAAGGGTAATAAATTTCCACGATTAGGATTGTAAATTATTGTTTTAAGGTTCCTACCTGTGGCACAAGTTGCCCGCGAACCCACCGCGGCGGGGGAAATTTCAATCGTGAGCACTATAGAAGTCGTCATTTCCAGGAGATTGTCGATTGACAGGGCAATAAAATCTGCCCTGCGACGGTTCAGAGGGCGAAATCGCCGGGGGGATATTCACGAAAATATTGAATAGTCGAAATCCCATTATGACCGTGTCTGCCTGTTGACTGAGTAACAGGTCTTTGCCATGTGCGGCCTGGATTTTATCGGAAGCGGGTTGTTGGCCTGATGGGAGAAAAAAATCTGTCAAAAAAGTTGTCTTGATTGTTTTTATACTGGCGAAAACTTTCACAGATTGATATTTTGAGCGAGGTTTTGTTTTACAGTGGTGCTCCGTTACACTTGTTTTGAGGAGTTGTCATGCTGTCCGTAAGGACTCCATAGGAGAGTTGAAAGGCGAAGCATCCGGCTTGAGCCAAAGAGATTCTTCGCTGCGCTCGGAATGACATTCATCATTTGACCTGTGGCAGAGCAGTAGGCTGAATTTTTCTATTTTAATTTTCGGTGTTCTTTTATGGCAAAAATCTCCGAAAGAATAAAACGGCTCGAAGGGGCCATTAACTCCGCTTGTGTTCGTGTCGGCAGAGACCCCGGCGAGATAAAGCTTGTTGTTGTAACCAAGTCCGCCACCGTAGAGGAAGTAAAAGAGGTTATTCATCTGGGTTTCACAGACTTTGGTGAGAATCGCGTTCAGCAACTGAAAAAAGTTTACACTCAAGTAGATAATTTTTCGAATGAACGGGATAGCGATTCGGCTGAACCTGGAAAAATCAATTGGCACATGATAGGCCATCTGCAGCGCAATAAGGTCCGTCAGCTTCTGCCGATAGCTTCTCTGATACACTCGGTTGACACACTTCGACTGGCCGAGGAGATAAGCGCTTCGGCGACAAAGCAGAAATTATGCCCCAAAGTGCTTCTTCAGGTCAACACCTCCAATGAGCCGAAAAAATACGGTGTTCCGGTAGGTGCGGCGACACATCTTGCTGAGCAGATAGAGACCCTGCCGAATCTGAAGTTAGTCGGCCTGATGACGATGGCGCCCTTCACACATAATAAGGACATGGTTCGTTCTTGTTTTGTTCGGGCACGGGAGCTGTTTGTTGAGATGCGCGGCGAAAAAATTGTCGGTCCTCATTTTACCGAACTGAGCATGGGTATGAGCTCAGATTATGAAGTTGCCGTCGAAGAGGGCGCAACCATCCTTCGCATCGGCTCGGCAATCTTTGCCGGCTGAGTCCGTATGATACGACCTAATTTCGCGGGCCGGGGCGCCGGGTACATTTCTGATGCGGCCGATTTATCTTTGCAGAAGCTCTATATCTGCGGGCCTGCTAAGGGCAGAAAAAAGCAAAAAATTGCAAAGTGGCACGCCTAACGAGCCGAATTTATTTTGTATGGGCATTCGCAGGTTGGATGTTTGCTTAGAGTCCCATAATGTAACCAGGATTCCCATTCTGCGATGTATTGCAGAGTGGTGTCCCTTAAAAAGGCAACGGAAATGGAAAGAGCAGGATTATTGGGTGATATTGAAGTGCCGGTGAGCTTCACAGATGTTCTGTATCTGACAAATCAGAGCAATATGCTGCCTGAAATACGGCGACTTTTTAAGCAGAAGAAGCTTTCTTCCTTTGTGTTCCCGATAGACAAATATCCCCGGGTCCGTGACCGGCTCGATCTCATCGGGACCGTCATCGTCGATGCAAAAGACCTGAACAAGTCGCAACAGCAGAAGTTGGCCCAAATAATCGAATCGCTCGAAGTGGAAAATATCGGCGTGATTTTGCTCACTGACCGGGTGGAATTGCCCGTAAAGAGTTTTTCTTTAGCGCCGTCCGAGAACAGTTTCTCTATGGCCGGCACAATACAGTCTATTTCCATAGATGAGCTGTGGGTTAGAATCAGTGTTAATCTTGCATACCGTAAAAGAAGCACCGGCATGGCGGTAAAGCCCGCGGTCCCGCCAAAGCAGGTACAAAGGGTTTTCAAGAATAAGCTGGCCGAGCAGCTTCAAATGACCGGAGCGCTGGTGGACAACCTGGCCGAGCAGCTTCGTTTAGCCGGTCTTGTTCAGCAGGATTTTCTGCCCACGCAACTGCCGAATACCGACGCAATGCGGTGGGCCACAGCTTTTTTGCCGGCCGAGTGGGTCTCCGGCGACATTTACAACATCGTCCGTATCGACGAGCAGCACATAGGTTTTTACGTCGCTGATGTAGTCGGTCATGGGATGCCCGCAGCGCTGCTGACGATTTTTCTAAAACAGGCCCTGGTTATGCGAGAGACCGTTGAGAACAATTACCGTATCTTCCCGCCGGCCGAAGCGATAAAAAAACTCAATGTGCGGATGGCTGTCCAGAAGCTCTCCGGCTATCAGTTCGCCACCTGCTGCTACTGTCTGCTGAATGTAAAGACCCTGCAGTTGACCTTTGCCCGCGCGGGACACCCATATCCAATTCTTATAAGGCCTCATGAACACCCGGAGCAACTGGAAATACGAGGCTCGCTGCTGGGAATTTTTAAGGAGGCCGAATACATCCAGCGAACCGTGCAGCTTCAGCCCGGCGATAAACTGCTGTTGTATTCCGACGGGGCCGAACCATTTATAGGCCGGTTCGATGACCAAACCGGGTTTCATTTCGACAAGAAGTTCTGTGAAATCATAGGTTTGCCCATTGTTGATATGATGGACAAATTCAACGCACTTGCGCAAAATCAGAAAATCGAACAGTCCGAAGTTGATGATATCACAGCAGTTGCCCTTGAAATACTTTAGTCGGCCCCGGATGTCGGGTTCGTATCGATGTTCTGTGGTTCGGTTCACAATTCCTGAATTATGCAAAGAGCTGTTTTTTCACGTTTTGTCCTTCAATGGATAGTGTTTTTTCGCAGGCTTTGGACGAAATTTATTAAAAAAAGGGGCTCTCTGAAATAATTCGTGGGCAAAAATAGAAGGAATCGCCCCGCCAAAGGCGGGCTGTTTAATCTTTTCAAACACCCCCCAACCGAAGCCAGATATTGTAAAACGAAAGTGGGGACGCAAGCGCATTGATTTTGGCCT
>JAUWPZ010000134.1 GCA_030611315.1 Sedimentisphaerales bacterium
TTTTACACATTCACTCATCCACCCATATACTCATTAACACATTTACTCTTTTACTCATAAACTCATCGCCGGCGGTGAGTTTAGAGGTTTGTTCTTGTCTGATTCGATTCGATCTGTATAATAGCCTGCCCCATAGGTTGAAAAATGTTGTAACAGTTATATGGAGAATTTTTGAAAATGGCAGATGCACCGAAAGCAAACCCCGTTAGAAATTCTAAGGCGAGTAATGTGCCCCCAAAATGGGGGATTTCTAATGGGGCAAATGCAGTAGTAGGCCAATCAGGCGGGCCGACCGGCGTAATCAACGCTTCTCTGGTCGGCGTTATCGAAGAGGCCCGGAAACACCCCGAAATCGAGACCCTCTTCGGCTCAATGCACGCCGTAGTAGGAATGGTCAAGGACGACTTCATCGATTTGACTAATCTCTCGGCCGAGACCCTCGAACTCGTGGCCGCTTCACCCTCTTCGGCCATCGGCACCAGCAGGAACAAGCCCGACGCCGAATATTGCGCAAAAATCCTCGAGGTATTCAAGAAGCGCAATATCCGCTACTTTTTCTATATCGGCGGCAATGACTCAGCCAACACCGCCCACATCCTCAACAAGATGGCCGACGAAATCGACTACGACATCCGCGCATTCCACATCCCGAAGACCGTCGATAACGACCTGCTCGTTACCGACCACTGCCCCGGTTTCGGTACCGCCGCGAAGTTCGAGGCATGCGCGCTGATGGGCGACGATCTGGACAACCGCGCTCTGCCCGGCGTAAAAATCGACGTGATTATGGGCAGGCACGCAGGCTTTTTGACCGCCGCCACCGTCCTCGGCAGGCAAAGAGACGACGACGGCCCGCATCTCGTATATCTTCCCGAAAGGCCCGTCTCGATGGAACAATTCCTCGGCGATGTTGACGGCGTCCTCGGCAAACTCGGCCGGTGCGTCGTTACCGTCAGCGAGGGAATCTGCGACGCCGATGGCGTAACCTGGGCCAGGAAACTCGCCGAGCAGGCCGAGACAGACGCCCACGGAAATATCCAGCTCTCCGGCACCGGTTCCCTGGCGGACTTTTTGTCCGCGCAGGTTAAGAGCAATCTCAAAGTAAGTCGCGTCCGTGCCGATACATTCGGCTACCTGCAAAGGAGCTTCCCCGGCATCCAGTCTCCGGTTGATTTCGATGAGGCCCGCCGCTGCGGGCGCGAGGCGGTAAAGCTCGCCATGGAGCATGATAACGGCTCGGTTGCAATAAAACGGCTCGGTAATGGCGCCGATTACGCCGTTGAGCTTTTCCGCACCGACCTTAGCAGCGTCGCCGAGAAGACCAAACCTATGCCTGATGATTTTATCAACGCCGAAGGAAATGGCGTAACCGATGCCTTTATCGAATACGCAATGCCCCTGATAGGCGAGCTGCCCAGGACCGAATATTTAGGCGGCCGCCCGAGAATCTAAGGATACTCGCCGGCCTCGCACCAAAGAAAGGACCTCGCCGCGGATGGTACGTAATACCAGTTGCGTTTAATTAGTGCGCATATGTTGTCGTCATTTTATTGGATTTCTCCACTTCGAGATGCTCTCCTATGGAGTCCTTACGGACCGCATCGCTTCGGTCGAAATGACACGACTATTTACCCTTAAGGCGCAACAATTATTAAGCAGAGCAAGGAATATTGAACACAGACGGCAAGTGAACTAAAATGCCTAAAGTGAACTAAAGTTGAAAAAAATCAACTTTAGGCACTCCAAACTTTAGGCACTTATAACTGCCTTATGTTCAATATTTAATGCTCCGAGTAGTAACTAAAATTGGTATAATTCACTAATCCGCTAATCCCCTGTTCCCCTCTGCCCCTTTGTGCCTCTGTGTCTTCGTGGCATCACGCGATTAATTTTTGGGGTCTTTGGTCTTTGGTCTTAGCAACGAGTCACGAGTCACTGCCCACGGGCCGCGAATCACGAGCCACGAGCAATTTTTCACTTAAAGTGCCTCCCGAGAAGTAGCCGATAAAAAATAAAGCTGGAAAACAAAAATTTTTCTCCCCTCCGGAAAACATCGAGGAGCGTTATGTTGCTCGATGTTTTCTTTTTAGCCGGTTATTGGGTTTGTCAAAGTAATTACCGGACGCAAATTAAAGGGCCTTTTGTAACGCCCTATAAGTTTTTCCCGCAGCATTTTTTGTATTTTTTTCCACTGCCGCATGGGCACGGGTCATTCCGGCCGACCTTGGGCTGTTCGAGTTTTATTTGTTTAACTATTTGCTCGCCCTGCGGCGCCTGGGCCGCGGCTCGCTGCCGCTCAGCCATCGCAAACTGGCCGACCTCATCGTGCGTCGTCCGGCTCACGTTCCAGACACTTCTGGTCCGGGCGCCGGCTTCCAAGTGGACCTTGAAGATGATATCGGTAACGCGCTCCTCGATGCTTTCGAGCATCTCGTTGAACATCCGGAAGCCCTCGCGCTTATATTCGGTTTTGGGGTCTTTTTCAGCCCATCCTCTCATCCAGATACTGTCTTTCAGATGGTCCATCGAATACAAATGGTCCTTCCAGGTACTGTCGTAAACCTGCACCAAAACGTATTTTTCCAGGTCGCTCAGTTCTTTGCGTAGAAGTTCGCGCCCTAATTCGGACAGCTTCTCCTTGAGTCCTTCGTCTTCGCCGAGTTCGCCTTCTGTCAAAGATGCGTCGAATCTTTCGTTGGCCCATCCAACTAATTCGCCCGTGCTGAGGCTCCCAATCTTCTCGGCAAGCTCATCGTCCAGCTTCCCGTTGTTATAGCTTTCGCTCAACTCCAGCAGTTTGTTGTGCAGAGCCTTGGGTTTGCTGTTCTGCAATCGTTCGGCTGAAAGGCCGGCGTTATATTTCTTATTTGCCCATTCGGCCAAAGCCTCGAACGCATACACGTTGGCGCCCTGCGGCCCATAGACCATATTCATCGCAAACTCAACCGGGTACTCAATCTCGCGCCGCTTGTACTTGGCGCTTGTCTGTTCGATAAGCTGCTCACGGATTTGCGAGGCTTTGAGAGTCCTTAGCTCTTCGAGGTCCAGCTTGATATCGAACTTGGCCCGGGCCCATTCGGCAAACGTGCGGACGGCAAAATCCTTCTTGAGAAACTCCATCAGTTGTGAGCAGTCCTTTTTATCGACCTGCTCGGCAGCGGCAGAAATCAACTGCTCTTCAATCTCTTCGGGCGATTGATGTTTGATTTTGCTCGGGCTGAGGCTCACTCGAAAGCTGCTCATCGCCCATTTGCACAGCCCCGAGATGTCCCAGCTTCGTGGATTATCGTAGTCCTCGAAATATTCGCCCATCGAAAGAGATATGTCGTTCCTGGCATTGTCCTTGGTCTGGTCTTTGATGGCTTTTTCTATCTCCTCGGCCTTGGCGTCCGAAAGGTCCGACGCTTTGAGGTCGGCGTCGAAATTCGTCCTGGCCCATTCGGCGATACAGTTAGAGGGATAGCTCTCGGCAAGGATAGTGTCGCAGCTTTTTGTAATAGCCGCGTCGATCATCTCCTCGATGATGCTTTTGAGCCCCTTGCCGCCCAGAATTTGGCGCCTGCGCGAATAAAAAATCTTCCGCTGGTAGTCCATCACCTCGTCGTATTCGAGAAGGCTCTTGCGGACATCGAAGTTTCGCTCTTCAACCTTTTTCTGTGCCTTTTCGATGCCCTTGCTGATTCTCTTGTGGTAGATTGGCTGTCCTTCTTCCCAACCTATCCACGAGAGCGCCTTGACCGTCCACTCCGGCGCAAAAACTCGCATCAGGTCGTCGTCGAAGCTCAGAAAGAATTGGCTCGAGCCCAGGTCGCCCTGTCTGCCGCTTCGACCTCGAAGCTGGTTGTCGATTCGTCTGGCCTCGTGGCGCTCCGTGCCGAGTATGTGCAGTCCCCCGATATCGGCTACGCCGTCGCCGAGTTTAATATCGGTTCCTCGTCCCGCCATATTCGTTGCGATTGTTATATTCCCTCGCATTTTCCCGTCTCGCCCTTTGTGCTGCTGCCCGGCTTTGGTCACGATAATGGCTTCTCTTGCGTGCTGCTTGGCGTTGAGGACCTCATGTTCCAGGCCGAATCTTTTCGTAAGGGCCGCCGAAAGCGCCTCGCTTTTTTCTATACTGATTGTACCTACGAGCAGCGGCCTGCCCGCCGAGCTGATGTTGTTTATCTCTTTGGCGATAGCGTTGAACTTCTCCTTCATCGATTTATAGATTGCGTCCTCCCGGTCGTCTCTGATACACGGCTCGTTCGTTGGTATCACTATAACTTCCAGCTTGTAGATATTCATAAACTCTTCGGCTTCGGTAGCAGCGGTGCCGGTCATCCCCGCTATCTGGTCGTAAAGTTTGAAAAAATTCTGCAGTGTAATCGTGGCCAGCGTCTGGGTTTCTTCTTTCACCGTGACGGATTCTTTCGCCTCCACCGCCTGATGCAGCCCGTCCGACCACTGCCGGCCGTGCATCAATCGGCCCGTGAATTCATCCACGATAATGACCTTGCCGTCGATAACGACGTAATCTTTTTCCTTCTCGAATGTTACATGTGCACGCAGGCTCTGTTCTAAAAGATGAGGCCATTCCATATTTGAACCGGTAAAGAATGAACCTACTCCGGCTATTTCCTGTGCAGCTCCCACTCCTTCGTGAGTAAGGTGAACAGCTTTCCTGTCGTACTCGACTTCGTAAAATTGTGTCGTATCTGCCAGCCTCGCCTCGGCGGTCGCCAGCTCCGTCTGGTTTTTCTCGATGGCCTGCTGGGCCTTTTCGATTCGCTTCGAGTCCTTTACTTTTTTGGCCTCAGCAAGTTCGCCCTGGGCGTTGGCAATCGTTCGCTCAGCCGAATCGGCTTGTCTCTTGAGCCGGTCATAGTTACTTTGCAGGCTCATCAGCTTTTTTGTTACACCTTCCGCCTGCTTGTATCGGCTAACGTCGTCGAAGGCAGGGCCTGATATTATCAGCGGCGTCCTCGCCTCGTCGACTAGAATCGAATCGACCTCGTCGATTATCGCATACTCCAAATCGCCCTGAACCATCTGGTCCAGAGATGTTTTCATATTGTCGCGCAGATAATCGAACCCGAACTCGTTATTTGTTCCGTAGGTTATATCGCAGGAGTATTGATTTCTTCTCTCGTCGCCGGCGGTATCCATGTCCGCCTGAATCGCTCCGACCGTCAGCCCCAGCGCCTCATAAGCCGGTCCCATCCATTCCGCATCGCGCTTGGCCAAGTAATCGTTGACCGTAATTATATGGACCCTTCTTCCGGTCAGATGGACAAGATATGCCGCTAAGGTAGCGACAAGCGTCTTGCCCTCGCCGGTAGCCATCTCTGCGATTTTGCCCTCGTAGAGGACGTTGCCTCCGACGAGCTGCACGTCGAAATGGCGCATCTCGACGTTTCGCCTTGCCACTTCACGGACGACCGCGAAGGATTCCGGAAGAAGCTCTTCCGGGCTGGTTCCTGATTTCAGGGCGGCTTTGAACTCGGCGGTTTTGCCTTTCAACGCCTCATCGCCGAGGTTTTTTATCTGCTCTTCGAAGTGGCCTGCCTGCTGAGCGATTACCATGTAGCTCTTTACCAACCGCTCGTTGCGTGAGCCAAAGACTTTCACTAACGTTTTGCTTACTTTATCAAGCATCTCTTATTGAATACGCATCCACTCATTCACGCATTCACCCATCTACTCTTTTACGCGTGTTACATACTCGCCCGTCCGGGTATCAACTCGGATAAGCTCACCGACTTTGATAAAGGGCGGAACCTGTACGACCAGGCCGGTTTCCATCGTTGCCGGCTTGTTTTGATTTGTCGCCGTGGCGCCCTTGATTTCCGGCGGCGTATCTTTCACCTCCAGGTCAACGGTGTTCGGCAGAGTAACTACGAGCGGCTTGTCTTCGTACATCATGACCTGAAGCCGTGTATTCGGCTTGAGATATTTCGGACCGTCGCCGAAAGCGTCGTCGTCGAGCGTGATTTGGTCGTAGGTTGTTATGTCCATTAGCACGTGCTCACTTCCGGCCGAGTACAGGTACTCATAAGTCCTTTTGTCTAAAAAGGCCTCTTCGACGATTTCTTCCGAACGCAGCCGAACGTTTTGAATCGAGCCGTCGGTAAGGCTTTTGAGCTTCGTTTGATAGACCGCGCCGCCCTTACCGAGTTTGACGTGCTGATAATCCACAATGTTATACAGTTTGCCGTCAATTTTGACGGTCTGGCCTTTTCGCATTTCAGATGCTCTCATTTTTTCTTGCTCCCAAAATCAATGATTTCGTCGATAATCTACTTTGAGCGGCTAAGTATGTCAAACTGCCGACGAAATGTCAAGAAATCAATACTGCTGTGTTTGAAGTCTTCTTTGCCGTCCCTTGCCTGGGCCGAGTACCGCTGGCTGGTCATTTTTTACAATCATTTTACGTGCCATACCCCGGGACGAAGATATAAAATATATGTTGTTCAGTGATATATAACTGTTAGTGGCAATAGCGAAAGTATATATGTTTAGCTATGGGACAGGGATACCACAATGAGTAAACTAATATTCGGGAAATTGCATTATTTACTACACGTTTGGCGCCTTCACGCTTCGTGGATGTATAATTGGGCAGGTGAGCAATTCTGTTCACCGGCTATACAAGCAGCAGGGTGAGGGTCATATAAATTGTGACACTTATGGAATCGTTTGCTGTTGTAACCAGCGGGCCTGAACTTATAGCGGGGTCTATGCCAATTCGCCGGAACAAAAACGGCAGAAATAATCCGAGCGTTGTCGCGACCATAATCGCGGAGAACATAGCGGTACCGAAGGCGAAGACCAGCCGCAAGGGCTGCATTGCATTTTCGGGGGCCATGGAGTTAAGTAAAATCGCGCATGCAGCGCCGCCTAATATGCCGCAGCTCAAGGCCACGAGAAGCGCGATTCGCACTTCACGATTAAAGACCTGAGACAATTTCAAGGCCGCTAAGTGACCTGTTGCGAGCCCGGAAACGACGATGGCTGAGGTTTGCAGGCCGGCGTTGCCGCTTATGGCGGCGATCATCGGTACGAACGCAATTACGGCGGTGTAAATAAACAGCAGGTTTTGTGAGTTGAATTCGGCATGGAAGAATGTCAGAACCAAAGCCGTGATGGCGGTGCCTATGAGGCAGGGCAGAAGCCAGGTCATCCTCACGCGGGCGGCGTGGAAGACCGAGACGTCGTCAAGCTCGTCGGCGTCGGTACCGGCCATCGTGTATAAGTCTTCGGCGGCCTCTTCTTCGGCGACCTCGATGACGCGGTCTGCCGTGATTCGGCCGACGAGCTTATGGTCCTTGTCGAGGACAGGGGCGACAATCAGGTCATTCTTGCTGAAGATATTTCGAACTTCTTCCTGGTCGGCGTTGACGTTGACGTAAATGGTGTCGGGGTCAATCAAATCGCCAATCCTGGCGCTTTCCGGGCGCGTAAGCAGAAATCGCACACGCACGTCGCCGACGAATCGCTCATTCTTATCCACAACGTAAACGGAGAAGAAGTCCTCATCGATTTCGGCGGCGCGAATTTCGTTGACGGTTTCGGTAACGGTGGCCTGCTCGTGGACGCTTATCACGAGCGGGTCCATAATACCGCCGGCCGAGTCCTCCGAGTATCTCATCAATTCCTTGATTTCGGCGGATTCGGCAGGGGGGATGCTCGCGAGCAATTCGGCCCTTTCTTCTTCGGGCAGTTCGGCGAGCAGGTCGGCTGCGTCATCGTGGTCAAGCTCGGAAATGATGCCCTTTATTTCGTCCTTACCGAGCAGCTCGAACAGCTCGGCCCTGGTGGCTTCGTTGACCTTTTCGAGGACCTCTGCGGAGGTCGGCTCGTCGAGGACGTCGAAGATAAAGCGTTTATGCTCATTATCGACAAGCTCGGCAACCTCGGCGATGTCGCTGCTCCGCTGGTCGCCGAGCAATTGCGTCAGCGCGTAGAAATCCTCGGCCTCGAGCAAAGGCTCAATCTGCTGGAGCAATTTTATCTGTTCGCCTGCCATAATCGTACTTATCCGCCTTTGGCGAATTGGTTAAATACTCACCATTTACCAATCACCAAAATAGAATAACGCAATTTCTATCAGGAGGCAACAATTTTACAAAATTAGAAGTCAGAATTCAGGAGCCGGAAGACAGAGTGTAGAAGACAGAGGGCAGAGGGCAGAGGACAGAAGACAGAAGGCAGAGGACAGAAGACAGAGGGCAGAAGACAGGATTTAGAAATCTCAAACAGCGGGGGAGAAATTTTTAAAAAAACTTGCAAAGTGAACAGTTTTGTGTTATAATACCGGATAATTGAGAAATGAAGGGCGGCTGACAAGATGCCTTAATATTATACTTTTGTTTGCCATCATAATCCAAGTATTCGTATTTTCATACCAAGCCGGCCTTTCAGAATTTAACTATTGTCCGATTGCAGGAGCCATGCGCGTATCGCGCAGGGGCCGGAAGCGGAGACAAAATGGGCACGGAATCCGCAAATTGTGGTCTGTGCAATCATAATATATCTGTTATACTTTTGGAAAGGATAGGAAAATGAAAGGGAAAGGTAGGATTCCGGTTAATGTAATGAATAAAGCAAGAAAAGCTTTGAAAGGATTGGCTTATTTTGCTGTTATTGGTGCATCTGTTCTTGCAGGAACTGCAAATGCAACAGATTATGAAATAATTAAACTAGCACCACCAGACCCTAATTGTAATTATAGTAAGGTTTATAGTATCAATAATGACGGAGCAGTAGTTGGAAGTTATGGGCAAATAAGTGATGAATGTACAAGAGGTAGTTGTCCTCACCTTTGGGGAAAGAACTTCTTGTATAAAGGGGGGGAATTTAGAGATTTACCAATTCGTTCTATAAGAGTAATTAATGATTGGGGGGATATACTTACTAAAGATAAGATATATGGGATTGAGGGTATAACTGAGATTAGTATAACTGGAAAAGACATGAATAATAAGAGAGAAGTTCTGGGGGATGAGCATTTGTATCTGGATGGAGAAATTATTGAAATTAATGTTGCAACAAATCAATATTATAAAATAAGAGGATTTAATGATAAACACCAAGTAGTAGGAGAGCTAATGGGGACTAATCCACACAGACTATATGGATTTTTATGGGAAGATGGAGTAACTACAAGAATTGAAGGTTTATGGAACGCTTTTGGTATTAATGATAATGGAACTGTTGTTGGGCAATATAAATATTCGGGTGGGACTTTATCTCCTGGTATGTGGAAAGATGGAGAAGCAATACGATTATCTGTAGGGTCAGGTACTGCTCGGGCAGTTAATAATTTAGAACAGGTTGTGGGAGTTCCAGCATTTATATATGAAAATGGAGAAATGAAATATCTTAATTCTCTAATTCCAGAAGATTCAGGATGGACTGCCCTAGAGATTGAAGATATTAATGACAAAGGTCAAATTATTGGGCTGGGTAGAATTCAAAATCATAAACATAGATTTGCATTTTTAATGAACCCAATCTCAAAATCAAAAACCCTTTCAGCTGATTTAAATAATGATGGAATAGTTAATTGGTCTGATTATGCAGAATTTGCTAATCAATGGCTTGAGAAAGAGGATTGGTATGATGAGGGGGGATGGTGGTAGGAGAAGATAATATGACACTTGAAAAAATATTAAAAGGAATAAAAAGAACTGCTTTAGCAGTTGGAGCCAGTTTAGCTTTAGCTGTGGGGAATGCAAGTGCAACAGATTATGAAATAATTAGATTAGCTCCAGAAGATCCCAATGTTAATTATAGTATGCTTCATAGTATCAATAATAATGGAGAGATACTAGTACTCCGTCCACGGAATAAAGTCTGTTAGGTCTTTTTGTCGATAGGGTTAATATGACAGTTAACTCTCTAATCAGGCAAGGAGGCCAACATGAAAAAATATATTGTTGAATTGACAAGTGAAGAACGCTCTGGACTCAAGAACATCATCAAAGCCGAACGTATGGCGGAACACAAACGGCGACATGCCCGTATCTTGCTGAAG
>JAUWPZ010000208.1 GCA_030611315.1 Sedimentisphaerales bacterium
ATTTCTCCAAGTCTTTGATATATAACAGGTTATATTTTATACGACCCGGCTTGCTTGTCAACCCGAAAAATGATTTAACTCCAAAAAATACAACAACTTACAGCACTTTTTTGACGGTGACTACTTTTGACGCAGGCATCATAATTAACATAACTTTTTATGCAACAAAACTTTATGAGCAACGAATAAATCTAAGTAGCGTTGTAGTACTAAACAATATCGAAATTCAAATGTTCGAATGACCAAAATTGACCACAGATGCCCCAGTTGGCAGGCACAAGTACCTAATACCTAAGGCACAGGGGCACAAGTTAACGTTGATTTTAAGATACAAAAATTTACTTGAAGAAAACTGTGGATGGTGTCATATTGACCCCAACAAAGACGAAAGTAGTCTTTGCGGATTTTCTTGCGTTGATAGCGTTGTGCCTTTGACGGTATTGTGATGGCTGAAGTAGAGAGATGAGAGGCGGCTGGGCTTTTTAAAAAAATCGCCGCCCGCGGCGGCCGGCCAATGAAATAGGAAAGGAGAAAAAATGTCCGAGGAAATAATTGGAAAAGTATCAGATTTCTTTGCCCACCCTGTAGTTGCCGGTATCGAGTTAACAGCAGTGTTACAAGTTGGAGATAAAATCCGTATTAAGGGGCATACTACCGATACTGAAATGACAGTTGACTCAATGCAAATCAGCAATGAACAGGTTACAAAGGCTAAAGCGGGCGACTCGATTGGCGTGAAGGTTAGTGAGCGGGTAAGAAGCGGGGATTTGGTCTATAAGATTACCGACTGAAGAATGAATGCTTACGACGGCCGGGCAATAAAATACGTTGAACGGGTGTAAAAATGGCAAAACAAAAGTCAAAGAAAAGAAAGAAGAAAAAACTCAAAAGACGAAGAGATGTTGCCAGGTGCGGTCTTTGTGGAAAAACGGACAATCTGACCAGAACAGAATGCTGCGGCCATTGGATATGCAATGATGAAAACGCGTACATCATGTTTTCATACGCAAGGAACAGTTGTTACAGAAACCACAGCAGGTACACACTTTGCGGTTATCACTATAACGAGGAGCATTCGGGAGACTGGAAGAGTTGTAAAAAGTGCAGGGATGATTTTGAGACAGAGATGTATGTGGATTACGGCACTAATGAATATAACTTTGAAAGGTTGGAAAACCCTCCTGATTTTGAGCCTACCAGATGCGGTAAATGCGGCGCTGTCATTGTGCTGAGTGAAGGCGGATATTCACAAGGCAGCGATGGGTATAAGTGTGGAAAATGCACGAATTTAGCATTTCCGGATTTTGCGAATATGTAGTAAGAAAATGATGGAAGACAGACGTCAGGAGACAGACGACAGAGGTGATTTCACATTACAAATCTCAGATTTGAGATTTGAAATTTAACTACTCTGTGACTTTTTTCTTTGCGTATTGAGCGATGATTTGCTGCTGTACGTTCGGGGGGACCAGCTCGTAGTGGCTCAGGGTCATCGAGTAGCTTCCCCGTCCGCCGGTAACGCTCTTCAACTGGCTGTTATACTGGGTCACCTCTGACAACGGGACCTGCGCCTTTACGACGATGAAGTTGCCCGGCAGCATGTCCTGGCCCTGGACCCTTCCGCGTTTTGAGGCCAGGTCGCCGGCGATATCGCCGACGTTCTCGGCGGGGACGGTAACTTCCATATTCACGATTGGCTCGAGCAGTACGGGCCTGGCCTTTTCGAGTGCGTTAACGAAGGCGCCCTTGCCGGCGGCTCGAAATGCCACTTCCTTGGAATCGACGGGGTGGTGCTTGCCGTCATATACCGAAACGGTTACATCCTGCATTGGAAAGCCGGCGATTACGCCGGTTTGCATAATGTCGATGATACCTTTGCGGACGGCCGGCTCGTACTGGCCGGGAATTGAAGCGCCGAAGATGTCCCAGCTAAAGACCAGGGGTGGGTCGGAATTTCGCTCGGCCGGCTCGACGCGAAGATAGACCTCTCCGAACTGCCCGGCCCCGCCGGTCTGCTTTTTGTGCCGGTAATGGCCCTCGGCCTTGGTGGTAATCGTCTCGCGGTATGGAATCTTCGGCTCTTTGGTTCTGACGGTCAGCTTAGAGCGGTTCTCCATCTTCTCGAGCGTTATCCGCAGGTGCAAATCGCCGAGTCCGCTGGCAACCAGCTCCTTTGTCTGCATGTCCCTGCTGATTTTGAAGCAGGGGTCCTCCTCGCACAATTTTTCCAACGCGCTTGATATTTTCTGCTCATCGCCTCTTGTGGCTGGTTCGAGGGCCAGGGAGAACATCGGCTCGGGGACGGGGGGCAGCTCGAAGGCGCCCTTTACGCGGCCATCGTGTATGAGGTCGCCGATTTTGAGCTCTTCGACTTTGGCGAGGGTGATAATATCGCCTGCGATGCCTGCATCGGTTTCCTTGTTTTCGCCGCCCTGGGCTTTTAAGATATGGCCGGGGCGAATGCCTTTTTTCTGGTCGTTTCGCTGAATATTGGCGTCGGACTTGATTGTGCCGCTGAAGATGCGGATAGAGGAGTACTTCATATTCGAGCGTGGGTCGAAGCCGATACGAAATACCAGGCCTGCCAGTGGGCCGACGGGGTCGGGCTTTAGCTCCGTTGAAGTTTCGCCGTCTTTGAGCTGGAAAGGTTTTGCCTGAAGGGGCGAGGGTGTATATTTTGCGACAATATCGAGAAGCTCGCCAACGCCGACTCCTTTGCGTGTGTTGGTGAAAACTATCGGGATAATTGTTCCGGCCTGGAGGGCCTTGACGAAAACTGAGGCTATTTTCTCTGCGGAGATTTCTTCTCCACCGAGGTAGCTTTCCATAAGGTCGTCATCGGCTTCTATAATGCTTTCGATTAGCTCGGTGTGGGCGGCGGCGACGTCCATGACGGGGGAATCGCCGGTTTCGTTTTCGATGCAGTTGATAACGGAGGCCCTGTCAGTGGAGGGCAGATTGGCACAGCGGCATTGCGAGCCGAAAGATTCCTGAACGGCCCTTATGAGTTCGGGGAAATCGATGTTTTCGGCGTCGATTTTGTTTATGACAATGATACGCGGCAGGTCGGCCTGTGTGGCCAATTCGAACATTTTGCGGGTGTTTGTTTCTATGCCGGCGGCTGCGCTGATGACGATCAGGGCGGTTTCGGCGGCGGGAATCGCCTTTATGGCCGGGCCGATGAAATCAGGATAGCCGGGAGTGTCGATGATGTTGAGCAGCTTGCCATTGTGCTCGGTGTACACGAGGGCCGATGATATCGAGTGCTGATGGTGCTTTTCCTCGTCGTAGTAGTCGCAGATGGATGTTTTCTCGTCAACGCTTCCGAGACGGTTTGTTGCGCCGGTTTTGTGCAGTATGGCCTCGGCAAGTGAGGTTTTTCCACTTCCGCCATGCCCTAAAAGAACGATATTGCGAATGTCGCCAGTAACAGCCACTTTTTTAGTCTCCTTGAGTTTATTTACAGGTTTTTGGTTCAGATAAATACAAACGAATAATGTTACAGCGCGCCGGCGGAAAGGACAAGGATTTTTTAGCCACAAAGACACCAAGAAAAAAGGGGCAGAGGGGCAAAGGGGCAGAGGGGCAAAGAAAAAAGATAAAAAAATGGCCACGCATCGCCCGGGTTATGCGCAAGGTCAACTTCCTCGGCTATGTCTCACTCGAATTTGAGGGAAACGAGGACTACAAGACCGCCTTACCCAAGAGCCTCGCTTTGGTGCGAAGGGCCTTTAGTTAAGATGGCAAATTTGAGCCGCTTGACCACTTGAAGGGTTGGACCCGGCCAGGTTTTTTGTCTCGGTGACATCCTTAGCTATATTGCTCAGGAAATCCTCAACTTTTGGTATTGTTCGGCCTTCGTATTCGGCAGCCGGGCCTGTTGCTGATTGAAAGCGCACGCGGAGAAAAGATGCAAAGTTAGGGTTGAAACTTTCGGGCAATTAGGTTATGTTGGCATCGGCAAATTATCAGTAGCGGGCCCCGGAGAGGTAGTTGTAGAATAAGAATTCGTGGTAATATATCAGTTAACATAGATGCCTGCGTCAAAAGTAGTCACCGTCAAAAAAGTGCTATAAGTTGTTGTATTTTGGGGAGTTAAATCATTTTTTGGGTTGACAGGCAATGCGGGTTGTATATAATATAATCTGTTATATACCAAAGACTTGGAGAA
>JAUWPZ010000073.1 GCA_030611315.1 Sedimentisphaerales bacterium
GGAATATGTAAACGATATTCTGGACAGGCTGATGATAGAGCATCCGCGGATATATCAGATGATTCTTTACGTCGAGCAGCCCTTTCCATACGACCTCGAGCAGAACCAGATTGACGTGCACAGCGTCTCGGCCCGCAAGCCGTTATTTATGGACGAAAGCGCCCACGACTGGAAACTCATCAGGCTCGGGCGCAGTCTCGGCTGGACGGGCGTGGCGCTGAAAACCTGCAAAACTCAAACCGGGGCGCTCTTGAGCCTGTGCTGGGCCAGGGCGCACGGAATGACCCTGATGGTGCAGGACCTGACCAATCCGATGCTGGCGCAGATTCCGCACGTTCTCCTGGCCGCAAACGCAGGAACGATAATGGGCGTCGAAACCAATTCGATGCAGTTTTACCCCGCTGCCTCAACGGCGGAAGAGGCGGTGCATCCGGGGCTTTACAGACGCCGCAACGGGCAGGTTGATTTGTCGAGCTTGAATGGCCCCGGCTTCGGATACAGACTGAAAGAAATCAAAAGACAACTGCCCACCTTGGCTGCTAAGTATTAATGTTGACTGACTGTAAAACTCGAAATCGCCGTTTCAACGGCGAACATATTTACCAGTCGCCGCCACGGCGACTTTTCTCCCTCTAACTCAAAATTCAAAACTCGAAACTCAAAACTATCTATGTACCTGTGCTGGGTGGATTTTTTTAGTCTTACATTCACCCAAACAAAATCCCTATATACCTCAAATTCGCCGTCTGTGTGTGGTTTTCTCAAAATACCATAACACTGAGAATTTTGGAGTAAAAATGTTGGTTGTTGATATAAGCACTCGGTATAATGGTGGGATGAAATGAGCGGGTAACAAATGTAATAAAAGGAGAAAACATGGTCATATCAGAAAAATTGCAGAAAGGTTTCGGAGCTACTCTCATATCGCTAACAGTTCCAATAATGATTTTGAATATATTCGGAGGAATTGTTTCCGGCATATGGCTGGCCATTTTGGGAGAATGGGGAGAAATAATTCAGGGAATAGGTTTAATCGTGTTTTCTGGTTTGTTAATATCATTTGCACTAATGCCTGGGCTCCTTTTTGCCGGGCCTGCGATAATAGCGATGGAGCGTGGTAAGAAAATTTTAGGAACCTTCTTAGGTTTCCTTAGCGTTCTCTATACCTACGCTTTGATTACAATATGGTCCATTTGGATAATGAGACTCTTTGTAAGTTCCTCTACTGAAAGCTCCATTATACCATTACTTATTTGGTCGTATGGAGTTGCCCTTGCCCCATGGATGTGGCTTGCTCAAAAAGACCAACAAGCCGGTGGAAATGAATTTTCAATTTTTGCTACTTTCTTCGCACAAATTTCCTACATCCTTGCTATGATTATGTTCTTTTTGGGTGCGACTTTAAGTACAATCGCAATGACCTTTGCAGTAATAATGCTGATAGCTGCGATTTTGCAAATGATAATTGCTTTCGGTGGAGAAATTCGAAAATTATGTTCCAAAAAAGAAGTTAAAGAAGCACTTAGAATACTTGAAGAAGAGAATAATGAATGGGATTGTGAAGGATTTGAATTGGTGAAGAGCTATGTAGAAAAATCTATACTTTCGAACACACGACAATTCTTAGATGATGTCCGAAAAGGGCGTTCTATTCGGAAATATGTTTTTGCCACAATCGCAAATATATCAGGAGATTTGGTTGAAAGTGGACAATATCACATTTACAGAGGTGTATTGAATCCCATGGGACCCGGAGAAGATTTACTGAAAATATTTGATTCAGCAATTGATGAACTTGTTATTATGGATGAACTGGACGAGGAAAAGGCACAAGAACAAAAAGAGGCAATTCGCCTGAGTATCCAAGAGGTTGGTTAAGTAGCATTGGATTGGGTCAAACTGGGCGAAACCAAAAAACGAGCAAAAACAACAAGTAAATCGGGACGCCCAGCGGCAATCGTTAAAATGGTGAGTTGACAGCGGAACTATTTTGGGTATAGATAACGGCCAGAATTAAGAACATTACATTAGGAGAAAAAATGGGCTTTATACTTGATATTCTAAAAGATATTCCAGTCAATGCAGTTCTACGTGACAAACTTCAACAGTTGGAAAAAAAGTATGAAGAACTCGAAGCCGAGAACACTCAGCTTAAGGGTGAAAACCAGAGGCTTAAGAGTAAAGTTAAAGAGCTAACAAGTAGCGAGGAACTTTGTGAAATTGAAGTAAAAATTCTAAAGCTTTTGTCATCACATGGTCTAGAACTTACAGCAGAGATGATTGCAAGTATTCTTGGCCTCAACCTTACAAAGACAGAGTATTACCTCGAAAGAATGTGGAAACAATATGTGTACTCTCATGACTATTCTAACGAGAGACCATCAGAATACTATCTAGCTCAAAAAGGAAGAGAGTATTTGGTGGAGAATGACCTTATAGAATGATAGGCGATATAAATCATAATGGCAGCATAAAATCAGTGGTTAGACCCGTTCGACTTTGGTTGGGATGGCCAAAACAGTGCTTTTTTGGTCATTTTTCCCCTTTACTTTTGTTCAAAAATATGTTAAAATACGCAAATATTAGCCAGAAGGCTAACGTAACCCGCCCAACGGCGGAAGATACAGCGGAGAACCGCAAGTCTCAAGCCACAGCAGTGGCAAAATTTTAGGCCCCACCCGGCCAAGTCAAATTAGCTTGCCCCGTTAGAGTGCCTTATACTCTAATGGGGTCAATATCAATAGATACGCAATACGAGCTACAAAATGCCATTCAATAAACTACCTATTTTACCACTCGCAACAAACAATGACCTGAATCCAGTTAATCCGCGTAATCCGCGATTCAATATCTTTGTGCCTCTGTCCCTTTGCCCCTCTGTCCCTATGAGTTAATTATGCAATACAAACCCAATTTACAGGAAAATCAGGTGAACGCAAGTTCCGTCTTAGCAAAGGGTTATGAAGATGACATCGTTTTTTGGCCTAAAAATCCCAAAGCCAATTTCCTGAACGGTAAAATGAACATAAGTTACGCCATAACAAAGGATTATGAAAATGCTCGTCTCCGTGGACGCGAAAAAACCAAACCCAATTTAAAGCCAATCAAACCCAATTCAAACCCAATTAAACCCAATTCAAACCCAATACAAAGCCAATTCAAACCCAATTCAAACCCAATTTTCCCAAATAAATTGCTTGCATCGAGCGGAAAAAACGGTTATTATGGTAAAGTAGGCTCTTATACAAAGGGATTTCATCATGCACAAGACAAAGGCATTCACGCTCGTAGAGCTTTTGGTCGTCATCGCCATTATCGCCGTTTTGATGGCGATACTCATGCCGGCGCTGAACCGCGTCAGAGAGCAGGGCAAACGCACAGTCTGTCTTAACAACCTCAAGCAATTGGCTCTAAGCTGGATTTTGTACGCCGACGACAACAACAACAAAATCGTCAACGGCAACACGAACACGGGCGGCCACAACAAAGACGGCACATGCTGGGTATATTGGCCCGGCCGAGGCGCCACAAAACAGCAGCGAATAGACGACGTTAAAAGAGGCCTGCTCTTTCAATACTGCCCCAACTTCAAGCTCTACAAATGCCCGACCGGCATCCGCGACGAGATTGTTACCTACGCCATTGTTGATGCAATGAACGGATACGATGCGATACCCGGAGCTGGAACTATCATTCGCAACCGTATGCAGATTAAACGCCCCGGCGAAAGGGCCGTCTTTCTCGACGAAGGCTGCCTGAGCCCCTGCAGCTGGACCATCCACTACGACCGGGAACAATGGTGGGACCAGATTACCGCCAGGCACGGGGACGGAACGAACTTCGCCTTCGCGGACGGCCACAGTGAATATTGGAAATGGTCCGACCCAAGAACCATTGAGATCGCCAAGATGGACTATGACCAATGGCAAGGCTCCGGCCGAAACGGACCACTCGCAACAGCCAAAGGCAACAAGGACCTCTATAAAGTACAAAGAGCCGTCTGGGGAAAATTAGGCTACATACCATAGCTAAGGACCTGTAAATAAATTATCTTCCATTTTTGGCTGGCTGTGGCTTCGGCTGGCGGTGTCAGCAAAACTCGGACTACCAACCAGTAGGCCTGCGTTTTGTTTCCTTGCCAGCCTTGTCCTCGCTGGAGCCAAAACGAAACCTTATTTTTTTGCAAGTCCTAACCTATACCCTGAACACCATCTTTTTTATACCCTTCAGGGTAGTAAATTCCCGCGAGTAAGATTGTAACTTGTTGTTCTAAAAGCACTTACCCGCGAACCCGCCGCGGCGGGGGAAATTTCTTTTCGTGAGCACTATACCTCGAAATTCGACACCCCTTGCCTGTCCCGATTTTTAACGGGATTCGATATTCGATATTGCCTTTGCCCGCTTCACGCCTGTCCTCCGTAGCTTCTTGCGAAGGAGGAAGATACGCACGCTTGTCTTGAGCGTAGCCGAAGGGACGAATTTATTTGGTGGGTTTGGGTTTTGGTGGGTTTGGCAAAGCGAATGGCGCTTTGCGCTTGGTTCCGCCGCTTGTGCCGTAATCATACTTTAGCTTTGACGGCAGTTGGCCGGCTTGTGTACCGCTGCCAAGCAATCTGTTATGCTCGGCAACAAGGGCCGAATCATCGTCCCGCTCGATTGCTTTGCGTATTGTTGTTTGCAGTTGCCCCAGAAGTTTGCTGATACATTTTTCCTCCGTCTCGACCAGTACCGAGGCCAACTGCTGTTTCTGGTTCTTGCTAAGACGCTGTTTGCCTTTGATATACCTTTGCAGCACGTAAGAGTACAACTGGCCGAACCGGCGTGCAGTCGCGGCTTTGTTCACGCCTCCCGCTGCAATCTTACCGTATAGTGCGTTGAGGACAGCAGCGTCCAGGAGTTCCTGTTTCACCTTCCAGCCGGCGTATCTTTTAATCCGCTCATCGGCTATCTGCACGAGCAGCTCCTCGCTTTGCGGAATCTTCACTTCAGCGGCAAATTGGACCATCAGGGACATCATCTCGGAACTGCCGCTCTGCACCTGTCCCTTGAGCTGCTCCGTGATTGTGCGTGCATTTTTCAGATTTGTCGGCCCGCCGGAATTCAGCTTCTTTACAATACCGGAATTGGTAAGACAATGGATCGCCCAGTAGCGAATGACGTTATTGTTGTATTTCAGCATTGCCAGGGCCAAATCCGCCTGCCGGAGGTCTTTCAGGCCGTCAATCAAAATCAGAAGATTAACTATTACTTTGATTCGGCGCTCCGGGGGCAATTCTAACGCCTGTTGAAGGCCTGATGTAAGGTATTTATGGGCTGACTCGGAGAACTTATCGGCGTACTGCTTTTGATCGCTCTGCCTGTGCACGATGACCGTCCGAAGGTTGCCAATGGAGGTAAAATCTTTGGTCCTCACCATTTCCTTTATCGCCTCGTCGAGAAATCTGTCGATAACAGCAAAATCCTGCTGATTGAGCACGCCCTTCTGGCGCACTATATCGATGTCCCTTGTATCGACGGCCTCGGCACCGGAATTCATCGACAAGCAAATAAGGGCCGACAGAACAGCAAAAACCACGAATTTTACCTTCATTTTCAAAAAACCCTAATTAGTTTTTAGTCTTTAGTGTTGAGTTTTGAGTCGGAACTAAGAACTAAAGACTCAGAACTCAAAACTAATCGAGACCTGCGTTCGATATTCTCCAGCTTAACTTCAGTGGCGCCTTTTGTCAAGTGAATTTGAACGTTGGGCTCTTTTATTATATACTAATCGACCGGCAAGGGGCTTTTCTTGGAGTTTTTCTGCATCAGTCTCTGTCAATCAGCCACAACAGCCGGTATAATCGGCCTGATAGTTTTGTAAGGAGTATTTTTATGGACCGTAGAGAATTTATCAGGACCGCGGGCCTTGGAGCGGCATCACTGCTGCTGGCGGGTTGCACAGGAGCGGTCAAAACTTCCGCCTCAAAGACCGCCGCGGACAGACCGAATATCATATTCATTATGGCTGATGATATGGGTTATGGTGACCTCGGCTGCTACAACAAGGAGTCGAAGATTCCTACACCGAATATGGACAAACTCGCCGCCGAAGGTATTCGTTTTACCGATGCGCACTCGCCCTCGGCCGTCTGTACCCCGACCCGTTACGGCGTCCTCACCGGCCGATACTGCTGGCGAAGCCGGCTGACAAGGGGGGTCCTCGGCGGTTATTCGCCGTTTTTAATCGATACCGAGCGTATAACGATTTCTTCACTGCTCAAGCAGCACGGCTATGCGACCGCGTGTTTCGGCAAGTGGCATCTTGGATTGGGCGGCAATAAGAAGACGGATTACACCAAGCCGCTCGTTCCGGGTCCCAACTCGCTCGGATTTGATTATTTCTTTGGTATTCCGGCCTCGCTGGATATGTCCCCGTATTGTTATATCGAAAACGACCGGCCCGTCGAGCAGCCGACTTTGCCCATCGCAGCCGGCAAGGCAAGCGAGGATGGCTGGTGGCGTCAGGGACTTGTTGCACCCGGATTCAAGCATGTTGAGGTCCTGCCGAAGCTCACCAAGAAGGCCGTCCAATACATCGACGAGCACGCCGAAAAATCGCCGGGCAAACCGTTTTTTATGTATTTCCCGCTGCCGGCGCCACATTGCCCGATTGCCCCGGCGGATTTCGTAAAGGGACGCAGCAAGGCGGGCGGCTATGGCGATTTCGTCGTCGAGGTGGACTGGACCGTCGGAGAGGTGGTCAAAGCGCTGGGTCGAAACGGCCTTACTCACAATACCCTGATTATGGTCTCCAGCGACAACGGCTCGCCGGGCCGAACAAAAGTCAAACGCGACCCATATTCGATTGTCGAAATCTACGGCCATAACCCAAGCGGCAAGCTCCGGGGCATAAAGGCCGACATCTGGGATGGGGGACATCGTGAGCCCTTCATCGCCCGCTGGCCGGCTGAAATCACCCCCGGCTCAACCTCCGACGAAATCATCTGCCTGACCGACCTGCTCGCGACCTGCGCAGCAGTTATCGGAGCGGACCTGCCCGATAACGCCGGTGAGGACAGTTTCAACATATTGCCCGCTCTGCTCGGCCGAAAGCTCGACAAGCCCATCCGCGAGGCCATCGTCCATCATTCCGGCTCGGGTATGTTCTCAATTCGACAGGGAAACTGGAAGCTAATACTCGGCCGTGGCTCCGGGGGCTTTAGCACTCCCAAAAATATCAAGCCGAAGCCGGGCGAGCCAAAGGGACAGCTTTACAACTTGAAGGATGATTTCGCAGAGTCCGAAAACCTCTGGGCCGAACATCCACAGGTCGTTGAGCACCTGACAAAACTGCTCGAAAAGTATAAACAACAGGGCCACAGCCGCCCTTTGAGCAAAACTATACCCTTAAGGGTATAAAATTCCCGCGATTAGGATTGTAAATTATTGTTTTAAGGTTACTACCTGTGGCACAAGTACCTATGGCACAAGTACCTATGGCACAAGGTGGCTGCCCCTATGGGGCAGGCGAACCCGCCGCGGCGGGGGAAATTTCAATCGTGAGCGCTATATGTAGGAACAAAATTTCGGCTCGGTTCGTATTTCGTATAAAGAGCTTATGCAAGCACAACCGGGATTTGAGTTAACGAATAACTCAAACTGACCGTTTTAGTAAATATCTTTTCTTGATGGATTTATTATGGCTCAACAATCGTCGGAACTTGTTCGCATAGACCCTCTTCGTCTGCGTCTTCACCGCCGAGGCCAAATGGTCACCGATGCGACTATTTTCGCATCCGAAGCCGTCAACCTCGAGCCCAATGCGGTTCGCCAGCTTTGTGATGCGGCCTCTTTACCGCCGGTGAAAAAAGTTCTCGCCACCGCCGATATCCACGTCGGCTTCGGCATCCCCATCGGATGTGTTATGGGGATGGAACGTGCAATTATGCCTCCGGCCGTTGGGTACGACATAAACTGCGGGATGCGGCTTTTAAGCACGCCCTTTTCGAAAGGTGATATCGACACCGAACGCATCGCCGCCTCTATTGCCCGCGACATTCCGCTCGGCGAGGGCAGAGACAATTTACGGCTGGACAGGGCCGGCATTGAACAGGTCGCTGAAAGGGGCGTTGCTTCGGTGCCTGCCCTTGCCCAAAGAACCAGTCACTTGGCCTGGGAGGCGTTCGACAGCGACGAATTTGCCGAGGATATGAAAAGAATCGAAGAAAACGGCAGTATGCCCGGCGACCTCGGCAAGGTGCCGAAGGGCGCGGTTCAAAAAGGCTCCTGCCAACTCGGCACGCTCGGAGGCGGAAACCACTTCATCGAAATTCAGTGCGTCCGGCAAATCTTAGACGCGGAGTCCGCCAAAGATTTCGGCCTTTTTGAAAACCAAATCGTCGTGATGATACATTCCGGCTCGCGTCGGTTCGGCTATGAAGTAGCGGACCACTATATGAGCGTCGCCGCCGCAAGGCCTGATATGGCCGAGCGGAGAAAGATGCTGTCGTATCTGCCGACCGATACCGAAGCCGGCAGGAGCTATATCGCCGCAATGAGCGCCGCTGCGAACTTTGCCTTTACCAATCGTCAAATCATGGCCCTGCTTGTAAGGCGGTGCTTTAACCGAATGTTCGGCCCCACTCCGCTGAAGCTCGTTTATGATGTCGCTCACAATATGGCAAAGCTCGAAACACATAACGGCAGAGACCTCTGGGTTCACCGGAAAGGCGCCACCCGGGCGTTCGGTCCCGGGCGCATGGCGGCAACTGTCTTCGCAAAGACAGGCCAGCCGATAATAACTCCGGGCTCAATGGGTACCGCAAGTTTCCTGCTTATTGGAACGGGCAATTCTGATGAGTCTTTGTGTTCGGTCAATCACGGAGCGGGCAGGGTGATGAGTCGAACCGCAGCTCTTGGAAAGATTCGAAAAGGGAGAGTTATTACGCCCGCCTTGATTAGCGACGACCAGTTCAAAAGAAGTATGCAGGGCGTCAAGCTCATCACCGCCAATAGACGCAGAATAAAGGAGGAAGCGCCCGATGCCTACAAGGACATCGACGAGGTCGTGAGAATTGTGGTCGAATGCGGCTGGGCCAAGGCCGTCGCTCGAATGGTCCCTTTGGCGGTATTGAAGGGCTGAGATATATTGTCTCTTGGGTCTTTGGTTTTGAGTTCTGGGTCTTAAAAATTAAGATTGCTCTGCAAAAATCCGATAAAAACAAGTAACAAATCATTGCATTTGTTACCCTATATATTATGCTAACGAGAGAATTGAGTTTTTGGGTAGCCCCGGCTTTTTTCTTCGACAGAAAACGTGGGGGGCAGTTGCTTTTTGAGAGTTGTAATGCGTAAACATCTTGTTATTTTCGCAGTTTTGCCAGCTGTATTGGTCTTCATTATCGGCTGCCCACCCGATGATGCAGAACCTGCCGGGTCGCCGAAGGTAGAAATCTTCGAGCCTGAGATTGCCAAGCCCGGACCCAATGAAGTTACGCCTGCTATGCCCGAACCGAATGAGGTCGAGCCTTCTAAGGACGAACCTGATGAGGTTGAACCGGCCAAGACCGAACCCAACCAGGCCGACCCAAACCAGACAGAACCTGATAAGACCGAACCCAACGAGGCCGAACCTGCTAAGAGCGAACCAAATGACATCAAACCTGCTCAGACCGAGCCCAACCAGGTCGAATCGGCCATAGTCGAGCCTAATGATACCGAGCCCAATGATGTTGAGCCTAACGATGTTGAGCCTAACGATGTTGAGCCTAACGATGTCGAGCCTAACCAGCCTGTGGCTTTTCACGACAAGTGTGCCGAAATACTCAAGACATTCGTCAACAAGAAGGGAATGGTTGACTATAAAACGCTCAGGCGAAAAAGGCTCAAACTAAAAGCGCTCACGGATGAATTCGACAACCTCGACCGGAAAGTTTATGATTCCTGGCCCAAAAATGACAAAATCGCCTTCTGGATTAACGCATACAACATCCATAAGCTTAATGTCGTTACCGACAATTATCCCATTCACGGCTCACGGTTTCTCATCCCCATCTGGGGGCCTAACAGCATCAGGCACATCGAGAAAATAATCAACCGTTACAAGTTCCTTGTGATGGATGAGCAATTTAGGTTTCCCGATGTCGAAGCCCGCTTCTTCTGCAAGGAGTTTGACGACCCGAGAATATTCTTTGCCTTGACCCAGGCCACTCTATCCGGCCCGCCCCTGCGTAATGAGCCATATACCGGACGCAAGCTCGATAAGCAGTTGGACGACCAGGTTGTCAATTTCTTATCCAGCCCACTGTCGTTCAGGATAGACAAGGCCAGAGAAAAAGTTTATTTGTCCGCCATTTTTCAGGCCACCTGGTACGGCAAAGAATTTATCAGCAAATACGGCATAGACAGAAAATTCAAAGACCAGCAGCCCGCAACACAGGCCGTTTTGAATTTCATTACGCACTATGTCTCCAAAGAGACCGCATCTTTTCTTGAAGTGGAAAACTACTCCGTGCAATTCATAAAATATGACTGGACAATTAACGATGGTACGTAGCCCGGAGACTGCGAGATATGAACTAATAATTGTAAAAGGAACAAATCGCAAATGGCAAAAAAAACAAATCACTGCAACCCGAATTCCGACACCGACAAATACCTGTTCACCAGCGAGTCCGTAACGATGGGCCATCCCGACAAAGTGGCCGACCATATATCCGACGCAATTCTCGACGCAATGCTCGCACAGGACAACGAAAGCAGGGTTGCCTGCGAGACGCTCGTAACAACCGGCCTGGTCATAGTGGCCGGCGAAATCACGACAAAGGCATACGTTGACATCCCCGGCGTCGTTAGAAAGACAATCAAACAAATCGGCTACGACGACCCGGCAATGGGTTTCGATGGTGATGACTGCGCCGTGGTTGTTTCGATTGACAATCAAAGCCCCGACATCTCACAGGGCGTAACCGAAGGCGCCGGCCTGCACAAGGAGCAGGGCGCCGGCGACCAGGGACTGATGTTCGGCTATGCCTGCCGGGAAACTCCCGTCCTTATGCCGATGCCGATTCAGCTTGCACACGCTATCACCACCCGGCTGGAAAAAATGCGCCAAAGCAGAAAATTGCCCTGGTTGCGGCCCGACGGAAAAAGTCAGGTAACGGTTGAGTATGAAAACGGCAAACCCAAACGCATTCACACGGTCGTCGTATCCACCCAGCACGCGCCGTCCGTGCCGTATAAACAATTGCGAAAACAAATCATCAATACGGTTGTCCTCCCAGTTCTACCGAAGCGTCTCGTTGACAAACAAGTTATTTTCCACATCAACCCGACCGGCCGATTCGTTGTCGGCGGCCCTAAAGGCGATTGCGGACTGACCGGGAGAAAAATCATTGTTGATACCTATGGCGGAAGAGGCAGCCACGGCGGCGGAGCATTCAGCGGAAAGGACCCGACAAAGGTCGATAGAAGCGCAAGCTACATGGCCCGATACATCGCTAAAAACGTCGTCGCAGCACGACTCGCCGACGCCTGCGAAGTGCAGCTTTCTTATGCAATCGGAGTGGCTGAGCCAATCTCGGTACTTGTTAACACTGAAGGGACCTCGAAAATCAGCGAACAAAAAATCAGCCGGATTATCAGGCAACTGTTCCCGCTGACCCCCAAGGCGATGATTAAGCGCTTAAGGCTCGCTCGTCCAATCTTCGCTCAAACTTCTTACGGCGGACATTTTGGAAGGAACCTGCCCAACTTCACCTGGGAAAAAACCGACATGGCCGCCAAACTCCGAAAAGCAGCGGGACTGTAAGTAGGGTTAGGGCAACCACATAGGGTTGCCCCTACGGTAGCGTTATAGCGAGGAGCGCCCGGTCTTTTTCCGGGCGAGGTCGCAATCGAACCGCACGAGGTGGGGCCATTTTCCGTAGCTGCCCATCGATATCCCCCAGCTTATTCCCTTGCCCGATTTCGTATTGGAAAAGGCATCCGGCCGATAGGCGCCCGGCGCCTTCGGCGGGTCCTGTATGTGGGCCTTGACGGAAAAGTGCAAACCGTCCGGTGCATACTGTATAGTCTTCTTCTGAGGGCCTGTCGGCCCAATCAACACTGCCACTCCTTCTCGGTATGGCCAGACTAATACTTCATGCCCGCTCTTAATTAATGGATTCAGTTCTGACTTTACATACGGCCCTTGAGGCCTTGCTGAGACAGCAACACCTATTTTTGTCTGAGCGGAGTTCAGGCCCATTTGCCGGCCTTTGTAGTACAGCCAGTACTTCCTGTCACGGACAATCAGACACGCGTCATCGACCACGTGGCTGTCCCAGGCCGCGCCGGCTTTGGCCTTGGCGCCCGTCTTTGCAGCCCATTGCCCCTCACCCGTGGTCAAAATGGGATTGCCTGAGTGTTTATTCCATGGTCCGTCCGGTGAATCCGAGACTGCTACGCCGATTGCCGTCGAGAATCTTTCGGTTTTTGGCTTCGATATCGCCGTGTAGAAAAGGTAATACCGTCCCTTGGCGACGAGAATATTCGGCGTAAAAACGCTTTGTGCATCCCAGCTTCCGGGACTTCCTCGTTTGATGGCTTCTGACTTTTCCGTCCACGTTCTGCCGTCGCGTGAGGTTGCGTACCAAACCGCAGCGTCATACCCGCTGCTGCCGCGAGTCGTTTTCGTGTACCACACATAATAGCGTGAACCAGCCCTGATTATGTCACTCGGGTCTCGCCGCGTCACGCCTTGTTCGTATCCAAGGCCTCTGGCGGGGCTGTACTTGAACTCTGTGTAAAACTCGTTGTCTTTACCGGGGCTCGCTGTGCTTTTTTCTCCCCAGCAGCAGTTTACGACAACTAACGTAATAAACGCAATAACCGGGGCTATTGAGGTGCATTTCGCCGAAATTTTCCACATCACTTCTATATTTCTAATGCTTAAAATGTCTTTTGCCCGTAAATACCATCGCTATTCCGTATTTGTCAGCCAACAGAAATTATTTTGCTGGTTTTGACGTTTCGTAGTTAACGGGCATGAGTTTTCCCAGACTGACATGTTTTGAAGCGTCAAGAATTTCAATGCCAACGATTTTGTCGTCTTCACCTATATCAAGCACAATGTCTTCAGAGACTCTCCGGTTTATAATCTCCTGCTTTTTGTCATCTAACCGAATATAGAGAAGGTCTGATTTGTCATTGTACATAATGTTCATTTTTGTAACAGTTCTCTAAATTCGCCCACGGTCAGTCCTGCCTGGCGTACAATAGCCTTCAAAGTACCTTTTGCAACTTCTTTATGGTTCGGCACGGTTAATCTGCGATGGGGTGGATTTTCGTTTCTAAGAATAATATGGCTACCCGTCTGGTGGTCTATTGGATAGCCAATCTTGCCCAGAATCTTGCACAACTGTTTTCCTGATACCACCGGCAATTTGCTCAAATTGTCACCTCAACAATCTCTTCTTCAATTGATGGGGGAATGGGTTCATTATGCTTCTTTAAACTCTCTAAGTATCCCTTAATCGCATCCTGGATATTTTCCAGAGCTTCTTTTCGGCTTTTGCCTTGAGAAACACATCCGGGTAGAGAAGGGCATTCAGCAACAAAAATCCCATCTTCATCTTTCTCAATCAGAATTCTGTACCACATAGTTTGTAACCTCTTTTTCTTCCAATCGCATTTTTTAGTGCTTAAAATGTCTTTTGCCGGTAAAGACCATTGAGATTCCGTGCTCGTCCGCCTTGGCGATAACTTCATCGTCTTTTTTCGAGCCTCCCGGCTGCACTATTGCCGCTACACCGGCTTTGGCGGCGTTCTCAACGTTGTCCGGGAACGGGAAGAAAGCATCCGACGCCATCGCACAGCCCTTCGACTCATCTCCGGCTCGCTTGAATGCAATCAGACCGGATTCGATTCGATTCATCTGTCCGGCCCCGACTCCCAATACCTTCCTGCCCTTAACCAGCACGATTGTATTGCTCTTGGTATGCTTTGCCGCCAGCCACGCTATTCGTAAATCCTCAAGCTCGCTCTCAGTCGGCTTGGTTTTCGTCGGATACGTCAAATTCTCCGGCTCCCAGCCGACCAAATCTCGTTTCTGCAAAAGCAGTCCGCCGATAACACAGCGAACGTCAAACTCACCAACGTCGATTTTAGCTCTGTCAATAGGCCCCGTCTCGACCAGCCGGACCCTCCCGCCCCAGCTTTTCAGGCTCCTGATTATCTCGACCGCTTCCTGCTCGAATGTCGGAGCGATAATCACCTCCGCAAAGAAACCGCTCGCCCCCAGGGCCTTGCCGAATCTGCTGAATGATTCCATAATCATCCTGGCCAATTCGACGTCAACTTTCCGGTTCAAAGCGATAATACTCCCGAATGCGCTGACGACATCGCCCTCGTAGGCCTTGCGGTATGCCACACAGATGTCCTCATCAACGGCACAGCCGCAGGGATTGAGGTGCTTGACGACGACCGCCGCCGGCTCATCGAACTCCTTAACCAGCTCAAACGCCGCGCTGGTATCCAGCAGGTTATTAAAGCTGATACCTATACCTCCGGCCAGCAAAATGCCGCTGCTGACGGATGTCTCCGGGCTCGACGCCAGCTTATAATAAGCCCCGGTTTGGTGAGGATTCTCGCCGTATCGCAGTTCAGCTTCTTTGTTAATCGCGATTGAAATCCTCTCCGGATACTCTATTTTCGCTCTGCCGTTGAGATACTTCGATATGGCGGCATCGTAAGAAGCTGTAAGTCCGAAGGCGACCCGTGCAAAGTTACTGCGAAGCTTTTCGCTCACGGCCCCGTCGTTTTTCTCCATCTGCTCGATGACCTTATCATACTGCTCGGCCTGTGTTACCACAGTAACGTATTTATGGTTCTTCGATGCCGAGCGGAGCATACTCGGCCCGCCGATGTCAATATTTTCAATCGCCTCTTCGAGTGTGCAGTCGGCCTTGGCGATAGTTTGCTCGAACGGATAAAGATTTACGCATACCAGGTCAATCGGCTCAATCTTATGCTTTTTCATCGCCGCTGCGTGTTCCTTGTTGTCACGAAGTCCAAGCAAAGCGCCGTGTATCTTCGGATGAAGAGTTTTTACCCTTCCGTTCATCATTTCGGGAAAGCCGGTAACCGAGTCAATACTGACAACGCTGACTCCTCCTTCGCTCAGTTTCTTGGCCGTCCCGCCCGTGCTGATTATCTTGACCCCCATCTTGCTCAGCTTTTTGGCAAAATCAACAACACCGCTTTTGTCGGATACACTTATCAAAGCCGTCTTAATATTCACATCCATTTGAACTCCTTTTCCTTGTCTTGTCTCCTTCAACACTCTTTTTGATAACGACTATCGGCTAATCGACCGGTTCTATACAGACAATCCGCCCGCGCTCATCGGCGATATACATCTTTGAGTCTGCCGGGTTGGCCGCATATCGTAAGACACCTGCAAAATTAACCGAATACAGCTTCTTTGCTCTCTTGTTGTCCATCACCACCAGCGTCTTCGCCTTCGTTATAACGTAGGCCTTTGCCTTGACCTCCGCTAACAAATCGACGCCTTCCGGCAGTAACCACATAAATTTACCGGTCCTCTTATCTATCGCCGTCAGGCCTTTATCCTTGACGTACTGATAGACAACCTCTTTCGTAACACGCGGGGGCGTCTCGGGGATGCCCCGCACCTGGTGCTTCCAGATTAATTTTCTTGAAATTGCGCCGACAATATCAACCCTATAGACGTTGGTGTCCTTGCTCGCAAAGAACAGCGACATTCCGTCTCTGACGAACGGCCCGGCAAGCCCGCCGCCGGCATCGAGCTGCCACAGCTTCTCCGGCTTGTTAGGCCTGAGACTAATCACATTGCCGGCCTCAGTGGCAAAAACGACAAAACTCTCTTCCGCGATAATTGCCTTGACTATCGAATCGTTATCGGCAGCCACCTCAAAAATCTGGACTTTGTCCTTTGCCCGGAAGATATGTAAACGCCCGTCATCTCCACCCAAATATAAATACTCGCGGTTGCGGGCCGCCGGACAGCTTATACGAAAATCCATCCGACTCGAACCGGCCTCCGTGCCGGATTCAAGATTAATCTCAACAAGCTTGTTGCCGCTTATGGATATTATTTTGTCTTCGTAAAGCCCAAGCTCCGAAATCGGCACACCCGGCGGCGCAATAGTCCTGCCGAATATCCTCCGGCCCTCTGTCCTGTCGAAGGAAACCATATAATTGCGGTCCGAAAGCGCATAGATTCGGTCGCCGAGAATAATTAATCGTTTTAAGCTTTCCCCTTTTTTTGTCGGCAGCTCATTCTGCCAGAGGATTTTCAGCTTAGCGTGTTCGAGCAGTTTTGGGGACACAAGCCACCGCGAGTAACTTTCTCCCCCAAAACCATTTGCCCCGGCACATAAAACCAGAAAACCAACCGATAAAATCAATCTGCTTCTTGCCATTCTTAGCATTTTCATAACCCCTCACATTTATCCTTTCATCGGGAGCATCTTGTCATTACTGCGAAGTCTCTGCCCGGGCTCTCAGGGCAGTATGGCCTTCTTCTCATCGACCCCTTACGGCAAATCCACATAGTCGGCTAAATCAATATCATGCTCAGTTTCGAATTTCTCCATCTCTTCGATACGTTCAATGTCGTCTTTTATTCGATTTACCAGCTTAAAAATATATGGCTTACCTGCAAGGCGGTTTCGCAGGTCGTCGAGCATCGGCGCCCACGTCCCGCCGTACAGTTGCGCCTTGAGGACCACCAGCATCCGGTGCTCATCGCTCAACAGGGCGACATATTCGCCCACCGCCTTGCTGACAGCGGTATCGCCGCCTTTGACGCTTTTTTCGCCTGGCTCATCCATTTGCCACAACCTCGCCCCGCCCTGTTTTGGCTCGCGGGGCACATTTGAACCGCATACTAACCACAAATTCCCAAAATTGCAACAAATTTTCAAAATTCCCTCCGCATGGCTGTGGCTAATTTTTCCGGCACACTGTAACCTTAATGATATAGTGCTCTCAGTTGAAATTTCCCCCGCCGCGGCGGGTTCGCGGGCAAGTGGCTTTAGAACAATAAGTTACAATCTTACTCGCGGGAATTTATTATCCTTAAGGGTATAATACGCCAGGAATTCCGTTTGACGATGTTTGGGTGCTGGGCGACTATCATCACAAATCCCAAGCAGGCAGATATGACCCGAATACTCAAACCTGGGTTCAGGATGATGTAACGAGTCCGTGTATTGATGCAGGAAATCCGATGAGTCCTATTGGTCCTGAGCCGTTCCCCAATGGTGGCATAATCAATATGGGCGCTTATGGCGGGACAGCCGAAGCGAGCAAATCATACTTCGATAAACCCCCCTGCGAAATCATCGTCGCCGGCGACATCAACGGCGATTGCGAAGTCAACTTCAAGGACTTTACATTTATCGCCCTCCATTGGCTCCGCAAACATTAGCTCAGAATACCAGCAAATCCGCGAAATGAGTTCACTCTGAGCAGAGTCGAAAGGCTTCATGCAATACGCAATACGAGATTTGGTCTAAAATCTCCCATTTCGTATTTGACAGACAAACACAGATACCCTTAAATGGAGTATCTCGAAAGCCGGCTGTTAAATAGTATCTGTTGCGGAAAGCAGAAACTGGAAATGTCACCCCTGCGGAAGCAGGGGTCTATCTCGAAAAAACCTGGATTCCTGCTTTCGCAGGAATGACAAATACTGTTTTCGCAACAGAAACTAATTAGTCTTTTGGGTCGTTCGGTTAGGTACAAGAAATGGCAGCGCTG
>JAUWPZ010000092.1 GCA_030611315.1 Sedimentisphaerales bacterium
AGGCCAAAATCAATGCGCTTGCGTCCCCACTTTCGTTTTACAATATCTGGCTTCGGTTGGGGGGTGTTTGAAAAGATTAAACAGCCCGCCTTTGGCGGGGCGATTCCTTCTATTTTTGCCCACGAATTATTTCAGAGAGCCATTTTTTCAAGCCGATGCTTCGAAATCTTTGCCGGTGAGTTTTTCATAGGCCTCGATGTACTTGGCGCTGGTTTTCTGCCGGATGTCTTCGGGCAGTTCGACACCGGAGCCCGATTTGTCGAAGTTTATACTTTCGAGATAGTTGCGTACGAACTGCTTGTCGAAGCTTTCCTGGTCCCTGCCGGGCTCGTACTTTTCCGCGGGCCAAAACCTCGAAGAGTCGGGCGTCAGGACCTCATCGATGAGGATAATCTTACCGTCCACAACTCCCCACTCAAATTTCGTATCGGCCAGGATTATTCCCCTGCTCTCGGCATAGTCGGCGGCCTTTGTGAATATCTCGATGCTCCTGTCGCGCACATATTGGGCCGACTCGGCGCCGATTATATCGACGCACCGCTCGAAAGTGATATTCTCATCGTGTGTTCCCATCTCGGCCTTTGTTGCGGGAGTGAAGAGCAATTCGGGCAGTTTCTGGCACTGTTTCAAGCCGTCAGGCAGTTTCTGTCCGCAAACCGTACCCTCGGCACTATACTCCTTCCAGCCCGAGCCTGCCAGATATCCCCGCACGACGCATTCTACCGGGAGAACTTCGCCCTTTTTGACTAACATACTTCGGCCTTTCAACTGGTCGGCGTTGCTGCAAAATGGCTCGGGGAAATCAGCCACATCGTCACTGATTAAATGGTGTTCAACGATGCCGGTTAAGAAATCAAACCAGAACTTCGATATCTGGGTCAGAATGATGCCCTTATAGGGTATGCCGTTAGCCATAACGACATCGAATGCGCTTATTCTGTCGGTCGCCACGATGAGCAGTTTGTCGCCGAGGTCATATATATCGCGAACTTTGCCACGATTCGGCGCGGCCGCTGCCATGTTTGTCTGCAAGACTGTTTCCATAGCAATCCCTTTCCTTTCAGAAGTTCATCAATCTCTGTATGCTAAGACTTTCGCCCGGAGCCGTCAAGCCCAAGAGTCATTAATAAGTCTAATAAGTACTCAACTTGACTGACTTTCAAACTGTCATGCTAAGCAAAGCGAAGCATCTGGCCTTAGACTAAGGTTTTTGCCCAGTTGCGAGTGTGAGATTCTTCGCTGCGCTCAGAATGACAACTTGCGTATGCTCTTGTCAAAACTATACTTATGTAAAAACCAGTCAAGTTGAGTAACTACCATCAGGCGTCCCGTTCTATCCTGAAATCGACATAGGCCAATATTTTTTCCTTGACGTTCTCGATATCTTCGCTGTTCGGAAGAAAGCCAAAGAGCGTCTTGAGAAAGCCTTGCTTCTGTATCCTTCTCAGCGTGGGGGTAAAATTGACGTTATAGACCCATCCAAGCTGCAAAAGCTTCATATCATTCAATGTCCGCAGCTCGCTGTAATCCACGAGCCTGCCTGCCAGTACCGCTTCGAGCACGCCGGGCGAGCAATAAGGCTCATCCGGCAGCTCGACCTCCAGCTCGAATTCGTCCGGATTTTCGGCATATCTGGCGTAGGCCTCAGTCGTAAGGTAAAAGACGTCCAGTTTGTCGGCATCGCGTATCATTTTGGAAAACAAGAGGCATTGGCCGTCCAGGTCGTCGGGCAATTCCCTGATACCGTGGTATTCGATAGCCCTTTCTATCAATTCTCTCTCTTCAGCGGCCACAGGCTCAAGGACGTTTGTCTGCCGAAGGACATCGAGGCCCAGCAGACAGTGGTTTTCACTCCTCGGGTCGTTATAGGTTCGGTACTTGACAAACTGCGTGAATCGCCCTATGTCATGAAAAAGGGCTATAACCTCGGCTATCCGCTTCTGATTTTCCGGCAGGGCCAGCTCATCGGCCAAGTACACCATTTCGGCGCAGGTCCGCCGGGTGTGGTCTTCCTTGAGCTTCAAATTGGCATTGACGTACGGGTCATCGCCGTAAAAGCCGGCCACGTAATCATCGAACCAGGCCTTGAATTTTTCTAACTGCTCGGTCTCCATAAGTTTCTGAACTCTCAATAAAAAAATCGCTTCTGCATATTCCAAAGCTTTACTGCCGACGGTATAATACAGTCTGAATCGATAATAGTCAAAGGAGCAAAATAAAATGCCAACGGTAAAAGATGTGATTGTTAAAAAGCCTTCCGAAGCCGAATCCTCAGCGGCCAGGGCCTGGCCAATCTGGAAATGTCAGCCGAGCAGCTTCGACTGGTCATATACGGAAAAAGAGACCTGCCTTCTAATCGAAGGTAAGGTAACGGTCTCAGACGGTACGGATTCGGTTAACTTCGGCCCGGGGGATATGGTGGTCTTCCCGGAGGACCTGGAGTGCACTTGGCACGTACATGAAGCCGTAACAAAACACTATAACTTCGGATAATCGCCGGATTTTCGAACTTTGAGGTCGGGGTCATCGGACCAAGCAACTTGGGCTTTGGGTTTTTTCTGAAGGGAACGGGAAGTCTCGACCTGCAGGACCTCAGCTTTGATTAGGATGAGCAGTTCCATGGGGAGCCTTTGGTCTTTTTTTTCGATCGTTACTTTTTGCCCGGCAAGAAGGACACTGGGGCTTTTCGGAACCGACAGATGCGATTTACAGACCGCGTTTTTCAGCCCAAAAACGCGAAAAAAGGCCGAAATCAGCCACAGAAAAAACCTCGCCGGGCGGCAAGCATTCTATTGAACAAAAGAGAAATGATATGAAAAAGTTATTTCGCTTTCGGAATATTGAAAAAGTTCAGATAACCGCCAACGGTATGGTGCGGATTGCCCGCGTACAATGTTCCTTCCCAAATACCAATAGAGCTTATATATCTTCCATCTCCGCCGTGGAATGCCCTGCGGGGTCTGGTCGGCTCCGATATGTCGTACACCAACAGGCCCAGGCCGGAAGCCGCCTCGAACAGCCTGCCCTGATATATCAATAATTGCAAGGGATGGCGATGAACAATTTTCTCCAGGGGAGTTGAGCGTCGCCGGCCTATCAATTCGCTTTTCCCGCCCTTGTCATCCGCATTTATCCGGTATACATATATTCCGGATTCCCTCGAAATATACAGCGTATCATCGTCGCAAATTGCGGCGCCAATTTCATCTCCTCTTTGGCCGGCCGCCTCTGATTTGAATCGGCCATAAAATATTTTCTGCGGTTCAGCAGGCTTTTCAATGTCAAAGAGCATAACTTGAGAGTAATCAAAGCAAATGATTCTCTTGTCTTCAAGCACGCTAAGACCATGTGTGGGAATCCAGAAGTCTTTCTCCAGGCCCAGTTCGGTCCGGCTGAATGTGTTGACCACATTCGGTTCATCCTGTGCAACCGATATGACCACCAACTCATCATTGAAGGCAATGTAGCAATAGTCCTCAAAATTGCTTTGCCCCCCTCTACTTCGTGCTCCTGCCCTTTTAGGCTCATATATCACTTCATCATATAGTCTTTTAGGCTCGACAGGATTACTCACATCAGCTACAAGAAAACGCAGTGGGTTTTTAACTCCGTCATCGCTTTCGAGCCTGGGTTGATAAGCCACATACAATCTTTTGTTTCGAACGAAATCGGCAAGTATATTCTGGTGATAATTCCTCTTGGCCGGCGGTGCTGAAAAGAAACGCACTTTTGCAAGATGTTTACTCTTTCCCTCAATTTTAGGATGATTGTATATATCTATGAACCAATCTTGGACTACGGGCTTATTCCAGTTCCTCGATTTGGCCACCCTAACGACTCTATAAATATAATCACCATCAACACACAATTGACTATCAGCCCAGGTATAGTCCAGCTTCAAACTCATTTCATCGGCCTCGGGGCCGGCCCAGTCGATGGTATTCTCAGGTGTAGTGTCAAAACTCATCAAAGGTTCGATTTGCCTGCCCTGAAATGTTGTAACGGGGACCAAATTGTATCCGACGTGAAACATACTCAGACAAAAAATCAAAGCCGCCGACAGACCCAAAGTCCATGCAATGGTTTTCTGGCCGGGATGCCATCGCCACCTGTTTTTCATCGCTTTTACGGACAGGGCAAGAAAAACGCCGGCGCCGCCGACCATAACCGCAAGATAGAAAAAGTATGGAAGCAGTTGCCGCCAGGGATATCGAATAGTAAAGAAATATTCAAGCCACTGGCTTAAAGTCCTCACGTATATGACGGGGCGGACCTTGTAGCCGGGGTCAAAAAAATAGGCGGCCAGAGAGTCCTGTTTGGTGTCGAGCTGCTCGAAAACGCTCATCCAGCCCAGGCCACCAATGAGCAGGGGGAGAAAATAGATAATTAAAGTCGCCCAGATTGCAATAAGAACGGCCTTGGCATTGTCTCTTAAAACCACGACCAGGAACATTGTAAGACAAAAGAGCATAAGGGCCAGGGGATATGTATGGCAAAATGCCTGCCACGCAAAGGATGCATTGGGGCTGCGGCGAAAATGCGTTACCATATCGAGGCTTATCATCATCAAAAAGACGACCAACATCAAGACCGCTGCGAGGAATACCTTAGCAGCAAATAATCGCCGGATTCTTACGGGCCTGCTCTGCCAGAAATCGTCCACTGACTTTTTGGTATCGTGGTGCGTCGTTGCAATTGCCAGGATAATCGCGAAAGCTGCGCCGAAAGCCAGGAGAATTCCGCTGCCTGTATCGGTACGGATTTCGCCGCTTCGCCTCCAGGTAACATAACACTCCAAAACCGGGAAGCTAATTCCGCCGAGACAAAACAGCAAAAACATGCCTCTTTGCTGGCGCCATTCTTTCCAAAGCATCTGCATAACTTATGAACTCCTTTGCCATTTGCGTTTTCCGAGCCACATACAGAAGAGAAGAAGAATCGTCTGCTCAACGAATAAAATGCTCAGGCGTGAGGAGCACCCAGGTATCGGCTTTATAAAATGCATCCAGAAAATAGGGTTGATAAATGAAGCTACTTCTTCAAGTATCCCGGGTTCTTCGATGGGATACAGGCGAATCGGAACTATTGTTTCCATCAGAAAAACATGAATGAACATCGCAAGAAGAATCATCAAGCCGACAAATCCTGTGAGCGCTTCACCGCTTTTACGGGGGGCCAGGCAGCAGGTCATACTGTAAAAGACTGTGCCGACACAAATTGCCCCCAATGTCCCTCTGGCGATAAATCCAATATCGAAGTAACGGCCCTGCGGCTGAACCAGGAGACTCACGGCCAGGCCCAGACAGCACACGAGCAAAGGGACGGCAAAGTTCAACCAGCCGAAAAACCACTTACAAAAGAAAACTTTCCGGGAACTGACAGGTTTCGATGAAAGAAAGGCGGCGGTTTTGGCGGTTCTTTCGGGAGCAAAGACGCCCATAGCGCTATACAAAGACAAAATCAAGGCGCCGAGAATCCAGACTACAACAACAACTTCCCTATCAGTCGTTAATCGTGCGGCGAGTAATGACCACGTAAAAGAGGCAAGCATGACCGTGCCAAAGGCCAGCTTCCAGCGCTGCTCGTGCCATTCCTTCCAAATCAAGGGCCTTATCATTCGCGTTTCCCCTTCGCCCTGTTGCCGATAACGTATGCCTCGAAGATTTCGTCCAGGTTCAAAGCCGTCTCCTGTATTCCGTTGGCTGAGAGTCGCCTTATGGCCGCTCTTTTTTGCTCATCGCAATCTTCGATTGTAACCGAGACATTATCTCCGGAGGTAAGCAAATCCAGAATGCCCGGCACGCTGCTGAAATCGGCCCGCTGCTTTGGCGTGAGGATGAACTTTCTGATGCTTTCTCTTAGCTGTTCGGTTTTGGCGGATTTGATAATGACGCCTTTGTCGAGAATCGCGACATGGTCGGCGACGGGCTCAATTTCGTAAAGCAGATGACTGGAAAAGAAAACCGTCACGCCGTTGCTTTGCAGAAGGTCGATTACATGGCGGAGAAAATCTTTTCTCGCAATCGGGTCGAGGCCCAGAGTGGGGTCGTCGAGGATGACTACTTCGGGCCTATGTCCCAGGGCAAGCAGCAGGGCTAATCGGCTGTTTTGTCCCTTCGATAAGGTCTTGACTTTGCTCTTTGACGGCAGCTCGAGCATCTCCAGGAGCCGGCTTGTAAAATCCTCGTCCCAGTTCGGATAAAAGCTCGCCACCCATTTTACAATCTGCTCAATCCTCATCCAGCCGTACATCTGCTGGTCTTCAGCCATATAGCCGACGGTCCTTCGGACGACAATTGGGTTTATCTGTGAATCCAATTCTTTGACCCTGCAAGTGCCCGCATCAGGCCTGAACAATCCCAGAAGCAGCTTAATAGTGGTTGTTTTGCCGGCGCCGTTTCTGCCTAAAAAACCGAATATCGAGCCGGCCGGGACGCGAAGGTTTACTCCCTTGAGGACCTGGTTTCGGCCGTAGGAATACTCCAATTCTTCTATTTCGATGGCGTATTTGCCCATTTTATTTACTCCGATTTATTCCTTGCCGATTTGATGGCCTGATATTCGGTTTCCAGCAGCTCTTTGGCCTGCTCAAGGGAAACATCCAGATGGACCGCCCGAACGGCCGCCTCACGAAGCACGTTTGAGACGGTTTTTTTCCTCTGGGCGGCGGCAATAGTCTGCTTACCGGAAGAAACATATGTGCCGTCGCCTCTTTCTATCCTGAGCACATTGGCCCTGCAAAGCTCATTATAGACCTTGAGGATGGTATTTTGATTTACCGCCAGCTTTGCCGCTAATTCCCTAACGCTGGGCACCTTGTCGCCTTCCTTGAGCACGCCGGCGGCGACCTGGTAGCTTATCTGGTCGATAATCTGCCTGTATATCGGCACAGATGACGATGGTTCGATTCGTATAAAAATAGCTAAATCTCCTTAAGCAGTTCTACTGTTATATTCTAATATAACACTATATCGAAACAAGTCAAGGAAAAAATGTAATTTTTTTTCATTTTTTTTGCGGGACGCGTTTTTGGGCTAAGAAATGGGATAATTTGGGATTTATGGACCGTCGGACTGGAGCTTTAGGCGTTGCTTTTGGCGGTGAATTTTTTCTATTCGGCTTCGATTGATTTTTTTGTCTGCCCGGCCGAAGACAACCTGCATCATTTCAGGCGGCCCGCGGTCCACTTGATAGCACGCGAAATCAGCCGGCGAAAGTCCTTGTTCTCATAGGCATAGTGGTCGTGGCCGAGCATGATGCCGCAGATGCCGGACATATCGAATTGCCTGACCCAACCGATAGTCTTGTCGCTGGCCGAATGGTCGGTCGTTATCAGCACGTGATTGTCCTTCTCAAAGCCGCAGAGTTTATAGCCCTCATCGTGTATCACAAAATCGCTCATGCCGCGTGTAATCGGATGCGAGGTGTCGGCAATGTGAATCTTCATATCGAGGCCGTGCTTGTAGGTGCTGCCGGGACGTTTGACGCCGCTTTCTTCGGCGGGCTTGAGGTAGTACTTTCCGCCGGCGATTTTCCTGTATTCGGGCCAGGCCTGAAATGCACCCATATTGTGGTGCAGCGCGACAATACCGATGCCGCGGCTGAGCAGCTTTTTGAAATTCTCACGGCGCTTGGGCGAGATGTTCTGGGTCATATTATACAGGACAATTACATCGTAATCCCAGTCGCTTATGTCCTCGAATATCTCGCTGTGGTCTTTTAGCTGGACCTTTGTGTATTCGATGCCCTTGAACGAATCGAATATCTCATAGAACGGCTTTTGCTCGAAGCCGTGGCCGCCGGTGAGAAGGGCGACCTTAATAGGGCCGGCAGACCTGGGAGCCAATGGCTTTACCATGACGTTTTTGTAATAGACGACGCTCTTCGGGTCGTGCCCCTGCAGTGCCAATGTCCCGCCGGTGAGTTTTTGTCCAATACCGCGTCGCTTTTTTTCAGGCTCGTTGTACGTGATAGTGGTCTTGCCGTTGACCTTGACCGTAATCTCGCCGCCCTGAACGATGATATGCTGTGTGAACCATTCGTTGTCTTTTACCGGCGATTTGAAGACGTCCTTTATGCCATAGAGTCCGCCGGTCTTCTTCGGGTCGTGGTGTGTATTGTTGACCTGGATCTCGTAGCCCTTCCTCGGCCAGCCGCTTTGCTTATACTCGGTGTGGAAATACATCCCGGAGTTCGAGCCGGGCATTGTCATGATGTCAGCCTTGAACTCGAAGTTTTTGAAGTTGGCATTCTCGACCGGCCCGACGTAGAAAAGATGGCTTCGCGGACCATCGACTACCAACATACCGTCGCGAAAGGTGAAAGTGCCCTCGTTCTCGCTGGCTTTCCAGCCGTCGAGTGTTTCGCTTTCAAAAAGATTAATCCAGCCGCTCTCGGTCGAGGCCTTATCCTGCGCCGCCTGAGAGACCGAGAAAAGAACGCATACTAATAATAGGATACAAACTGACTTCCTGGCCATCTGATTTTTCTCCTCAATAGTCTTGCATAGTTTAGACAATATCCGATACGCCCGGTCATTAACGAACCACACGAGATAAAAAGCTTTCACCGGGCGGCGTCTGTTGTCTTACAGCTTCCAGGGAGTTCTCATCACTCGTGAGAGCCTGCGGTTGGCTGTGTCGTTATTGATGAAACGTTCCTTTTTCATGTCCCAGACGAGCTTCTGCTCGAGCCGAATCGCGATATCGCTTATCTGGCAGATGATGTCCCCCTGCACGGCATCGTCGATATGCGCAATGGCCTTTGCGCGGGTCTTGACGCAATCAAGCAGGTTGCGGACATGGTTGTTGCTCACGGTCAGACGCTTATCGTTTGGCCCGAATTCGGCCGAGAGAAGCTCTTTCGGCTCAGCGGTGATGCCGCCACGGTTGACATGTACCCAGCCGTCGGCCCCTTCGAATGCGGTGCCGTGGCTCTGGACCTTGCCGTATTTCTGCTTCCATTCTTCTCGACAGGGCCAGCCGGTAAAGTTCATCGTTACTCCGCTGCCGTACTTAAGTATGATGTCCCAGTTCAAGGCATCATTGCACACGCCCTTAGTGGGCCATTTGCCTTTGCCTTCGAGAGTTATCGGCCCGGTGAGCCTGTCGCCGCCGCCCCACAAGGCGATATCAACCGGATGAATGCCCCATCCGGCGATGAAGCCGAGGGCATAATCTGAGATGTGCCACCATAATCTGTTGACACAGCGGTCCTTGGTATAAGGAGTAAAAGGAGCCGGCCCCAGCCATCTTTCATAATCAAGCCATTCCGGTACGGGAACCGGAGTCGGGTCGCCGCCCTCGGAGCTGCCCGGTGACCAGACGTTGATTGTGTGCAGCTTGCCGAGCTTGCCGTTGAGCGCCAGCTCGCACGCCAGACGGAAGTTCCTGCCCGAGCGTTGCTGCGTTCCAAACTGAAAGATTCTTCCATAACGATGTACGGCCCTGCGCAGTGCCTGGTCCTGCTCGATGCTCAGGCTCATCGGTTTTTCGAGATAGACATCCTTGCCCGACCTTACAGCCGCCAGGGCAGTGAGAACATGCCAATGGTCCGTGGTGGCTGAGAGGATGACATCGATGTCCTTGCGCGCCATCAGTTTGCGAAAGTCATTGTAAGCGGTGCAGTCATTATTTTTGTAGTGCTTGTTCACCCGCTCCTGGGCCGCCTTGAGCACGTGGCTTTTAACATCGCAGACCGCCACGACCCGGGCATCTTTTTGCCCCAGGAAGTTGCGCATCACGCCGCTGCCCTGGGGGCCGACGCCGACGCAACCGACAACTATCCTTTCACTGGCGGCGACAGAACCGTCGCTGCCCAGCGCCGAGGAGGAAACTACATACGGAAAACCCACCGCCCCTGCTGCGGCGCCCGCAGCTCGCTTCAAGAACCGACGTCGATTAAATTCTCTTTTCTTCATAATATTAACTCCTATATCTGGTGTTTCGAACAAACAAAACGAACAGAACGGACAATAGAGTCTAACCAAACTAACGCCTGTCGTCAAAACAAAAAGGCAATGAACCGCTCTTTACTCTGAGCAGCTCACAGCCGCTGTCAAACATGCGCAATCTGCGGCCAACTACTACCAATCAACACCGGTATTTGGGCATGTTCACGACTTCCAATTCCATTTTCTCAGTGCTCCGAGTTTTTTCGAACAAGGGAGCAATTTCAATCAAATCCGCAGGGGGAGCAGCAATTGGCGCTGAAAACAGAGGTATATTTGCAAGTTTTTGGTCATTTTACATTCTCTTTTTTTGGGTAAAATCACGCATTTGACCGCTTGTCCTTCTTGCCTATATTTCCTATTTTAACTTTCTTGGTTTATCACTCTCCAATGTCCAAGACCCAGCCCGTTATGACGGCAAGTAACTCTATTTCAAACACTTAACGTCATCCGGAACAGGCTTCTCCAACAAAAAAACAACCCAGCCGGAGTACCCCTTATGAACGACTCTGATTTTCCGAACGACTGATAATATCCACTCTCTCGCCAGTAAAAATTCTGCTTTCTATACGTTTTTATCCTTGACAATTTCACATTTATGTAGTTAAGTTAGGTCAAAAAGGCAATCTGGTAGGCCTTAAATCAAAAGGATTTGGTTAAAGAAGGGGAATGGACAAAATGAAGGATTTATTTACCACCGGAGAAGCCGCGGAGATCTGCAAGGTTAGCCAGCAAACGATCATCCGCTGTTTCGATGCCGGTCGCCTGGAAGGATTTCGAGTCCCCGGCTCAAAGTTCCGCAGGATTCCACGCCAAAGTCTGGTCAAATTCATGAAGGACAACAAGATTCCGCTGGACAAGATTGGCTCCGGCAAAATCAAAGTTCTTGTCGTGGATGACGACCCCGAAATCGTGGAGCTTATAGTCGATGTGCTGGACCGAGACGGCAGATTCGAGACCAAAGCGGTATCCAGCGGCTACGAGGCGGGAATAGCAACCCAGCAGTACCATCCCGAATTGATACTGCTCGACTACATGCTTCCCGACGTCAACGGCAATGTCGTTTGCCAGACGATAAGAAGGAATCCCAACTTTGGGAATATCAAGATCATTATCGTCAGCGGGGTGATAAAACAGGATGAAATCGACCAGCTTTTGAAATCCGGCGCCGAAGATTTCATAAAAAAACCGTTTAACATCACCGAACTTACAGACAGGATTACCACTGTTCTGCAGATGAAATAAGGAAATCCGCCGCAATCAATCGGGCTGTTTGAAACCTCAAAAGCCAATAGAACAGCATCGGATATTACCTCGCAGCAGGTAACCAATGCTTAAAGCCAATACATAAAGAGAAGGATGACTTTATGCCGGACAAACCGTCGGAGACAACATCAGCAGCCCACCAGGTTGAGCTTGCCACAAGTCGTCTCGATTCGCTCTCGATTCCGGGGGCCGTTGCGGCGCAAATTTTTTCCAGGGTCTCGCAAAGTCAATTCTCCCCTTCAATGTTAGCCGATATTATCGAATCAGAACCGGCCCTTGCCGCCAGGATTCTTTCGCTCATCAGCCGGCATGGAGTGAACTTAGCTGATGAAAGCTTTTCGCTCCGCCGATGGCTCGACAAACTACCCGCACAAGAAGTCAGCGACGCCGTCCTGTCCGTTAAAATATATCAGGACTTTGACCAAGGCCTCGATGGAGGCGGAAACCCGCCCAAAAAAGGGCTTTTACTTCACAGCCTTGCCGTTGGCTGTTGTGCCAAAGCAATAGCCGAGATTGTATCGTTTCAAGTAAATTCGCAAGCAGCTTATTACGCCGGTCTGCTGCACGATATCGGCAAATTCGCGCTCGAAGATGCAATGCCGAGAAGCTTTGCGCATATTGTCGAAGAAGCAAAATCAAGCGGATTAAGCACCTGCACTGTCGAGCGACGACACCTCGGCTGCGACCATGCAATCCTCGGCAAGCACCTGGCCCAAAAGTGGCAGCTTCCAAATGCCGTCAGCCTTGCCATCTGGCTGCATCACAGCGAGGCTGCGGCGATTTCCGAGGATATGCCCGAGGCAAGGATAGCCCAGGTGGTGCAGTTGGCTGATACTGTGGCTCGCCAATGCGGCATCGGGCAATCGGGCAGTTTTGATTTGCCCGGGCCGACAGAACCCACAGCGCAATCGCTCGGCATAGGTCCCGAGCAATTGCAGGAAATTCGCCGAAACCTGTCCGGGCAGGTCGCAGAGAAAACCAAAGTTTTAGGGCTGGATTTGCCAAGCTCCGCGGCGAACTATTTCAGCATCGTTCACACGGCCGCCGCACGATTCGCCAGGGATAACACGAAATTGACCCTTGAAAACAGCCGGCTGCAGACGGCATCGAGCCATTTTGATTTTACAACGGATTTTCTGCTCAGTATCAATTCGGCCGCCGCGCCCATTGATGTCGCGGAAAACTTCGCTGTGCGGTGGCAGAAATTTTACCAAACAGGTATGGTTTGTTTGTATTTTGTTCCTTCAGCCGAGACACGAAATCTCAAAGCGGTCATTGTGGAAAAACTCTCGCAAAGCAGAGCGGCAATATTAAACGTTCCCGCTCAAACATGCCCGATACCAAAGCCAATACAAAGAAGCTTTGCGATTTTAGATGCTCACGAACATATTGACTGGCTGTTCGACCAACTGGGCGTTGATTTCGACCTGAAGCAGAGCAAATTAGTGCCGCTGCTTTCCAACGGCAAAGCGGTCGGAGCACTTATCTTCGAGCTTTATTATCCGGCCGATGTAGAGTTGTTCGAAGAGAAATTCAGGACATCGGCGTCGGTCGCCGGGGCTGTTTTGGGTGCGGCCCTGGCGCGGCAGAAACAGGAGCATTTTGCCGAGCGGTTCGCGCAGCTTATTTCAAAACCAGAGGAAACCACCCCCTCGGGACCCGCGCCGATCGGCTCGCTGGACGCGCTGGCAGAGATGGCGGCGGGGGCGGCTCACGAATTAAACAATCCTCTGTCGGTGATATCCGGCAGAGCGCAACTTCTGGCTGAGGTGAAGGGCAATGATGAAAAGAAAGAACACCTCAGGCAAATACAGGAAAATGCCCGGGAAATATCGAAGCTCATCGACGGTCTGATGAGCTTCGCCGAGCCAACCAGGCCCAGGCCAACCCATACGGATGTCAGGCAGATGCTTGATGAAGCCATCCAATTGACGAATCTGAAGACATCTGTGGAACATATCAACGTTCAAATAGAAATTGCCGACGACGTCGAGACCGTTTTCGTGGATTCAGGTCAGATTGTATCGGCAATCGCAAATATCATTTCCAACGCCATCGAATCCTACAGCAGTGAACTCGGGCCAATAAAAATTACCGCCGAATCGGCCGGAATGGGCGAATTAGTGAAACTGACAATCAGGGACCTGGGCTGTGGAATGGACATAGAAACCACCCGAAAAGCAACTCAGCCATTCTTCTCGGCCAAGCCGGCAGGACGTAAGCGAGGGATGGGCCTTGCATACGCTGCACGGTTCATACAACTAAATGGGGGCGTGCTGAACATCGAAAGCGAGCCCGGCGCCGGGACGACGGTGACAGTCTATTTGCCGGGCAAATAGTATTACAGCGCAACTTATACTTATCTTGCCGACGTAAAGGACGAAAATCAAAAGTTAAAAACATGTCCTGAGCGGAGCCGAAGTATCAAAAAGAAAAACCACAAATAAAAACTCGAAATGGCGACTTTTGAGCGTATGAGCGGCGCCGAATACTTCTCTTCTGGTGAGTTTCTTTTTGTTTCTCGTTTTTAGATTGCCCTCAAACACTTGATGCGTGATTTTTTTGGGGAAATTGAATTGGGGAGGTTGATGATACTTTATCATACAGTTATCTCAAACTTAGGGGTTTTTTCGAGGACTTTTTGGAGGCGGATTCAATTCAAGGCACACTCCCTGTGTATGACGATATAAGGGGTAGTTAATCAATTTACATAAACCCTTACTACACAAGGAGGTGCAGTATGTTGAAACGCAAAGCTCTAATAGAATCGATATCGTCAAACCTGCACAGATTTCTCAAAATAATCGGCAAGAATTTGTCATTGCCGGACAAAAAGTTCCTGCGAGACGGCCTAATAGGGTTGCTTTGATGCGGCAAGCCTATCGTTTGT